>JAQBUE010000100.1 GCA_027624045.1 Acidobacteriota bacterium
CTTCAGGATCATCTTGTATTGGAAACACTCCCTCCTTTCAGGATCATCTTGCATTGGACAACTCTCATCTTTCCAAAACGACTCACGCTGTGGTACCGTTCCCTGCCAGGAGGCCAACATGCGCCCGACTCGACTTCTCATCATCCTCAGCATCACGATTCTCATTGCCCAGTGCGGCGGACCGCCGCCCGAACCCGAAGCGGGACTCTACGCTTATGTCGGCGCCACCGTCATCGACGGGACCGGCAATCCCCCTGTCGAAGATGCCGTTCTCGTCGTTCGCGACGGACGTATCGAAGCACTCGGCTCCCGCGCCGACATGCCCCCGCCGCGTACCGCCGCTCAGGTGGACGTTACCGGGAAAACAATTATCCCCGGCCTCATCAACACCCATGGTCACGTCGGCCAGACACGCGGACTCGTGAGCGGACCGGAAGTCTATACGAAAGAGAACGTCCTCTCGCAACTTCAACTCTACGCCCGCTACGGTGTTACCACCGTCATCAGCCTGGGAGGCGACGGCCCCGAGGCCATTGAACTGCGCGACGCGCAAGACACCGCCATGCTCGACCGCGCCCGCATCTATGTCGCCGGCGCCGTCGTTGAGGGAGCGACTCCAGCCGGCGCTACGAAGGTGGTCGATGAGAACGTCGCCGCGAAAGCCGACTGGATCAAGATCCGCGTCGACGACAATCTGGGCTCTGGCCGTAAAATGCCGGCCAATATCTACCAAGCCGTTATTCAACGAGCCCACGCCAAAGGCCTTCGCGTCGCCGCTCACCTCTACTACCTCGCTGACGCCAAGGACTTGATCGAAAAGGAAGTCGATTTCATCGTCCATAGTGTCCGCGACCAGGCGGTCGACCAAGAACTCATCGATGCGCTCGTCTCGAATGAGATCTGTCTGTGCCCGACCCTGACGCGCGAGGTTTCCGCGTTCGTCTATGAGAGCGAGCCTGATTTTTTCAAGGATCCGTTCTTCTTGAAAGAGGCCGATCCGGCCGTACTCGAACAACTCAAGGACCCTGCACGGCAGAAGGGCATCCAGGAAAGCAAGAGCGCGCAGCAGTATAAGGAGGCGCTGGAAATGGCGTCCGCCAACCTGAAGAAGCTAGCGGACAACGGTGTGACGATCGCGTTCGGCACTGACAGCGGCCCGCCCGCCCGCTTTCAAGGCTACTTCGAACACATGGAGCTGGAGCTGATGGTGAAGGCTGGACTGACTCCAATACAGGCCATCATGTCGGCTACCGGTCAGGCGGCTGACTGCTTGAGCCTGCACCGTGTCGGCACACTTGCTCAGGGGAAATGGGCGGATATGGTTGTCCTCAATGCCGACCCGCTGGCGGACATCAAGAATACCCGCACCATAGACAGTGTCTACATCGCGGGCAATAAGGTGCCCGGCAAATAGGCTATCGAGCTGACGGAAGCGCGGGCCGGGCAGGCAAAGCGATCGGCCCGAACGCGGGTGCCGCCAAGCCCTCGGCATCGACAAGATTGGCTGCGGAATCCATCCCATAGCCGTACCAAAGGAAAGCCGGTTGCGGCAATTCCTCACGGCGTGCGAGATGGAGTACAACTTCGTCGCCCTCTTCGGCAACCTCTGCTCGAAACACCAAGCGCTGGTAGCCTCCCTCGGCATTTCTGACATCGAACCCCAGCACTCGCCCCGGCGCTCGTAAACTTCCGTTTATTCCCGAGAACCTCACGCGCAAACGGAACGGGCCGTCCCACCGGACGCTTTCAACGTCCGGTCCGGATTTCAAATCTTCGCACGAGCGTGCCTCGGAGTAAAGATCGCCGCAAACCTGCTTCGCGAATCGCATCCCGAGAGTTTTCTGGCCTTCAGTGTCAACGTGAATGAGATCAACGAGGCCCAAGTCGACGCCCGAAACAACGCTGACGTTTGCGATCTCGTGCGCCGCCCGCCGCTGGATCTGGCGCATCGCGCTCCATGTGCTGTCGGTACGACCGCTGGGCGTGATTACGTAGCGGCCAAGCTGCGCGGTGTGAATAGGCAGGTCCGGGCTTCGCAAGTCCGAACGAACAGCCGCCACGAAGTCGCGGAATCGTTCGAGGTATTCGCCGATCCGGTCCGGCTGCGCATCGGCCTCACCCTGATACCAGAGCATGCCGCGCACGTGTCCACCCGCAGCCTCGAACTGCATGAGCATGTTCCCATAAAGTGATTCGCGACCCTTCGTCTTGAGAGCCGGGTCCCACTGCCAAAGCGACGTTCCGCCTACCGCCGTGGGGATCAGCCCGATAGGTACGCCCGTGCGCCGCACCAACTCTTTCGCGAATGGCAGGCCAAGTCCCGCGCCGATGACCATATCGTTCCGCTCGACGCGCTCGTGGATAGGCTCTTTCGCTAGATCCCAATCGCTGCTTTTCGGTTTGAGCACGTGGACCAGCTCATCCGGCTGCTCGACATTCTTAAGCTCGGCCCGGCCGACCATATTCGATTGGCCGGCGAGTATCCACAAATCACCGACCAATATGTCGTCGACCACCACGGCTTCCTGTCCTGTCTCGCCGGCGAGAATGAACTCGATCCGAAAGGGGCCGCCGGTGGGCAGGCCAGCGATCCGCGCCGTCCATTCACTGGTTTGAACCCGCGCGACCTCCTTGTCGGCAAAACCCGCCAGCCGCAGACCGTGCTCACTTCTCGTGATACGCACCCGCAGCGTTCCCGGACGTTCAGCCTTACCCGTGACGGTGACCGCCGCCGTCCCGTCCGGGGCCCGCTGCAACACCTGGTGGTCCACCAGGCCCGATGTGATCTCAAAGCCTGACAAGCTGGCGCCGGCAAGAAGGGGCAGGAGACATGCAATAACTTTTTGGGCAATCCAGGAAGTATTCATACCTCAACCTTAACCGGCCTATCGTAGTCCGATTGCGCCAGATTCGCACTGGCGTGCGATGCTATCCTGATCGAGCTCCATCAATGAGGCCCACTATGCCGCAAAATCCCCTCGCCATCAACCGCCGCGATCTGCTGCGCACCGCCAGCGTCTGCGGACTCGGGCTTTCGACGTTCAGCACAGCCCTGCGGCGGGCGATAGCCGCCCCGGATACCCCCGCTATCGAGCCCTGGAACCGCTTTCCGCGCATGGTTCAGGAGTATTTTGTTGACCGTGTTCGCGAAATCGAGAAGCGCTCTCTTGAGGTCAAGAACAGCCTTAGCACCAAGGCCGACGCCGAGGCGTACGTCCGCGCGACGCGAGAGAAGGTTCGCCAGTGCTTCGGCCCGCTGCCGGAACGCACGCCGCTCAATTCCCGCATCACGGGCGTCGTTGATCGAGACGCGTACAAGATCGAGAAAGTCATTTTCGAGAGCCGTCCAAACTTCCTGGTCACCGCGAACCTTTACGTTCCCAAAGGTAGAAACTTCCCGTTACCTGCTGTCGTAGGCACCTGCGGCCACTCGGTCACCGGCAAGGGTGAGAAAGCCTACCAGTCTTTCGCGCAAGGGCTGGCGCGGATGGGCTATGTTGTTCTGCTCTACGATCCGATCGGACAAGGTGAACGCCTGCAATACACCGACGCCAATCTAGAACCGCGTGTCGGCGTCGGTACCGGCGAGCATCTCCACGCGGGGAATCAGCAATTTCTTGTTGGCGAATTCGTTGGCACCTGGCGCGCCTGGGACGGTATCCGGGCGCTGGACTACCTGTTGAGTCGCGAAGAGGTCGATCCCAAACACGTCGGCGTGACCGGCAACTCGGGCGGTGGCACGATGACGACATGGCTTTGCGGTGTTGAACCACGCTGGACGATGGCCGCCCCGAGCTGCTTCGTCACTACCTTCCGCCGTAACCTTGAAAACGAGCTACCGGCTGACACCGAGCAATGCCCACCGAGGGCGCTGGGATTGGGCCTCGACCACGACGATTTCCTAACCGCCATGGCGCCCAAGCCCATCATCGTGCTGGGCAAGGAAAAGGACTATTTCGATGCCCGCGGCAACGAAGAGGCTTACCTGCGCCTGCAGCGCCTCTACAAGCTGCTCGGCGCCGAAGACAACATTGCGCGCTTCCGCGGCTCGACGTATCACGGCTACTCGCAAGAGAATCGCGAAGCGATGTACCGCTGGTTCAACGGCGTCACCAAGATCTCTGACGCCCAAACGGAACCGGCGCTCACACTGGAGGAAGATGCCACGCTGCTCTGTACTCCCAGGGGACAGGTGGCCGCCTTGGAGTCGCGCCCGATCTATTCGTTCACGAAAGCCAAGTCGCAATCGCTGGCGCAAGCACGCGGCAATCCGCGGGGTGATCGACTGGCGCGGGCGGTTCGCGCGGCACTCAAGATGCCGGAAGAACGCGGTGTCCCTGATTACCGAATCTTTCGAACACGCAAACAACGCGGGTACCCCACAGCCAACTCAATCTCCTACGCGGTGGACACCGAACCCGGCGTCCATGCGCTTGTCTATCGGCTATCGGAGGAACCCCACTACTCGCGGCCGCCACAGGGACCGAAGCGAGCCGTGCTTTATGTCTCTCATCATTCGGCTGATGTCGAGTTGCGTGAAGAACCGCTTGTTCGCGAACTGCTCGCCGCCGAACCCCAATCCGCGTTTTTTACATGCGACGTGCGGGGGATCGGTGATTCCCGGCCGGATACTTGCGGCGTCGATAGCTTCCTTACCCCCTACGGCAGCGACTACTTCTACGCCATCCACTCCGTCATGCTCGACTACCCCTACGTCGGACAAAAGACCTACGATCTGTTGCGCGTGCTCGACTGGCTCGGAAGCTTCGGACACGAAGAGATTCATCTCGCGGGAAAGGGCTGGGGAGCCATCGCCGCTACGTTCGCGGCGCTACTCTCCGGTTCCGTGGCCCAGGTCACGCTGAAGAACGCCCTGACCTCATACGCCGATGTGGCTGAGTCGGAACAATACTTCTGGCCGCTATCGGCGTTTGTCCCTGACGTCCTTAAGACGTTCGACCTGCCCGACTGTTACCGCGAGCTTGAGAAGAAGAAGCTGAAGCAGATCGAACCCTGGGGTGCTTAGCCCGCAAAAGCAACGCGCTTAGCGGCCCCAGTTCATCAGTCGCTTCTCCGACCAGTAGAGGTCGTGGAACGGAACGTTGTCGGCCGGTGGCCTGGGGTTATCAAAGACCTGCTTGATCTCGCTGGCGATCGCCGCGGCATCGGCCTCATTCATGACGCGGAGCGTGAGCGCTAGCCTGCGTCCGCCGGCGGCATCGTTCGCGCCGCGCACCCAAACAGCCGGATCGCCCTCCCGCAAGACGTTAGCGACTTGGCGAGCCGTCAATCCAACGCCTTGTGGAACTTCCACATGGGCGACGGGATCACCGGCTGTGTGACAAACCTGCAGCTGCTGACCAAGGATTCCCGCAAGCGTGTCCCAGCGCTGCCGCTCGGCGTCCAGATCACGCGCGTACCAGAGGTCGACTGCCGCCATGCATCCGGCGATGCCCTCCTTGCCGACTTTCATGGCTCGTCCGATACCCCAGTTTTGAAGGTACGAGGCGTGAATCAAGTCACGCTTGCCACAGATCATTCCCGACGTCGGAGCGCCCATCATCTTGTGAGCGCTCGTGATCACCGCCCCAGCGCCGGCTTCGACAAACGGTCGTATGTCGGGTTCACCGGCCGCGTCCACGATGACCGGAAGGCCGCGCTGTCCAGCGAGATCGACGCAGTCTTCGAGCGAAACGAAATGCCCTTGCGGGTGGACGAGGCCGTTCTCGACGAAGAGCACGGCGGCCGTGTTCGGCCCGATCGCGTTACGCAGGTGGAATGCGTCGCAGTGATTGGCCGTGCCGAGCAGTTTCAGCTTGGCGCCGCTGAGCCGGATCATCTGTGCAACCTCGCCGCCGAAATTCAAGTTGTGGCCGAGTTGCATGACGACTTCGTTCTTCATGCCGTCGGTATCAGGTAGTTGAAGGATGCGTCCCAGGTCCGTGCCCGTCATGGCGGCGGCGGTCGCCACGGCGATGCCGGAAGCGCAGCAAGCCGTGACGCAGCCAGCTTCAGCGCCCGTCGCTTTGGCGATGGCTCGGCCGGCGGCTGCCTGCAGTTCGTCGATCTCGAAGCTCATCGACATCGCTTCGTCAGTGACCTTACGGACTTCGGGCGGAACGACGTTGGCGCCGACGATAGTCGACATGCCCATCGCGTTGAGAATTCGCTTGACGCCGTACTTGGATTCGAGTTCGGTCATAACTAGTTATTATGGACGGTGTGATTAATCTTGGCACAACCCTGGAGCGAAAACTCATCGTACGAAAAGAAGATTGCATCTCGTTTCTCGGCGGCGGCGTGAAACCCTCGCTGGCCTCGCCACGCATGATCGGCCACATGGAGTATGCGGCTCGCGACGCGGTGCTCGCGCATCTGGACGAAGGTCAGGATACAGTAGGCACGCGGGTCGACGTCAAGCATCTCGGCGCCACACCCTTGGGTGATGAGGTCACGTACAAGGCCACTGTGACCGCGGTCGAAGGCAACAAAGTTACGTTTGATGTCGAGGCGGTCGACTCGCGGGAAATCGTAGGTAGCGGAACCCACGAGCGCTACGTCATCGATGTTGAGCGTTTCGCACGGGGTCTTCGCAAGAAGTTCGGGCAGGAGTAACGGCTAGCTGGCAGGTAGCGGGCGGGCCGCGGCGTATCGCCGCGACAGGATCGTTAGAACTTCTTCGCCGCCGAAGGCGGTCTTCGCTACGGTCACGCCTTTGACCTCAAACCCCTGGCCGGCGAGTTCGTTCAACTCTTTCTGCATCGTCGACGTGCGCTTCGTGGCGAGCAGGCGATACGAATACTGCCCGTTGCGGTCGTCTATGTCGTGCTCCAGGATGACGATGGCCTCTCTTCCGCCGAAGGCCGTCTTCGCTACGGACTGGCCCATGTAGCGGTAGCCAAAGGCGCCCAGCGCCTCCAGCTCGCGCTGCATGGTTGACGTTCTGTTCGTCGCGAGAACTTTGTAGCGGACACGCCGCGTCTCGGGCGATTCGGGCCGCGACATCACAACAACCACCTCATCGCCGCCGAGTGTCTCCCCAGCCATCATGGCCTCGAAGACGTAGCCGTGAGCAGCGGCTTCGTTGAGTTCTTTCTCAATCGACGATGTCTCATTCGTGGCGAGAACGCGAAATGTATCAGCGGATTGCTCGGACACGATCGGCGTCCTGACCGGAAGGTCCACCGCCGACACGGATACCACCATGACCACGGTCAGCAAAACAAGTCGCTCGATGATGTTTGGGATAAACATAGCCGCCTCTCACTTGGATCTACGCGCGAGAGTCGGGGCTCGTTTCATGCCTGGGTGCGTCCGATGTGCGACGGCGGACAGTGTGGCCTTGAGGTTAGTTAACCCAATCGTCGGGACCCTTGTCGTCGGGACCCTTTCGTTTGTGCATGTAGACTTCAAACCTGCGGCGCGCGCGGCGAAGCTGCCAGCGGCGATAACTCCCCATCCAGTCGATATCCAAGACCGCGGGCCGGTGACGCAAGTAAAAATAACCGAAAAGCATCCCGCCCAGGTGCGCGTAGTGGGCGACATCGCCTCCCGAGCCGGCGACAGCGGAGAGAAACGCGATGACACCCATGATCAGGACGAAGATCCGGGCGGGTATGGGAAACATCAACATCACGTAAATCGTTCGGTTGGGGTAGAGAAGGCCGAACGCCAACAGGATTCCGTAGATCGCCCCCGACGCACCGATCGTCGGAACGCCGGTATTGCCCCCCAGCGCAAAGCGTGCGGCGACGTCCAATAGGCCAGCCCCGACGCCGCACACGAAGTAGTAGTTGAAAAACTTCCGGGTTCCCCAGTCGCGCTCTAGATCACTGCCGAACATCCACAGCATCAGCATGTTGATCAGGATGTGCCCGAAACCACCGGGGCTATGGAGGAAGAGGTAAGTAAACGGCTGCCAGAGCGCCCCCAGCACTACCCAGTCCGGAATCAAGCTGAGGAAGTGAAATATCCACAGCAGCGAGCTGATCTTGGCGTGAAAGCACAGAAAATAAATGACGAAGATGACACTGTTCGAGATCAGAAGCAGCTTAATCCCGCGCGGAACAATCCCGCCGAAGTTGTACTGCATCCGTGTGTACCGCGTGTATCCGCCCATCGAAACCGAGCCGTGACCGTAAGGGAGCGGTCCAACCTTCCACCGAATCTCAATCCAAAAGCTGTCCGGTTAGCCTGCCTTAGCAGCATAGAGGTTGCCGCGAAGAAGCGTCAAACCCACGCTGCCTGCTAGTCTGACGCCTTACAGAATCACGCGTTCGCTTCCGTCGCGGCGGGTGACTTTCTCCCGGTCGAGGAATTCCAGCAAGGGAATGGCGTATTTGCGGCTCACGCCGGTAAGCTCCTTGAAGCGCGGAACAGCGATTCTGCCGGCAAGAGAGCGCTCCTCGATCAGAAGCTGCTTCAGGCCGTCGACCGCCTTGCGATGCAGTAGCAGTTCCTCTGACACCTTGACGAGTACCTTTTCGCGGAGCAGCGCTTGCAATATCCGCCGAGCCCGCGGCTGATCGACGCTCAGTTGCGCCAGGACATCCTTCACCGCCGGAGCCGACAAGCCCGCCCTCAGAAAAGCAGCGATGATGGCGTCGCGTGCCGCGGCCTCCTCGTCGCCGAGAACGACGGAGTGGGCTGCAAGCCGCACGAACTCACCTTCAACCGCGATTTGCCCAACCTGCCGCAGCGATCCGAGCAGCGCGTCCGCGAAGTCGGGCGGGGCGTGGGGAAAACAGGTGCCCGTTAACGCCTCTTTGGAAGCCCCCGGCTGAAGGGAGTCCTTCTTATGAAACTGCTTCAAGAAATCCAGTACTTGGCGAGTCAGGCGGCCATGCGCGCCCCGCTCGATGAGGTGCGCCGAACCCATCACGAGCACCTCCCCGGCGCTCAGCAAGTGCTCTGATACGCTCCTCAACTCCGAGTCTACCCAGGCGGTGCGGCGAATGATGTCGGCGGACGCTAAACCGTATGGCGCCCGCTTCAGGAGCGCCCGCAGGATGCGGGCCGCGTCAAAGGACTCCAGTTCCGCCAGATGAGCCAGCTGGGCGTCCGGGTCGCGTCCCCTGACCGGTTCGCTGTCCAGCAATACACCGCCCCCAATCGTGGTCACTGGCGAGAATCGGCGCAGGATAAAGCGGTCGCCGAACAGGCCCAGCACGGGCTTCGCGAGCCGCAAGCGCACAAAGCCTCGCTGCCCCCCAGTAATCGTCTTGCGGTTACCGAGTAGAGCTACGTGAGCCACGGTTTCCGCCGTCCCTATGTGGAGGTGAACGGGCGC
Source organism: Acidobacteriota bacterium (assembly GCA_027624045.1). GTDB lineage: Bacteria > Acidobacteriota > Terriglobia > Bryobacterales > UBA6623 > JAPPLB01. The sequence continues at coordinate 9,290 of JAQBUE010000100.1, forward strand.
ACCGTGTTTGAGCCCGCTGCTGGAAGGCAGCAGTTCGACGGCCGCGTCGAGCCTCGTGGCGGGACGGAACAGGCCCGGCGTCGTAGCCACCATGCCGCGCTGCAAGTCCTTTGTCTCGATGCCCGCCAGGTTCAGCGCGGTTCGCCGGCCTGCGCCGCCGTGTTCGACCGTCTGGTTGTGGCTCTCGATTCCCCGTACGCGCACACGTCGGCCGGCTGGCTGGATCTCGACTTCACTATTCACGTCGATGCTGCCCGATATCGCGGTGCCGGTGACAATAGTTCCAAAACCCTGCTGCACAAACACCCGGTCGATGGGCAACCGAAAATGACCCTGCTCCGCGCGGCAGGGCGCCGAGCGAGCCGCTTCCGCGAGCGCTGCGCGAAGTTCGTCAAGGCCCTGACCCGTCTTGGCGCTCACCGGTATCACGGGACGGCCGGCAAGAAATGATCCGGCCAAGAAATCAGCGAGTTCGAGCTGCCCGAGCTCCAAAGTATCCGCATCCACCAAGTCAGCCTTGGTTAGCGCCACGAGGCCGTGCTTTACACCCAACAGGCGGCAAACCTCGAAGTGCTCGCGCGTTTGCGGCATGATGAGCTCGTCCGCCGCAATGACCATCACGACCAGATCGATACCGGCCGCGCCAGCCAGCATGTTGCGTACGAAGCGCTCATGGCCCGGAACGTCGACGAAACCAAGTTGCAGCTCGTCGTTGAGCTTCAGGTGGGCGAATCCGATGTCGATCGTAATGCCGCGGCGCTGCTCTTCGGCCAGTCGGTCGGTGTCAGTGCCGGTAAGTGCCCGCACCAAGGCTGTCTTGCCGTGGTCGATGTGGCCGGCTGTTCCGGCGATGATGTATTTCATGTCCAGATCCGCTGCGAATCTCGATCCGAGGGGACGCAACTGGTCTCTCTCGCGCCGCAACCGTCCCGGTGTGTCAATCAGTGCAGCCTTTTCTTGAAAATGACGTCCGCTCCAACGAGACCGTTTTCGTCTCGCGTAACGACGAACGACCATTGCCGGACGGGGGTCCACTCGACCCGCACAACCTGCTGCTGGGCTTCGGAAAGATCGTAGCTATAAAGCAGCGTCAGGTCGCGAGTGATCTGTTGTTCGGTCGAGATACGCGCACCGGGGTTGAGTTCGGCGCCCCCGCGAGGATCCACTTTCAGCCTGCTCACTCCAAAGAAACGTTGCAGGCGCTGCGAGCCTCGGCCTGAACCTCCCGTGGCCGGGCTTGTCAGCGCTCGGTACAGCACAGCATTTCCGCCACCCTGAATCAAGGATTGCTGCTGAACCGTCTGCTGCGAAGCCAGCACCGGGTCGGTCGTGGGTGAGCGAGCCAGCGCGATTAGGTTGAACAACTCGTCCCATCGCAAGGGCGGGTCGGAACGGTAGCTGAGATTCGGCAGGCGGGCAGGCCCGGAGATCGTGAGAGCGATGTCCACATCTCGAATGCGCGTCTCCAACTCGATGTTGACGACGGGCTCGATGCGGAAGGGGTTGTAGAAATTGATGTCGCCCCGGTTGATGGTATAGCGCGAACCCTGGAAGAACACTTGGCCCTGGGTGATCTTCATATCACCCCGCAGCGAGGGGCTCACCGCCGTCCCTGCCAACTGCAAATCCATGTAGGCCTGCACGTCGCGGATCAAGGGCGTTTCGATCAGCAGATTGGGGACGGAGGCGATCCGGACGCTCAACCCCATGTTCACCAGCGCCGCATTGCTGGCCAGGGTTTGGGTGGGCTCGGCAAGAGAGGCGATGATGTCGCCCAGTGACAACTCGGAACCGATCCCAACACGACTGACGACAACTTCGCCGGCCAGCAGGCTGCGCAGATCCGTGCCGGAATAGGTCAGCCGGCCGTCGACAACGCTGCTCAGCGATTCCGGATAACGAATCCGCACGCTTTCGATCGCTCCCTGCAGGCGGTAGTCCCAGCGGTCCGCCTCCCGCACTGCGGTCCCGTTCAGCCGCAGTCGGCCGCCTCCGGACTCCGCCGTCACTTGTTCGACCTGAATCGTGTTTTCGTTGAAGCGGACCAGGCCGTTCAACTCGCTCAGACCGTTGGAAAATGACGAATGGCGCAGGGTGCCGCCTTTGATTCCCATCCGTCCGCGAACGGCTGGCTGGGTTGCGCTGCCTGCGATCTTTACGTCAAGCTCCGACTCGCCACTGGCCTCCAAACCGGGGCGAAAGCTTTCGAGCACAGCCAAGTTGAAGATTCCCTCGACCGTGAGGTTCATCGAATCCTGGCTTTCAGCGAACCCGTCTTCGAGCCCAACAGAGCCGTCGACAACGATGTCGGTTCCGTCGCCAAGCAGTCGCATGCCGTCGATGTTGAGCATGTCGCGGGCCAACCTCCAGCGAAGCGGAAACGGGTTCCAAAGCTCATAGCCGCGTTTCGCGCCGGGAATCTGCGAATAGCTCAACTGGAATCGTGTGAACTCTCCCTCAGCGGCGAAGCTGTCAGCGTCTGTCGTCAATCCCGAAAACTTCAAATGGCCGTCCACTTCGCCCTTTGTCTGCTCCAGATTGAGATCGGCCAAGCCCGCGAGCTCAACGAGGTTGAGCCCCTTCAGTGTGGCCTCCCCGCTGAAGGGTCCCTCTTTATCGGGCCGGAACTCGGCGTGCCCCACCACCTTGCCCGAGAGTAGATTGCCTTCCCACCCAATATCGACCCGCCGGCCCTTCGTGCTCAGCTTTCCGGAAAGCGACCCGATACCGCGCTCGCCAAGTTTGACTTCCTCGATTTCGAAAGAGCCCGACACCGAGATCTCATCGAGAACGGCGTTGCCGCTAGGCAACCGCCCGCGGCCTTCCAGATCGAAGCTCAACTGTCCTGTTGGCGGGCGCTTGCTTTCCGCGAATCGCTCCAGGTCTTTCAGATCCCAACCGTCGCCCGCAGCTTCGAACCGGAACTCGGCGCCGCCGCGGTCGACGCTGCCGCGTCCTTTCATCTGGGCTTCCCGCCGTTGCACTTGCAGCGAATCCACCACGAATTCCCCGGCCGTCAGGTGCAGCTCTATTCCGACACGGTCGAGCCGTTGCCCCCAGGCCGTCCCCGCGGTTAGTTCCAGTTCGGCCGACCCCCTCGGCTGAGAGGGCGGTCCGCTGAAACGCACAGCGCCGTTTAAGGCGCCCATCAGCGGCTGTTCATAGCCCGCGGACGCCAGCAGCGGCGCCAGTTGTACGTTTTGCAATGTGATCTCACCGTCAACCGACGAGACGGAAACGGTGTCTTCACCGTTGAGCCGCCCCAGGTCGGCGGCCAGCGAGATCAGAGCCGCTCCGCTGTTGTCCTCGATCCGACCATTGCGGAGTTGGAGCCGGGACGCAGTCAGGTCCACATCCGCCCAGAAGCTGTCCCAGCGGTGGTTCCGGATTGTGAAATCCGCAACGTCCAGCTCGCCGCCGAAGCTCAGGCCATCCGCGGCAACGTCCCCGGAAACATCACCGCTGAGTTCCGCCTGGCCGTGCAACTCCAGATCTTGGAGGACATCGTCGAACCCGGCGTGATGCAAACCTTGCCGCAGATCATCGAGTTCATCCATTTGCGCATTGACACGGAAAGAGGACGCGCCGCCCCGCTTGATGGCACCCTTCACCGACAGTTGACTGCTCGGGGTTGCGACATCCAGCAGCGCGACAGTGAGCGTTCCCGAAGCGGCTTCGTACGCCAAGTCGAGTTCTCCGCTGAGCGGAATCTTGTCGGCGGGAACAAATCCAGGACGATCGAGTCGCAGGTGGATGTCGGCTCGTAGGTCCGCTGCGCCGCGGCCACTCAGCTCGACAGGACCACTCAAGGCCGTTACCCAAGGGATGCCGCGGAGCGCGTTGGGCAGGTTGCGCACGGCGGTCGTGATGTGATCGAGCGGGAACCTTTCGAGATCGACGGCGAACCGGAAACGAGGCGCCGCGGCACGCAGTTCATCAATCTGCCCCTCGCCGCTGAAAAGCCCGCCGAAAGCCTTGGCCTCGATCTCGCGGATGCGAAGGCTCTCCAGATCCCCTTCGTAGCGCGCCGAGCCAAACAGGGGTTCGAACCCGTCGTATTCGGGCCTCAGATTCTCAACGCTCAAGTACCCGCCGTATTCGATCTGCCCGTTTACTGAATCCCAGCGGGCTTCCCCGCTCGTCTTGGCGGTTCCCGCTAAGGGGGCCGTGCCGAGCCATGAAGACCATTCCGCAAGCGCGGCCTCGGCCTGGTAGCGGAACACGGCTCTCGGCTCTTTGATGGATTCGACTTCCAATCCGCCGACAACCTTCGTGCCCGCACTTGCCCAGTAAAGCTCCGGGATGACGATCCGGTCGCGATAGAGCAATACTTCCATCTCCGCTTCAGAAATAACCGGGCGATGTCCCCGCAAGTTCAGCTCCGAAGCCCCCACACGTACCCAAGCTCGATAACTTTTCTCGGCGGCATGAAAGCGCATGCGCAGTTCCAGACCGCTCGACGAGAAAGCAATGGGGATGTGCTCGTCGTTCCATTTCAAATCACCCCGCCGAAGGTCCAACCGCCCCACCGCCAACTGGAAGATTTCCTCGGGTAGAGCATGCTCTTCGCCGCCTGGCCGTGGGAACTCCGGCAGATTTGTCAACCCATCGGGCCCGGTCGTGATGTGTACGAAAGGCGAATCGACGACAATCGCGGCTAGCGAGACCTCCCGGCGAAAGAAGGAATCCACGTTGAGATGCAGTTCCAGGGAGGGAACTTCAAGAAACGGCTGGGCGTCGTCCGTAGCGCGAACCGTCAACTCCTCCACACGCATCACAAATGTTGACGGTTCGAAATACAAACTTCCGATCGTCGCCCGGCCTCCGGTCAGCAGCTCGATCTGCGCGACAACTTCCCGCCGGATCTGTCGCTGGAACCATTCGGTGTAAAGCAGCCCGTAAAGGGACGCGCCCACGAGAACCAGCAACCCCGCAAGGCCCGCGATCCAGGCCTTCCATCCCACGTCGCGTAGCCGGCCGTTCAGCTTCATGGCGCAGTCGCCCCCAAGGACTTCGGTGCTGTGTCGAGGATCGTAATACGAGTTTGGGTTCGGACGCGGTTGATCCAATCCTCCAGCATCGGGTCGACTCGCCGGTCCAATAGTTCTACCTCCAACTTGGAGTACACCTGCTCAAGCGACAGGGGCTCTACAGACGCCGGCAATCTCGGCTTATACTCCTTCTCGTAGTAGGACTCGACCTCTTCCCGGGTGACGACGAGCCCTGTCCGAAAGAGAAAATCCACGAACTGCTGGAAGTCGAGCTGCTGCCGCAAGAACCCTCGCACCGTCTCTTCCGTCAAACCTTGCTGCGCGAGAGACTTCTGAAACGCCTCGGCGCCCCCGAAATTTTCCTGCATCGCCTCCCATTGTCGCCGCACTTCGTCGTCCATCGTACCCGTGAAACCGGCCAAACTCATTTCGCGCTGCACCAGCCGCAGGCGAATCAGCCTTTCAACCACTTCTCGATAGCGTTGCGGAGTCATCTCGGCAGGAGTGCCCTGGTCGAGCGCCTCCAGCGCCAGTTGTTCCTCGACTTCACTCAGCGTAATAGCGCGGTCTCCCACGACCGCCACCGTGCGGTCGAGAATATCCTCAGCTCGCGCCACGGATGCAAACGGCACCGTCAGCAGCAATAGCAAAGCAACACTGATCTGAAACTCCAGCCGAGCGTCGAGACCCTTCATCAGAACGTCTGCCCCAGAGAGAAATGAAACTGGTAGTGCGAAATACGCTGCTGCGTCAGCATGCCGCGGCCGAGCAGTAGATCCTCGCGAGTCCCTTCAAATCCTAAGAACCGCGGTGGGTTGAGGCTGTACGCGATGTCGAAGCGCAGCGGTCCGATCGGCGTTTTGTAGCGCACTCCCAAGCCGGCGGCATGCACCAGGTAGTCGAAATTATATCCCACAACATTTCCGTCCGAGGCGATCTCACGCTGACTACTCCTGAAGTTGATCTCGCGTGGACGGGAAAAGACATTGCCAGCATCGTGAAACAAGACCCCGCCTATGTTCTCCCAGCGCAAAGGGAAACGGAGTTCGACACTGTTGAGAAACTGCGCGCCGCCTCCGATCGGAAAGCCGGTTGTCGGATCGCGTGAGCCGGCTTGGTTGACCGGAAAGCCCCGGTGCGAATTCGCGCCGCCGGCAAAGAACCGTTCGGCGAGCGGAATGCGCGGGTCGGGATTCGTGGTCCCAGGAATGACCATGGTGGGGTCGATGGCTCGCGAGAAGGTGCCGGTCGGCAGCAGCAAGCCGAGTTGCAGCGTTCGGGCCAAGACGATACGGCTGCTGCCGAGCCGGTGATAGGTGCTGTTCTGGCCTAGAAAGCGCACAAAGTCCGGTTCCGACGCCCAGACCCGGCTCGCCAGACTCAAGTCGACCGTGTTGAAGATGCCTCTCGTGGAATCGGTCGGGTCGTCGCGCCGGTCTTGGATATAGGTTCCGGAAAGCAGTCCCACATGCACAGGCTGCGATGTAAGGGGAATAAGCAGCGGAGTGATCTGCAGCGTATTCTGGTCAATCGCGGTGCGGCGATAGGTGAAACGATACAGCGCGGTCGAGGGCTTGCTGATCCGGTGCCGAAGCTGCAGAGCGCCTTCCAGGCGTGACCCGGAATAGGTGCGGACATTCCGTGACGTATCCAATAAGCCACTGATCGTCATGTCCCATTTGTCCGAGCCCGTCCAGCGTGGCGCCTCATAGATGAAAAGCGCCCTTTGTTGAAGATTCGAAAAACGAGTCCGCACACTCATCGTGTGACCGATACCTCGCACATTCAGACGGGTGACTTCGAGAGTGACGCGGGGGCTGAACGAGGCGTTGCCGACAGGCGAAGTCACGTCCCCCGTGTTGCCGCCGATGCGGGCGAACTCGGCGCCGCCTCCAAGCCGGGCGGTCCAGCGGCGGCCTTCTGCCACCTGAATCAGCACGTTCTTGGCGGGCTCGTCGCCTTTCGGGTTCTGGAGCCCGACGTCCACTTTGGAAAAAATACCCAAATCATAAAGCCGCCGCTGGGTTTCGAACATGGCGTTCGCCGCGAACGGCTGACCCGGCCTAATCTGAACCTGCTCGTCAACCAGCGATTGCTTCGTGTGCCGGAGTCCTGTGACGATTGGCCGGCCGAAGTAGAGCGTGTCGCCCTCGTGGATCTCGAACTCCAGCACGACTCGTTTCGGATCTTCGCTCTCGAGCCTCGTCCAACTCAGATCGGCTTGGTGGTACCCCGAGTCGTAGTAGTCGGCCAGAATAAGATCCCGGTCCGCGGCCACGCTAACCTCACTGAACGGTTGCCCCTCCACGGAAGCGAGGCGGCTCCGAAACAATTCCTCCGACAGCTGCTCGGCGCCCTTAATCCTCAGCTCCTCCACCAAGGTGAGTTCACCCTCGTGGATATCGCAGAAAACCGCCGTTTCCGTGTCATGTCCCCGGTAGTCGCGTTCCTTGCGGCAAGCCACTTCCGCGTTGGGAAAACCGTTCGAGCCATAGAGATCCAGAATCACGAGCCGATCCCGGGCGAGCAGGCTATCGGTGAGGCGTCCGCGCCTCAGGTCCAGCGTCTTGGGTTGCACCAGCATCCGCTCGGTGACCGTTTCGAGATCGAAAAAGTGGTTGCCCGAGATGCCGACGTGAACCAGTTCCTGGCGCTGGCCTTGGTCGACCTCATAGATGATCAGCACTTCATCCTCGCGTTGACGCTCGAGGACAGGATTCACGGTGGCGAAAAAGTACCCTTGCGACTGATAGTAGTTACGCAGATTGCGCGCCCCCTCCGCGAGGAGGTCGTCGTCGACGACGCCCTCTTCGTAGATCGGGAGATACAGCCGCAGCTTCCGCTCGCCGATCTCCGCGCCTTCTACACGTACGACGACTTTCGGGCCCCGATCAATATCAACCACCAGATCCGCTTCATTCGTATCGTGGTTTAGAACAGTTCCGCTGATCTGAACGGTGGATAGCCAGTACTGGCCGTCGCGAAAATGCTGCTGCAGATGGCGCAGTCCTTCAGCGACCCCGCGCTGGCTGAAGGACTTGCCGCGCTGCCAGCCGGTAATTCTCCTGATCTCGTCCTCGGGCAGCGGCGCCCCTCCGCTTTTCGAGGGCGTGAGAATAATGTTGCCGACTGTTGCGCGAGCACTGGGAACAATATTGAAGGTGATGTCCTTTTGCTGCGTTTCAGGGTGCTCGTCAATCGTTTTCGTGATATCGACGGCGAAGAATCCATTGTCTTCCAGCAGCCGGGCCATCTCCTGGATCGCAAACCCGATGTCTTCCTCGACATACGCCTGTCCGAGGTCGAGCTGCGCGGCATTGATGAGCTGAAGCGGTGTCGGTGGTTCCGGCGCGCCCTCTACCTGCACCGATCCAACGAACCAGCTCGGGGTTGTATGAAAGGTCAGCTTGATGCCGCCGGGAACGTCTTCTTGTGTGACTCGAATGTCCGGCTCGTAGCGTCCGGTGGCAAAGAGCTTCTGAATGCTTTCGCGTACCCGCCGCGGCTCGAAGGGCGCGCCTTCCTGCACCGTAACCAGCTCCCTGAGATGCCCGTCGAGCAAAGGCTGATTGGCGGGCGAGAACTCCACGGCCACGACAACCGGAGCCGCCGAAAGGTCGTTCGGACGCGCTGTCCCGCCCAAAAGGGCCGCCAGAACAACGATCACCAGAGTGGCTCGCACAAACATTGTCGATTATAAGACGGATAAAGCACGCCTACGTTCCCACCTAGCGGATGAAACCGCACCTTGTCGATGGATTGTTGAATGAATTGTTGGATGGGTTGTTAGGATCAAGTTGAACTATGGCCGCCCTGTCACTCAGTCCCCAAGACCGGGAACGCTACTCGCGGCAAATCCTATTCTCCGAGATCGGCGAGTCAGGACAGCAGCGGCTGCTTGCGTCGACAGCCGTCATCTCCGGCTGCGGAGCACTGGGCACCAGCCAGGCCGCGGCCTTGGCGCGCGCCGGCGTCGGCCGCCTGATTTTGATCGACCGCGACTATGTCGAACCCAGTAATCTGCAGCGGCAATGGCTTTACGACGAGAGCGACGCCCGCGACGCACTGCCCAAAGCGGTCGCGGCCGCGCGGCATCTGACCGCGGCCAATTCCGGTATTGAGATCATACCCGTCGTTGCTGATCTCACGGCGCGCAACGCCGAACGCTGGCTGACCGAAGCGGACGTAATTCTTGACGGCGCCGACAATTTCGAGTTGCGATATCTCATCAACGACGTGGCCGTCAAACATGGCATCCCCTGGATCTATGGCGCGGCCGTCGGAAGCTATGGCGTCACGATGCCGGTTCTGCCCGGAGAAACAGCCTGTCTGGCGTGTCTGTTTCCCACTCCGCCAAGCGGCCCGCAAGCCACCTGCGACACCGCCGGCGTCCTCAATTCGATCACAGCGCTGATCGCTTCGTTGCAGGTGGCGGACGCCACGAAACTGCTTGCCGGGCGGCCCGAGTCCGTCGAGCCCAGGCTGTACTCCATCGACGTTTGGAAGAACACCTCGCGGACCGTGTCTTCCCGTGATCGCGATCCGGACTGCGCGGTCTGCGCTCAGCGACGCTATGAGCACCTCGATTCCGCCAAGCGGCGCCCCGTCTCGCTCTGCGGACGCAACGCCGTGCAAGTGCACGAGCGCGAGCAAACCCTCGACCTGGACCAATTGCGCGCCATCCTCGAACCGCTGGGAACGGTTCGGGTAAACGCCTACGCTCTCCGTTTTGCCTGCCATCCCTATGAGATGACAATATTCACCGACGGACGCGCCATCATCAAAGGCACCGAAGACACCGCCGTCGCGCGCAGCCTGTACGCCCGTTACATCGGCAACTAAACAATCGCTGGAGCTTCCATCACCGCCGCCACAACGCCGTCAAAGTGATCCACCAGAATGTCCGGCGGATATTCCACGAATGTCTCCGGCTGCAAACCATACGTGACGCCGCAAGACGCCACTTCCGCGTTCCGCGCCGTCAAGACATCGACCGAGCTATCGCCCACCATTAGCGCACGTTCCCTGGGAGTATTGAATTCTTCAAGCAGCAGGTTCAGGCCCTGGGGATCGGGCTTTTTCGTTTCGAAACTATTGCCGCCGTAGATACGCTCGAAATGCCCGTCGAGTCCCAGCCGCGCGATGATTTCACTGCTGAATCGCACCGGCTTGTTCGTAAGCACCGCCAACCGTGAACCGCCCGCGACTAGCCGGTCAAGCCCTTCGCGCACCGCCGGGTAAAGGCACGTGTTGTCAAGCATGTGTTCTCGGTAGTACTGGTAGAAAAATAGGAGCCCCTCTTTGGCCTGCTCGTCGCTTGCAGCAGGCCCCAAGGACTTTCGGATCAGCATCGGAGCGCCATTGCCGACATAGGAATAGATCTCCGCGTGGGCGATCGGGTCCAAACCCGCATTCGCGCGAGTGGCGTTGACCGAGAGGCCGAGATCGAGTTTCGAATCGATCAGCGTGCCGTCGAGGTCGAAAACAAGCAACTCAAAGCGCATCTCGACTCAGTGTATCAACCGCTTATTCGCGTTCTCCGCCGCGCTATGATCGCCCTGAGACAGGCCCGGAGTCAGCCCTGCGAAATACTTCGGCCACGACCGTCGCTATCATTCCTAAGCGAACACACGCTGACTAGCGTTGGGCAGAGTTGTCCAATGCAAGATGATCCTGAAAGGAGGGAGTGTTTCCAATACAAGATGATCCTGAAGA
>JAQBUE010000326.1 GCA_027624045.1 Acidobacteriota bacterium
CTCCCGCCGTCCGGTCGCAGCAGAGCAAGAGTGAGCCCTCTCCGATGGGAGACTGGAAGGTCCGCACTGAGGTTTCTCCTCTCGACGACATCAAGACGGTTTATCTTGACTTGAAAGCCGCGGATTCCGGAGGTGTTCGTGGGACATCGGCCTACGCGTCCCAGATGAGCCTGATGTGTACAGGGAGCAAGATCGAGGCCTATGTCTTCGTGCGCTCACCGCCCCAGGTCGATCGTTCCGGCTTCGCCACGGTACGGGTTCGCTTTGACGCCCTCGAGCCCCAAGCCCTCCGCATGGAGAAATCCCTCAAGGAAGATGCGTTGTTCTTTGGCGAACCCGCTTCCATCGTCAAACAAATGCAGGGGCGTGAGCGAATGCTGTTCGGTTATTCGCCTCGGGGTTCGGATGAAGTTGTCACAACGTTTGAGTTGCGGGGCATGGACGAGGCAGTGAGACCTTTTGTGGAAGGATGTGAACTCCCTCAACTCTTGCCCGAAAACACCGACGCCGAGCCCGCGGCGCAGTAGCGGGCGTGAGATTCCGAACTGCGCAAAATGGCGATTCTGCCCACCGTTGATATACTTCGATAGTGCCTTCATCACGCGTTCTTGTCACCCTTTTCTTAGCCTGCCTGACTTTCTTAGCCTGCCTGACTGCTCTGCCGGCGGCCGACTGGCAGCAATGGCGCGGCCCCGATCGTGACGGGATCTCCAAGGAAACGGGACTCCTTCAGAAATGGCCCGAGGGCGGTCCGCCGCTGGCATGGAAAGCGACCGGACTGGGTGAAGGTTTCGCTTCCGTTGCGGTCGCGAACGGACGCGTCATTACACAAGGCCAGGCGAGCGGCGCTCAGGCCATCATTGCATTCGATGAGGCGACGGGCAGACAGCTTTGGAAGGTCGCAAACGGCGATGCCTATCTCGATCGGCGCGGTGGTGGGCCGCGCGGTACGCCCACGATCGACGACGAAACGGTCTACGTGCTCGGTTCCAACGGCAGCTTAGCCGCGCTCGAAGCCGCGAGTGGCAACAAGCTCTGGAACACCAATCTACTGAGCCGCTTCAACGGTCGCAACATCAATTGGGGTATCAGCGAATCGCCGCTCGTCGATGGACGCCAACTCATCGTCAGTCCCGGCGCATCGGGTGCCTCGGTCGTTGCCCTCGATAAGAGCAACGGAAACGTTATCTGGAAGTCCCTTGATGACGAGGCGGGCTATTCTTCCGCGATCGTCACGGAGGCAGGCGGAGTTCGGCAGTACGTCCTGCTCACCGGTGAAGCCGCTGTGAGTGTCCGCGCTGACGATGGAAAGCAACTCTGGCGCTACAGCCGCGTCTCCAATTCCACCGCAAATATTGCAACGCCCGTCATCCGAGGCGATCGCGTCTTTGTGTCCAGCGATTACGGAACAGGGGGAGGGCTGCTCGAACTATCCGCGAACGCCGGCGGAGTCGACGCCAAGGAAGTCTACTTCAACCGTGACATGCGAAACCACTACAACACGGCTGTTCTGATCGGCGAGCATCTCTACGGCTATTCCAGCAGCATTCTCACGTGCATGAATTTCGATAGCGGTGAAGTCGCCTGGCAAGACCGCGCGGTGGGTAAAGGGCAGGTGATCGCCGCTGAGGGATTGCTCTATCTGCTCAGTGAAGACGGCGTCGTCGGCCTCGCCGAAGTCACTCCGGAAGGCTATCGCGAACGCTCCCGCTTTTCTATTCCCAGCGGCGAGTACCCTACCTGGACCCTACCTGTCGTAGCGAATGGCCGGCTCTACTTGCGCGAGCAGGATACGTTGTACGTCTACGATATTTCCGCGCGTTAGACTGTACGTTCAGTTGGTGAGAAACGCGGCTTGCGCGGCCCGCTACCCCAAAAGATTCTGCGCGATCCCAGCACCAAAATCGGCAACAGAAACAGAAGCCAGAAACCGTAAGTGATCAAGCCGTAGCCATCACTAATCAGCTTGACCAACCCGAATCGGTCCGCCATCCAGATAGCGACCACCAGTAAACCCGCCGCGACGCCCAGCCGGTGCAACTGTGACATCGTTCGTCCGTGCTCTTTCATGACGCCGGCGATGCGCTCGTTGAATCCGTGGATCATGCCCGTTCCCGTCTCGATGAAGGTCCCAAAGAGAATGACTTGGAAGAACGTTTGGAACCAGGGCATGCCCAAGCCGGTGAGAACGAAGTTGGCCGGAATCGTTTGCTCTGTAATTGCCGGATAGTTCGCCAGAAATGCCGTATAGATAAACGCGCCTGGGACCATAGCGATCACGCCCGCCAGGGCTCCCGCGCCGAACGCCTCGCGGCGATGCTCAAGATGCCGCAGCGCGAACAGCATCGCCGGCAATGCGGCCAGGTTGTAGGCCGCATATTCCAGGCCGCCCAACAGCCACCCTGAACCCTCTTTCCAGACCGTCATGTTGCTGAAGATCGCGTCGCTCGACTCCCTGAGAACGAGCACAATCACGATGAAGTAGATAACGTAGAGTCCCAGCGACCACACGGAGAAGACCTTCTCAATGAGACTGCTGCCCGAGTAAGCCAGTAGAGCAACAAACGACACCAGGATGAGAGTACCCACGATATGGGGCCAGCCCATGGTCTCATTCAGGAGTTCTCCTGACGCGGACCCGACGACCGCCGTCGTCAAGATCACCGACAGCACGTAGAGCACCTCGAACGCCATCCAGCCGCGCCCCAGCAGGGCACTCAAGAACGTTCGGTAGTCGTAATGCCGGCCCAGCCGCGCCAGCTCGAAGCTCAGGGCCAGGATGACGCCCCAGATTACCGTGGCGACCAGCATGCCCAAATAGCCGCCTGCTGGTCCTTTGCTGAGAAAGAACTCGACCAGTTCACGGCCTGTCCCATAACCGCCGCCAATCACAATCGACTGGAACACAAAACCGGGAAGAAGATATTTCTTGTAGAAGTTCAGCATGTCACCCCAACACCAGCGGCGCTTGATCGCGCAATGATACCGCAATCACTCAACGGATGGGGTCGATAGAGTTGTCCAATGCAAGATGATCCTGAAAGGAGGGAGTGTTTCCAATACAAGATGATCCTGAAGA
>JAQBUE010000327.1 GCA_027624045.1 Acidobacteriota bacterium
CGAACCCCGAACGCAAGTCAGAGGCCCAAACCCCCCAAACCATCCACCCGACCGCTAACCAGCGCCCCAGTCCCGGCATCCCGCCCCGAAGGAGCCCGCAAAAAACCAAACGAACTCCCACCAACCAACCACCCGCGACACGCCGCGCACCGAACCTGCGCGCCCAGGCCTTTGAGGCGCCAGCGACGGGTTGAGCCACGCCGTCCTCACAGCGCCGCCATTCTCTGCCGGTCTACCAAACCTAACGCGCCCAGCTCTCTTGTGGCGCACGGCATGCCGTGCCCGCCAAGCCCCAGAGGGGCTCAATTCGCCGCGGACTATTCCGGGATGTAGGCGATCAACTCGATCTCAACCTTCGTGCGTGAGTCCGGAAACTCAACGCCGACGGCCGAGCGGGACGGCTGGTGGGTCTTGAAAAACTCCGCGTAGGCTTTATTCATCGCCGGCTTTTCGACTTTGATGTCCGACTGGAAGACTGTGACCTTGAGCACGTTTTCGAGCGAGCTTCCAATGGCCTCGAGGTTGTCTTTATGCTTCTGGAGAATCGTGCGGGTCTGCTCTTCGACACTGCCACCGAAATCACTTTCGCCGCCCTTGCGCGTACCGGTCAGCCCGGACGTGAACACAAGGTTGCCGATGCGCACGCCGGCTTGGTTCTTCTCAACTTTGTGGTGGTCGCCCTTGGCGGGCACCGCCATCGCTAGGGCGGCCATGCCCGCGGCGCCGCCCATCTTGACGGCGTCGGAAATGAAATCACGGCGTTCGTTCTTATCTGCCATTGGTCCTCCTGGAAAAATCCTGGAAATCAGGCTTACTTTCAGATGCGTTCGACCCGCAAGAAGCGCGAATCGGGAAACGAGAGTGTTTCGGGGCCATTCTAACATCCGGGCGAGACCCGGGTCGCTCGCTCACCGGCCAGGCATACTGACAGCAGAGGTCGTGTGCTCGCGGCGTGGGCCACCCCGCTCCAGGCTGTGTTGGCGCTGTGGCGCGTCTCGGCGGTCAATGGTATCCTAAAAACACTTGCGGCTCGCTCCTGTCGGGGTAAAGCCATCCCACAAGAAAATCGGCGGTAGGAGCAGATCATCATGGCGAAAGTTTGCGTTGTCACAGGGAAGAAGCCGATGTCGGGCAATAACGTTTCGCACGCCAACAACAAGACCCGGCGTCGCTTCGAACCCAACCTGCAGCAGAAGCGTTTCTGGTTGCCAAGCGAGAAGCGCTGGATCAAACTTCGCATCAGCGCCAAGGGCATCAAGATCATCGACAAAAAGGGCATTGAAAGCGTCCTGGCCGACATGCGCAAGCAAGGCAAGAAGCCCTAGCACTCTCCTTCTCCTCAAGCGGTCACCATCAACGGGGAGACTGTCGAAGTCGATGATTCTTATCTGACAGTGCCGCGCTGATGACGCCCTAGCACCTGTGATTCAGGCATTGAGCAGATAGGGCCCTTGTTACAATGGGTCTGCCGCCGGGCGCGCCTGATCCGTCGATGAGCGAAATCACCCAGCCTTCTGACGAGCCTCACACGGTCGGGGAGCCGGCGATTAGCGCCGCTGAAAACACTGATCCGGTTCTCGTCTCGGTCATCATTCCGGCGCGCAACTCCTCGCCGGTGCTGAAGCTGTGTCTCGATTCGATTGGGGCTTCCGACTACCCGAATATTGAAACGATCGTCGTAAGCGACGCCTCGACGGACGATACCGCCGAGGTGGCGCGGCGGTGCGGCGCGCGCGTCATGACAAACAACAAGCCTCGCGGCGCGGCCTACGCGCGCAATGTCGGTGCCAGCGTCGCGGCTGGAGGTATTCTGTTTTTCGCGGATGCCGATGTGGTGCTCAATCGCGACGCCATATCGCGGGCCGCCGAGTGCCTGTCGTCAGGCCGCGCCGATGCGGTCTTTGGCAGCTACATCGCCGAAACGCGTATTCCGCAATTCACGGCGCGCTTCAAGAACTATCAGCATCACTTCCACCACCAGCAGGGATCCGAGCACCCAGTAAGCTTTTGGAGCGGCTGCGGAGCGGTGACTCGCCAGGCGTTCACGTCGCTCGAGGGGTTTGACGTGAGCTTGCGATTCTGCGAGGACATCGAGTTTGGCCACGCGCTTGTCAACGCAGGCTATCGCATCCGCTTGCTCAAGCAGATGCAGGCCGAGCACCTGAAGAGCTACGGCCTCGGGCGGCTGATTCGATCGGAGTTGCTGGGCCGCGCGATTCCATGGACGCGCCTGCTGCGCTCGGGCCGCTCGCGTATGGGAACGCTGAATACGAACGTGAACGGAGTCTTCAGCGTCGCTCTCACAGGACTCGTATTGTCGCTCGGGGCGCTTTCGTTCCTCAGCCCCCCGTTGGGATGGCTGGCCTTAGGGGCGCTGCTATCGTTGGCCGCGCTCAATCACGGATTTCTGGGTTTCCTCGCAAGGCGGCGCGGCGTCGCTTTCATGCTCGCCTCCGTGCCCTTGTTGTTCCTGCACTACTTGATCTGCGGCGTTGGCTACATTGCCGGCCATATGACGCCGCGCTATGCGGCGGAACGCACGCCGGCGCCGAAGTACGCATTCGAAGAGAAGTTGCGAATCGGGCAGGTCTGATCGACACTGGCGTGCGGGCACAACGAAGTTAGACCTGCCGCAACTGTTGTACCCGAGGCTTCCCGCAACGATCAGTTCGGCTTCCCACCTCACCGGGTTTCCCATACCTGCCATTAGTCTTATCGGGGATTCCCGGATACCATTTCCAGCCGCGCTTTCACTCTCGTTGCCGAGAAATCCCGATGACGAGCGAGCACCGAAACGAGAAACTGATATTGAGATCGCCGCGCTTCTATCGCCAATAACGGTAGACGCGGCGGTGCGGGGCGCTACGGCCGGATGAAAGGAAGCGGGGTCCTTATTCCGGCCGTCGCCTTGTCCGCGCCGCGTTCGCGGCGGTGTACCGCCGATTCGGCGTCACATTGATCCCCAGTTCACTCAGCAGCGCATTCGGACGTCGGCTGGCCGTAAGCATTTTCCAATCCAAGAATGATCCTGAAATGCGGTAGGTCGAGGCCGGGGACGAAATAGGGT
>JAQBUE010000101.1 GCA_027624045.1 Acidobacteriota bacterium
CGAGGTTGCTCTTGCGGTGAGGATGCCCTCCGCGGAAACGATTCAAAGCCGAGTGCCGACACACGAATGGCGCCAAGGGGTGTCGCCGTGAAACAAATCTGCGGGAGTATTTCGCCCGCATTGTCGGACGAGGCCAAGAGTCACATCCGCTCAACCTTCACCTGACGCGCGTGCTGAGGTGAAGCCCCTGAGGTCCTGATAGCAGCGCAAAGCTGAGGCGCCTCAGTACTGTTTCTCCGAGCCGTGCCCGTAATCAGGGGGCGGTCAACACATGGTATGGACCGGTAACAGGGCCCGCCCCTGAGCCGCGTTCACGCGGCTTGGGCTCAGCCAGGCCAGCCGTTGTACGGCTGGTTTCGCTGCTCACCTCGCAGCAATCTAGGCCGGTTTAGCGGCCTTACCCCGACAGGCTTGAGCCGTTCACGACATGGGCGACGGCCTTTGAGGGAGCCAAATTCGACATGAAAAGCAAGTGCAACACAGCACAGGCGGCCACGGACCGCCCCTCGACCTCAAGTCGTTATAAACAAGCCAGTTGCCAAATCTCCCGAGAGAACCGGCTAACCCGTACATGTTGCAAAGTGATGCAAAGTGTGGCATCCCCAACAACCGAGGAAACTGAAGACTTGGGCAGGCTGGGTACCGATGGTTGTGTTGGGTATGCGGCGAGTTTGATTCCGGCGGCTGGCGATGCGGCAGGTTTGGTTGCTTTGATTGAGGTTTTGGCGGCCAAACCCGTCACTGGCGTTCTGGGCTCGGAGGGGCGCTGGGCCGAAAAGGCTGAGGCGTTCGCACCCACCTAATCGTTATCCAACCGTTCTGCCCTTCTTATGTTTTTTCACAGCCCCTTCGCGGGGCGGCTGCGGGTGTATTCGTATTCGACGTTCCCATCGACCGCATGCAGCCGCAGAGCGATCGTGGACTCATCGCCCACCTTCTTTGTCTGCACGGAAAGGAAGCCGCCCATCATGCGGTGGAACTGGTGGTATTCGGGGTCTTGTCCCGGCGAACCGCTGGCATGCGAATCGCTGATCGGGCCGCTTGAGAACTCCTGAACCCTAGTGGCCGGGTGGATGGAGTGATACTGCCAGTGGCGGTCGCCGCAGGCGATGAAGAAGTTATCCGGCAGGTTCTCTTGAAAGAACGATCGCATCTCGTCGCCCTCGTGTTTGAAGTCGACGTTCGAGTGGTTATCGTGTTTAGTAGAACGGTCGGGGCCAATGATCGGGGTGGGACTGATGAGCACTTTCCAGTCCGCATCGCTGGCCAGCAGCGTGTCTTTGAGCCACTGCTTTTGGCGGGCGCCCCAGATGCTCTTAGCGGGGCCGTCGGGCATGTCGTTCGGTGAGCGGAAGTCGCGTCCTTCGACGACCCAGACTTGCAGTCCTTTGCCCCAGCGGAAGGTGCGGTAGGGAAGATTACTCATCGGGGCTTGCTCGGCATAGACCTGCAAGCCTTGCTCGAAGTTGAAGTCGCCCATGAAATCGCGCGTGAGCCCGGGCCAGCCGTCGTCGGCGTAGGAATCGTGATCATCTTTTTCGAAATAGGTCGGCACCTTCAGATGAAAGTCGATCAGCTTCCGGTAGCTATACATACGGTGCCAGTGATAGCGCGCGAGGCCGATGTTGGTGACAGTGGGGTCGTCGCTGTCGTAGTAAACGGTGTCGCCGGTCGGGATGATGAACTTAGGATTGAGCGCGGCCATCGAATCGTAGGCCATGAATCCGTCAGGGTGGTCGGCGTCGTTATACATCTGTCCCGTGATGACGGTGAACGTCACATCGCCGTAGTCGCCTGCCGGAGGCGCCGTCTCAAAGCGGCCGCGCAGGGGCTTATGCCTTAGGGAGGTGTCGAGGCTCATCGTCTCCGCCGAAAAATAGTAGACGGTGGCCGGCTGCAGGCCTTCCAGGTAGAAATGACGAGTGTAGTCTCGTTCAGCCCGCGTCGGCTCGGCCCGCGTTGTGACGACGTTTGCCGTGTTTGCCGGATCGTCGAGGGCTTGCTCGTCCGTGCTGTAGCGGACCTGCACTTGTCCCGTGGCCCCGGGGACCGAGCCCTCTAAGTCGTTGGGATCCGGGAATTCCGGGGGTACGGCCCGCTTGCCGCGGCCACGCCTGACGGTACCGTCGGCGCGGCGCTGTTCGTTCTCGGTAAGCCGCATCCAAATGATGGCGGAGGTGTCCGTGACCTCCCCGACCTTGACGCCGGTGGCCTGCCGGCTTTCGTCGAACATCTCGGTGCTCGAACACGAAGCAATGGCAAGCAGCAGAGCGAGGCCCGTTAGGCTCGCGGCATCGAAGCGGCGCATCCGTATCATGCGGGGGATTGTAGCAGACGACCGAAGAGAAGCAGGCAGTCCGCGCGCTAGGTCAATAGCTTCTTGACTACATTACCGGCCACGTCAGTCAGCCGGAACTCGCGGCCCATGTGTTTGTACGTCAGCTTAGTGTGATCGAACCCGAGGCAGTGCAGCAGCGTCGCTTGCAGATCATGGATGTGGACGGGATCTTCGACCACGTTCAGGCACAGATCATCGGTCTTACCAATGACCTGACCGCCCTTGATGCCGCCCCCGGCCATCCACATGCTGTAGGCATCGCGGTGATGGTCGCGACCGGCGTTGTCGCGGTCTTCGGGTTTGCGGTGCTCGACCATCGGCGTGCGCCCGAACTCTCCGCCCCAAACAATCAAAGTGTCGTCAAGCAGTCCCCGGTTCTTGAGGTCTTTGATGAGGCCCGCGGTGGATTTGTCGATCTTGCGAGTTCGCTTGGGAAGTTTCTTGTTGAGCTCGGTGTGGTCGTCCCAACTGGCATCCATCATGAGGACGAACCGCACACCGCGTTCGACCATGCGACGGGCGAGCAAGCAGTTGCGGGCGAACTCACGAGTGTCTACGTCGTCGCTATCAAGGTCGTAGAGCTCTCGGACGCTTTGGGGCTCGCTTGAGAAGTCAAGAAGATCGGGCGCGGACATCTGCATCCGGAACGCCAACTCGTAAGAAGCGATGCGCGAGGCGATCTCCATATCGCCGGTTTCGCTGTAGCGCTTCTCGTTCAAGTCGCGGATGAGGCTGAGCGTGGCCTGCTGCGATTCGCGATTGATCCCCTCCGGATTCGAGAGATAGAGGATTGGATCGCCCTGGTTGCGCAGCAAACTGCCTTGGTAATGAGACGGCAGGAACCCGCTGGAGTAGTTCGTGGCGCCCCCGCTGGTGCCACGCCCGGACGGCAACACGACAAAACCGGGCAGGTCTTCGGCTTCGCTGCCCAGGCCGTACATCGACCACGCGCCCATCGACGGCCGGCCAGGCTGAATCGAGCCTGTGAACATCAGAAGTTGGCCAGGATGATGATTGATCGCGTCGGTGTGCATCGAGCGAACAAGGCAAATGTCGTCGGCACACGAACCAAGGTGGGGCAGTAGCTCGGACATCTCCATGCCGCAGTCGCCGTAGCGCCGGAACTTGAACGAACTGGCCATGACCGCCGCATTCGGCTTGATGAATGCCAAGTTGAGGTCTTTCGTCATGGACGCCGGCAGGGGCTGGCCGTCGTACTTGGCGAGCGCCGGCTTCTCGTCGAATAACTCGAACTGCGTCGGTCCGCCTTCCATGAACATGAAGATTACGTGCTTCGCTTTGGCGGAGAAGTGAGGTTGTCTGGGGGCGAGCGGGTTGACCTTGGGCAGCGTTGACGCGGCAGTCAGACCGTCGGCGGTGAGAAGTTCACCGAGCGCCGCCATGCCGACGCCGCCGGCGCACTGCCGGAAGAAGTCGCGGCGCGCGTTGATATTGAGGAACTGACGGGGGTTCATGCCAAACTCACAGGTGACTCCCAGCTTCATCTTCTTCCGACGTCAACCAATCGACGGCAAGAACTGCTTCGCTTGCCAGCGCACAAGCAAGCGCGCTCTCCTGCGATTCCGATTCAGTCCGCAGGAATGATCCCTTTTCCGTCATATTCGGTGCCGGAGTTAGTTTCTTGGTTTTTCCCGTCTTCGTCATCGGCACTGCTACTCCCTCGTGATGAACTCATCAAGGTTCATCAAGCCCCGACCGACCGCAACCCAGGCTGCCATCTCGGCCGACGCGATGCCGTCTACGTTATAGGGTGAAGCCGCTTTCGCCGCCTCGGGATCATTCTCAAAAAGACTCTTCTGTTTCTGCCAGAAGGTTTGAAGTCTGTCTTTATCTTGGGCGTCGGGTTCGCGCGCCAAGCACAAGCGGAAAGCGTAAACGAGGCGATCGTTCGCGCTCGACGGGGCCTCCTGAAGAACTCGCACGGCCAGCGCCTGCGCGGCCTCGAAGAACACCGGATCGTTAAGCAGGTTCAGCGCCTGCAGCGGAGTGTTCGAGCGGCGGCGCTGGGGCGCGCTGACACTCGAGCTCGGCGTATCGAAGTTCGCGAGCATCGGGTAGGGTGCTGTCCGCTTGTATTGGATATAAAGGCCACGCCGGTAGCGGTCTTTGCCTTCACTGGCATTCCACTTCGAACTGCCGTAGGTGACCTCGGCGATTCCCTCGGGCTGCACCGGTCGAATACTCGGGCCCCCGATCTTCGGGTAGAGCAGGCCGCTCGCCACCAGCGCCGCATCGCGGATCTGTTCGGCCGAAAGCCGTAAGCGGGACTGCCGGGCCAGCAGACGGTTGGCGGGGTCGCGCGTGAGGAGTTCCTGGCGGGCTTTCGAGGATTGCCGATACGTCGCGGACATGACGATCCGCTTGTGCATCTGCTTCATGCTCCAGTCGAGGCGCTGAAACTCAGACGCCAGCCAATCGAGCAACTCAGGGTGCGATGGGGCTTCCCCCTGGGCTCCGAAGTCTCCCGGCGTGGCGACAAGGCCCGTCCCGAAAAACTCCTGCCACATGCGGTTGACGCTGACGCGCGCGATCAAGGGGTTCTTCGCATCAACGAGCCAGCGCGCCAGTTGCAGGCGAGGGGCTTCCTCTTTGCCGGGAAGCGCGGGGAGAACCGCCAGGACGCCCGGTTCGACTGCAACGCCGGGACGCTGCCAGTCTCCACGCACGGCGATGTGAGTCGTCACCGGCTCGGGGAAGGCCTCCAACGCGTAGGCCTCGCTGGGCCGGGGCAGCGCCTTTTCGAGTTCGTTGAGTTTCCCGCGGAGCACCCCAAGCGCCTCCACGGCGCACTCGTCCTTCGCCAAGTCCGGTCCGAAGCTCCGAATGAAGTAGTCCGTGATGAGGCGGCGTTCTGTTTCCGTGCGCTGTTCGGGCGGAGTGTGCAGCCGCCTGTCGGCGTGATCGAACATGGCGCGCATCGATGTGATCTGGAAATCCCAGTCGTTGCTCTCGCCGGGAAAGTCCATCGCTCGGACAATCTTCTCTTCCCACTTTGATTGCAGGCTGGAGATCTTGAACTTTTCAAGCAACTCCTGGCGCTTGCGGAGGTACTCAGGAAGCGCCTGGAGGTAAGGGCCTAGCTCACCCGGCAGCGGCGCGAGAACTTCCGTCTCTTTCGCGGCATCAAAGAAAGCGAACAGTTGATAGTATTCCTTCTGGCTGATTGGGTCGAACTTGTGGTCGTGGCATTGAGCACAGCCCACCGTCAGGCCTAGCCACACCGTCCCAAAGGTGTTCGCGCGGTCGATCAGCTCCTCGAAGCGCGCGTCGCCCCTCTTTACGCCGGCTTCGCGGTTCTTCAGGGTGTTCCTGTGAAAACCGGTCGCGACTTTTTGCGAGGTTGTCGAGTTCGGCAGCAGGTCGCCGGCAATCTGTTCGATCGTGAACTGATCGAACGGCATGTCATTATTGAGAGCGTCGATGACCCAGTGACGCCAGCGCCAGGAGTCCGGCCGGTCGAGATCTTTCTCAAAGCCGTCGCTATCGGCATAGCGTGCCAGATCGAGCCAGTGACGCGCCCATCTTTCGCCGTAGTGTGGCGAGTCGAGCAGGCGGTCGACAACCTTCTCGTAGGCATGGGGCGAGCCGTCCGCGAGGAACGCATCGACTTCAGCCGGGCTCGGCGGCAGACCCGTGAGGTCGAGGCTGAGGCGGCGGATGAGCGTGACGTTGTCTGCTTCCGGCGAAGGAGTGACACCTTCTGATTCGAGCTTCGCCAGTATGAATTGATCAATCGCGTTGCGGGCCTTGGCGCTCTGCGTTACCCGGGGCGGCTCGGGGCGCTGGATCGGTTGAAACGACCAGTGCTTCGAGGGGTCCGACGCTACTTTCTTTTCAGGAGCACTGGTCTCTTCCGGCCACTCGGCGCCGGCGTCAATCCAAGCGCGCAGTGCTGCGATATCGGCGGACGAAAGCCGAGCATCACCCGGCGGCATCTTGAGCTTGTCATCGTCGCTCGCCACGCGGCGAATCAGCAAACTCGCATCGCTATTGGAAGGGACAATCGCCGCTCCGGAATGTCCGCCCGCCAAAGCCGGACCGCGCTGATCCAGCCGCAGGCCATTCATCTGCATCGACGGCCCGTGGCAGGTGTAGCAATTCTTGTGGAAGATCGGCTCCACGTCCTGCTGGAAGTCGACATCCCCGAAGGCAGGCCGTACCAACAGGCTCACCAAACCAGCCGCAAGTAGCCAATTCCGACCCATAACAATTGGCTCTATTCTACAAGGGACAGCGCGCCCGTGGGCAAAGCGCCTCGGAACTCCGACGGCGGGGAAGGGGCGCGGATATAAAAACCGTGCGCCTCGAGCCGTAGGCGCGGCAAAGGAAACTGGTTCGACGGGGACTAGTGGACTGCCCTACCAAGTCGCTTCTGGAATATTCCCTAGCCTGATACACTTGCGTGTCTATGAGACGACGTGATCTGCTAGCCGGCCTTTCGCTAGGCGCCGCAGCCTGCCAATCCCCGCAACAAACCGCCATCAACAAGCCCAAACCGCGCATCGCGGCCATCACCACCGTTTACTACGAACGCTCGCACGCCGACGTTTTCTTCAGCCGCATCTTGCAAGGCTACCGCCTGAACAAGAAGACATACCAGCCGCGGCTCGAAGTCGCATCGATGTATCTCGACCAGGCCCCCGAGAACGACATGGGCCACGGACTCGCCGAGGAATACGGCTTCCAGGTCTACCCCACAGTTGCCGAGGCGCTGCGCTGTGGGGGCGACCGGCTGGCCGTTGATGGCGTCGCGTTGGTCGGAGAACACGGCGACTACCCATCCAACGACCAAGGCCAGAAGCTCTACCCACGCCACGAGCTTTTCATGCAAATCATCGACGTCATGAAGCAGGATGGCGTGACGTGCCCGATCTTCTGCGACAAGCACTTCTCCTACAGTTGGGACAAAGCGTCCGAGATGTACAACGCCGCCAAGGCGATGCAGATACCGCTGATGGCCGGCTCGACCGTTTCGCTTGCATGGCGTCACCCGCCGCTCGAACTCGACTACACGCAGGAACTCGACCAAGCGCTCGTCGTCGGCTTCGGGCTCACCGACGCCATGGGCTTTCATACCGTCGAAGCGCTGCAAGCCATTATCGAAAAGCGCAAAGGCGGCGAGACCGGCGTCGCGTCCATTCAGTCTTTTCGTGGGAATAAAGTCTGGGAGTTGCGCGATCAGGGCGTCTGGTCGCAAGAACTCCTCAATGCAGCACTCACGCGCACCGAATCCCGCAACGAAGGCAGCCCGGAAGACCTACTCGAAGATCCCATCCTCTTCCTCATCGACTATCGCGACGGACTCAAGGGACGCCTTCTCATGGGCGACGGCTTGGTCCGAAGCTGGGTCGTCGCCGCGTCACGGAAGAACTCAGACGAGATTCTCTCGACCGAATGCCGCATCCAGTTCCATCTACACGGCCACTGGGGCTTCATGGCGCGCAACTTCGAGAACCTCGTCGCCGACGGCACACTGCCTAACCCGGTCGAACGAACGTTGCTGACGACTGGTATTCTGTCGTTCGCGATGGACTCGCTCTACGATGATGCACGGCTGATCGAGACGCCCGATTTGGGGATCGAATACAAAGCTTGAGAGAGGGTTTCGCGACCGAGAGGCCAACGGAATACGGGAGGTACCGAATTGTTTTACAAATGGTCCAAGAAGATCCACATGTGGTCAGGTCTGCTGACCTTTACGGCCTTCGTCGTCTGGGGCATCACGGGAATCAATGCCGTCTTCCTGCCCGCCCCAGGCGAATACAAGCCGCCCGAGGTCTCCCGCACACAAGAGTTTCCCTTCGAGGGGCCTGGCAATCTGGACGACAAGGAACTCGCGAAACGCGTCTATGAAGCCGCCGAGCTGAAGATGGCGGGCGGGCACTACAACGTTCATCGTGACGACGATCAGAACCTCGCGTTCAATGTCTTCACATCCAATGGCCCGTGGAATGTGACCTACCTCGAAAGCGAGAAGCGCGTACGGGTCGAGTTTCGCGACGGCGGGCTGGCGGGCTTCCTGTCATCCATGCACACGGCCCATACGCGCCGGGGCGCCCCCGATATTTCGGCGCGCCTGTATGGCGTCTACAACGAGTTCGCGACCTGGGCGTTCCTGTTCATGTCGCTGTCCGGCGTCTACATGTGGATCGCGACGCGGCCGGGGCTGCCCTGGGCGCGTATCTGCATCGGCGCGACGACGATTGTGACCGTAATCCTCTGGTGGGCGGTGAGATAACGATATGTTCCGATTGATGCGCAATACCCATTTGATTCTCGGACTGGTGTTTTTCTTCTTCGCGTTCATCTTTGCGGCCAGCTCGCTGCGGATCATCTATCGCCCGTGGTTGCCCGAAGACCGGCAGAACCAGGAGCAAACCATCCAGATCGACGCCGCGAAAGCGACCTCCCCACGCGCGCTGGCACTTGAGCTGATGCGCAACCACGATCTCTCGGGCGACTTGCGCCAGGTCAACGAAAGCGACGGCGTGATGAAGTTCCGAATCGCGCGGCCCGGGACCAACGCCGCGGTCGAATACGTGCCGGGAAGCAGCGAAGTCAAGATCAACACACAACGCTGGGGCTGGCAGGAAATGCTCGTCCAGTTACACGTCAACCACGGCTTCCATCATGA
The DNA here is from genome assembly GCA_027624045.1 of Acidobacteriota bacterium. Lineage (GTDB taxonomy): Bacteria > Acidobacteriota > Terriglobia > Bryobacterales > UBA6623 > JAPPLB01. The sequence continues at coordinate 8,994 of JAQBUE010000101.1, forward strand.
CTTTCTGCCGGCAAGCGCCTGGGCGCTGTTGTCATTGCTGGGGTCGATCGCTTTGCTGTTGATGGGAGCGATCGGGATCTACCTGTGGTTCTGTCTGAACGAAGATCGGCTGATTGGGAGTGTGTTGTTGGTGTTTGGGTTGGTGTATGGATTGACGAGTTTGATTTGGTCGCGGATGGTGTAGGCTGTATCTGAGATTCCGTAAGCAGCAAAGAGATCAGCGATGGATCTGCTGCCTTAACGCTGGTCCACGCGCGGCGAGGCGAAGCAAACCAACCTCCACGGCTGGGACACGGTTGAGTATCGCGACGCGACTCCCCCGTATACTTCTCTTCGGAACCGAGGTACCGGCAGTCACCGTCTTAGCCGTTGAGCGCCAAACTGCTGGGCGGATCGATATGGGAAACTAGAGGCAACTTGAAGGTTAGAGATCTGGTTCGTCTCCTTGAGGAGAACGGATGGCGACTGGTGAGAACCCGCGGAAGCCACAGGCAGTTCAAGCACCGCGACAAACCGGCTACGATCACCGTGGCTGGGAAGGCAGGCGTTGATCTGCCACCCGGAACGCTCAATACCATTCTCAAGCAGACCGGCCTGAAGAAGTGAGGAGCACTCGATGCGTTATATGGTTGTAGTCGAACGCGGAAAGAAGAGCTGGGGCGCTCACGTCCCCGATCTCCCTGGCTGCGTGGCCGTGAGCGAGACAAGGGACGCAGTTCTACGACTCATCCGAGAGGCAATCGACTTCCACATCGAATCACTAAAACAAGATGGTCTCTCGGTGCCGCCGCCAAGTTCCGAAAGTGAGTTCGTCGAAATCAGCGCAGCCTAACTGGTCGCCCCGGGCGACTCGCATAGCGGCTACTCCTGAGCGCCGGGTTCTTAACCAGAACAAGGGTAATTTGATGCTCGACACCCTCCGCGCGACCACACCTGAGCACCTCCTCGATATCGTCGATCCGGTATGGAAACAGCAGGACGCATTCATTCGTTGGCCCAAGCAATCACTCCTGTTCGCTCCCCGGGTGACACGCAAGAAGGGCTATCACAAGTTCACGAAGGAGCAGAAGCGGCAACTCCGTCAAGCTCGCATCGCAGTTGACGGTCCATCCAACGGACCAGCCGTGATGGCGTTTCTTCTTGCAGGAGGGGAGCGCCCCAAACGCCTTGCGTCTAACCACGGGTGGAGTGTCCACCACATCTACGATGGCAAATTTCCGGCACATGGCGCAACGCAAACGACTCATGCGGTCAAGGATGGAGAATATTTCACTCACGCGGGGGCCTCGTCGCGGTTCATCCCATCGCCGACGCCTTAGCCGACGAGGTGCCTTACTTCGCGTGGCTTCTCCGACACGAGGCTTTTGAACGGTTCGGTTTCGACCCAGACGGTGTATTTCGGGCACAGCCTCGCTAACAAGCCGTGAAATTTGTAGTCTCGGCCTACTCGCCTTAAGCAAGAAACGACGCTACCCGCCGGCCATGGCCCCGACAACCAAGAAAGGTTCAGTGCCCGCGGCCACCGCGTCGGGCAGCGGCGCGTCGGGCTGTTCGTGGGATAGATCCTGCTGGCAGGCGAAGAACCTCACGTACGGTCGGCGCTCTTGCGTTACGTGGTCGCGGATCGTGCCGCGCAGCACCGGGTAGCGGGCTTCGAGTGCATCCAGAACCGCGCGCTGCGTGGCCTGCCGCTCAACATCGAGTCTCACCTCGCCCTCCACGTGCGCGAGCGCTCGCAGATGTGCCGGCAGCTCAACTCGGATCATGGCAGTGTCTGGACCTCAACGGAGCATACCGGCGGAAGATTCTGCACGATAGGCCCCCAGGTGTCTCCGGCATCGGCCGACGCGTAGACCTGCCCACCACTGGTTCCAAAATACACGCCGCACGAATCGAGTGAGTCGACGGCCATCGCGTCGCGCAACACGTTGACGTAGCAGTCCTGTTGCGGCAGGCCTTTCGTTAGCGCCTCCCATTCGTTTCCACCCGTGCGACTGCGGTACACGCGCAACTTTCCATCGGGCGGGTAGTGCTCTGAATCGCTCTTGATCGGTACGACGTAGATCGTCTCGGGTTCGTGCGCGTGAACGTCAATCGGGAACCCGAAATCGCTCGGCAGGTTGCCGCTGACTTCGTGCCACGAGTCGCCGGCGTCATCACTGCGCATGACGTCCCAGTGTTTCTGCATGAACAGCACATTCGGGCGTGACGCGTGCAGCGCGATGCGGTGGACACAGTGGCCAACCTCGGCATTCGGGTCGGGGATGCTTTCGGACTTCAATCCACGATTGATCGGACGCCAGGTGGTGCCGCCGTCATCGGTGCGGAACGCGCCCGCGGCCGAGATGGCAATGAAGATCCGTTTGGGATCACCCGGATCGAGAAGAATCGTATGCAAGCACAACCCGCCGGCGCCCGGCTGCCAATGCGGCCCTGATCCGTGGCCGCGCAGCCCGGATAGCTCCTGCCACGTCCGCCCAGCATCGTTCGTGCGAAACAAGGCGGCGTCTTCCACACCGGCGTAGACTGTGTCTGGATCGGTCAGCGACGGTTCGAGATGCCAGACTCGTTTGAACTCCCAGGGATGCGGCGTGCCGTCATACCATTGGTGAGCGCCGGGGACGCCGTCATACGCGAACTCGTTGCCCGCCGGCTCCCACGTCTTGCCAGCATCGTTCGAGACCTGGATCAGTTGCCCAAACCAGCCGCCGGACTGCGAAGCATACAGCCGATTCGGGTCGGCAGGTGATCCTTTGAGGTGATAAATTTCCCAGCCGCCAAAGTGCGGACCATTGACGTCCCAGTGTTCGCGCTTTCCATCGGATGTCAGGACAAACGCGCCCTTTCGCGTGCCAACCAGTACCCGTACGCTACTCATCTCCAGCCCCTTCCGAGCCCGCCATTGGGCATGGCTCACAGTCGTATTACATTGCGGTTGCCCGGGAGTGGAATCAACCCACGATCCGCTCAATATCAACCAAGTGCAACTGCCGTCCCTGGTCCCCGTGTGGCGAATCGAAGCAGACGAATTTGCCGTCACCGCTGTGACGCGGGTGCGTGTCGCAGCGCCACTCGCCCGTGTACACGTCCGGCGAATGGATAGCGGCTAGTTCGATCTTGCGCCCCGAGGGGACGTGGTACAGATACGGGTGCTGGAAGCGCTGGTCGTCGGGGTAGGTGTCGTTGAGTATCCACTCATTGTTGTGGCCGGGCAGATAGGTGCAGTGGCCGTCCTGTTGCATGACGTCAGGTCCGATCGCCTCGACCTTGTCCGTGCCGTCCTCGAAGAGATAGAAAGCGCGTCCATGGCTCGGCTGCTCGGACCACGCAAGGATGTGCGCCGGGTCGCGCCAGATGAAGTGTGAAGTAAGGCCGTTGCGATCCACGATGCGAACATCCGACCCATCCGCGTTCGCCGTAATCATCCGCGTCAGCCGGGTCCCATCCGGATAGCGCCAGCGGTGCAGTGCGATGAACCGTTTCCCATCAGGCGAAAACAACAGATGATTGAAGTAATGTTTCATGCCGGGCTTGGGGTTTGGGATCTCGCCGGTCTCGCTGATTTCGGCCAGGGATAGGATCAGCTTCGATTCACCCGTCTCGAGATCGATCCGAAAGATGCCTGAATCCTTCGGGGCTAGATCGTCCAGATACGGATCGGGCGCGCCCACGTAGCCGTAGCCCGGCCGCACATCCTGGATGCGCCGAAAATCAGGCGCGACCGCCGTTCTGCCATCAGGGCTGACCGAGTAGACCGGGTACGGCACCGTCCGTTTCTTGCCGCTCTCGACATCAAGGATGTGGCTCACATACTCGTCGCCCTCGCGATCGTTCCAGATGATCTCGGACTCGGAGCCCGGAAGCCACTGCAGCATGCAACCCTGCTGCCAACCCCAGGCGTTACTCTGATCCAGGTCAATCCAGCGGTCGTTGTCGTGAAGGTCCACCATGCCGAGCCGGATCGTGTCCTCGATTGTCGGCGTGCGGTGCTCGAAGTCCACCTCCATGCACAACACGCGGCGGTTGGCGGTGTCGAACTGCAGCTTGTCGTAGTAGCTGAACCAGTGATGCCTCGGGCCCTTGGTGATGATGCGCAGCGGCGCTTCCGCGGCCTTCTCGTTGCTCTCCTGCTGGGCGCAGGCGGTAAGACCGGCCAGTGCAGTCGTGGTTAGAAAGTTGCGTCGGGTAAGGTGCATCACGGGGCCAATTATAGCTGTACCTGCTTCACAGAATCTCTTGCGGGTAGGCGTTGAACGATTTCAGCGCTTCGGAGTGCCCGACGCCGCAGGTCTTGCCGCGGTAGACGGCAAGTGCCTCTTTCGCGTCCTGCCCTGGATAGCGCCGTAAACCGTCGATCTCTTCATTCTTCACGAGCGCCGCCAATCGCCCCAACCATTCAATCGCCCGAGGCCAGTCCTCACTGACGTCCACGAACGTATCGGGCTGGAAGCCGATCGTGTGGCGCGGGCCGTTGTCGTAGTAATAGATGCGGCGGGGCGGGCGATACTTCGGCTCGTTGACGACGCGGCCGGCCTGCTGCAAAGCCACCTTGCTAAGCCGAGACGCGGCCTCGTGATCGGGATGCGTATCGTCGGGCCAGAGCAGGAATGCAATGTCGGGTGCAATGTCCACGACAGCTTTCGAGACCGCCCGTTTTGTTTCTGCCGTGACGTCAAACTGTTGCGACCTGTAGTTCAGGAAACGGTTCTCGATGCCGTAGCTATGGGCGATCTGCTTCGTGCCGTCCACTATTTCCTGAGGCCGGTCGGCGGCTGGCGGCCAATTCGAGTAGTCGCCGATCAGCGTCAGGATCACCACGCGGTAGTGTTTCCGCACCGCTTGCAACAGCAAGCCAGGCACCCCAAAAGGGCTGTCGTCGTAGTGCGCGCCGATGGCGAGGACGGTTTTATCGTTGGGCATGTTTCTTTGAGTTGCTAGAGTCGCGACCGCGTGCTGATGTACTTCGCGCCGCCATTCGTCAGTTGCGTTTGCTTGCCTGTGTCGAGATCAATGCGCCAGATCTCCCACTGCCCCGAACGATCTGATTCGAAGACAATCCACTTGCCGTCGCGCGAAAACCAGGGGTGGCCGTCGTTGCCCTTGGCCTTCGTCAGGTTGCGCGCCTCGGAACCGTCGATCTTGGCGATAAAAATCTCGTCGCCATCGCCGGCTGCGTTCGTCTGCCAGGCCATCCATTTCAGGCCGGGAGAAACAGCGGGCCGGCGATGCAGATGATTGGCGTCGGTCAAATATTGAGCCTTCGCTCCCGGGCCGTCGCCCCACATGCGAACCAGACCAACCTCGCGCGGTTGATAGCCGCGATTCTTTTCGTGCATGAAGATAATACTGTCGGGCAGCGCCACGCCGTTGGTCGCTTCCATCGTCACTTCATAGCCGCCTTCCGGCATGCCGACCCACTGCGAACGATGATCGCCGCACTGCCGATGGTAGGCGAGGATGTCGCCGATGGGCGAAACAGAGGCGTGATGCAGCGCGCACCCGGGAACGGCTACGTCGACATCCCTCTTCCCGGTATAGATGTCAAGCTTCACCAGCCGTGCCTCGGTCGAGTGGTCATACGCGTTCACCGGAAACTCCGAATAGAGCACGTGACGCTGATCGGAGTAGAACGAAGAGTGTTCGTCATACCCGCTGCCGGAGGTCAACTGTTTGAGATGTGAGCCGTCTTCCTCCATGAGCCACAACTTGCCGGCGAGGATCTGCTTGCCGGTCTGCTCGTCGAGATGGGCCCTCTGAAAAATGATGGGGTTGCGATAGTGGTACACGGGATCTTTTCCGTCCACACCCGGAACGGCCAGCAGCGCCAGCAGGCACACCAGTCCGAAGCGAAGTTTCATGGACGAGATTTTACAGCACTCGGCATCATCACGCCTGGGAGGGTGTTGAACCGGTTGGTTTCAGGTCGCGGCGTCAGGCTGCTGATTCGTCGGTTAGCAAGCCCTTGATCGATTGATAGACTGCCCGCGTCGCGGTGGAACGATTCAGCGTGTAGAAATGGATTCCCGGCACGCCGTTTTGCAGCAAATCCTCGCACTGCCGGGTCGCGTGATAGACACCGATCTGGCGCACCGCCTCGGGATCATCCTCGACGCCCTCGATCTTGCGCCGCAGATCATCGGGCAAGCTCGCGCCGCACATCTGAGTGAATCTCTTGATCTGGCTCACGCTGAGAATCGGCATGATGCCGGCCAGGATAGGCGCCTGAATTCCCGCCGCGACGGCCCGCTCGCGGAAACGGTAGAAGTCGTTGTTGTCGAAGAAGAGCTGAGTAATCAAAAAGTCGGCGCCGGCGTCGACTTTTCGCTTGAGGTTATCGAGATCCGCATCAGCGCTCGGCGCCTCGGGATGCCTCTCGGGATAGCACGCCGCCCCCAAGCAGAACGAGTGCCGCGCCCGAATGAACTCAACCAATTCGCTTGCATACCGGAATCCGCCCGGCGTCGCCTTAAACTCCGTTTCGCCCTTCGGCGGGTCGCCGCGCAGAGGCAACACGTTCTCCATGCCGCCCGCCTTGAGATCTTCGAGCACCTCCGCGATCTCATCCCGCGTTGAGCCGACACAAGTCAAATGAGCCATCGACTCGATACCGATTTCATGCTTGATGCGCTTGACCAGATCGACCGTCTTGCGCCGCGTACTTCCGCCCGCGCCATACGTCACCGACACATAGCTCGGCCCAAGTGGCTTGAGGGTTTCAATCGTTTCAAACAGCGCCGTGAACCCGGCGTCATCCTTGGGTGGAAAGAACTCAAACGAAACCGTGCGATGGTTCGCTTTCAACAGGTCAACGATTCTCATACAAAGGGCGTGCCAAATCCCGCGGACGTTCCATGGGGATTCAACGGGTTCTACCCAGTCTAACGGAAATTTACGCGCCAACCAGTAGGGGACTTCCATGAGCCGGGGCCTGAATCGGCCCGTCAGCGCACTTCCACAATAACTTGAAAATCCTGCCGCCGATACAGACACGTTCCGCGCACATCTTCGCAGACGTAGTAGAGGGCGTATCCGTCGAGCGAACGCGGGCCTGGGGCCGCGCTTTCAGCGCAGTGGATTTCGAACTCCGCCTTGCGTTCCTCCAGGCTCACGACCTCGGGCGGGTTCGGCAAACTGCGGTAGGAGCCATCGAGTTGGCAGCCCTCACCTTCATTAAGCCAGACCTCAAGGCCATCGACTTCGTTATTCCAATGCGCCTTGATTTCTTCACGCGGACGGAAGTTAACGTGAATCCGCGACGCCTCGCCCGGCTTGATTGAGTTCGGCACGACCACCTTTTCGAGGGCGATAAACTCGCCCTCATCGCGATAAATCCGGCCACCGGGATCAGGCCGCTCGGCGGGCGCTTCCATCGTCGCTAGTACCTTGGCGGGCTCGGCAAACTCCGCGCCGCCGGGTTCGATGATGAGCCCGGCGGGCGTCTCACCACGCGCCGCGATCTCTTGACGCGCTTGCGGGACCCAGTCATAGAAGGGATAGGGCTTATCGAGGCGCGGCCCGTACTGCTGAATGCGCCGCCGCCAGATGTACTGATTCGGATCGATGTCGAGCGCCGCTTTCCAATGATCCACCGCCGCCTGGAAGTCGCCCTCCTGCCGTCCATCAGAGTCATAGCGCTTGCGGAGCGCTACGCCGAGGCGAAACTCCAGCCAGCCGTTTCCGGCCTGACTCTTCAGAGCTTGCTGGTAGGCCTGGATAGCCTCGTCAATGCGGTCGAGGTCATTCGAACGCACGATCAGGTCGGCGAAATCGGCCCACGCCGACGGGTCGGCTGGGTCGGCAGGCTTGACAGCCGCGGGCCATTGCGCCGGAGCGGCAGCCGCATCATCCGGCGCGGGCGCCTCGAACTTGGCCTGCATGAAGCCGGTCCGAAATTCTTCCGCCTTGTCGAGCCGCAGTCCCTTCTCTCGGACGATGCCGTATTCGTCAATGGCGACCGTGATCGGTACCGCCGACACCTCAAGCAGATTCAGTGAGTCAACCAGAATCGGCCAGCCCATCTGCTTCCATTGCATGAAGAGGCGGCAGCGATCCGGGTGCTGTTCTTGAATGATACCGACGACTTGCAGCTCGCCGGATTCGTAAAGGTCTTTGATCGCGTCGTGCCACCCGGGCACGTGTGTGCGGCAGCCTCGTCACCAGGATGCGAAGACGTGCAGTAGCGTCTTCTTACCTCGGAACTGGAGGATCGACGAAGGTCTGCCGTCTTCAAGCGCCGGCAGGATCAGATTGGGGAAGGGCTTCCCCACCTCGACCGCGATATCAGCAGGAGCCGTCACATCCACCGTAGAACCACAGGCCGCCAAAAGCAGCGCGCCCATGGCGAACAAAAGTCGTCGCATAGCCTGCCTCATAGATTACACCGAGCGAACCCGCCCATGGATCTATTCCGGAACTGCAGGGCGTGATTTCGGCAAGGGCTTACGCGGCAGCTTCTCTTCCCGATTCGCGGCGTGATAGACAAACGATGCAACGATCGCCACGGCCTGCATCAAGTCCCCCGCTTGCGCGCGGTCGTAGGAATCCATGTTGGAGTGGTGCGTGCGCGTGCTGTATTCGACAGGGTCTTGGATGAACTGAAAGCCGGGCAAACCGACTTCGTCAAACGAGAGATGATCGGTGCCGCCCGTGTTGCGGATCGAGAGCGTGGCCGCGCCCATGTCGTTGAAAGGTTCGAGCCACGAGCGGAAGATGGGGCGCACCATATCGTTCTCCTGTAGATAGACGCCGCGGATCTTGCCGGTCCCGTTGTCGACATTAAAATAGGCCGCGAACTTGCCGTGTTCCCCCGTGAGATTCATCGTGGTCGGATCGGCGAAGTGTTCCTTGACGTAGGCATGCGAGCCGAGCAGCCCCTGCTCTTCCCCGCCCCACAGCGCGATGCGAACGGTGCGGTCGAGCTTGAGGTCGAGCTTCGCGAGGACACGCATCACTTCGAGCATCACGGCGCAACCGGCCCCGTTGTCGGTTGCGCCCAGGGCCGCGGCGGTCGAATCGAGGTGTGCGCCGATCATCACGACTTCGTCCTTCTTTGCGCCGCCAGGGATCTCGCCGATGACGTTGACCGAATCGAGGGTATCGCGATGGAAGGCGGTCTTCACCTCGACTTCGATCTTCATCGAAACCTTCTTCTCGACCAGCCGGAAGATGCGGTTGTAGTGCTCCGGCGTGAGCGCGATCGAGGGCGGCGGCGCGGGATGCTCCAAATGGCGATCGCCAGAGCGCGGCGGAAAGACGGTGCCGCCATCGCCTTGCGCGGCGGGATGGATAACGAGCCGGACGCCTTCACTCGTAAGAAATTTATTAAACCCGCCTTGGACCTCGCGCAGGCCCGCGCTCCACTTGCGTAGCCACCACATCGGCGCCTGCGAGAGGATGCGGTTGCGCTTCTGAGCGTTCTCGGGGATTTCAAGGTCCGGGTCGGTGAAGTCGATCGGAACGCGAGGCTCGGGAGCTTTCGCTTGATCGGAGAGGTCGTCTCCCGATAGGCGCTTCATCGCCGCCTCGGCCTGCACATTGACGTCCTGCAGGTCGCTAATGAGGATGATCTGACCGCGCAGCTTGCCTCTGTGTTTTTCGATGAACTCATCAACGGCTTGCTGAAACTGCTTGCGGGTGGACTTCCTTTCAAAAGGCGTGATGATGGGTTGGCCGGAGACAACGCCGTCCGTGCTGGGACTCCACCCAAGGGGAACGCCGATCAGCATCTCGTACTGCGGCTCAACGAGATGAGCCGAGAAGTAACTGCGCGACCAGCCTTGGCCGAAGGGCCCCCACTTTTCGAGCTTCACATTCTTCGCGCCCCAGTCTTCGAGGCGTGAGGCGGCCCACTTCGCGGAGCCGTCGAACCCTGGCGAACCGGTAATGCGGGGGCCGTGAACCTCGACGAGCTGAAAAAGGTGGTCCATGACTTCGGTGTGATCGAAGACTTCCTGCTTGATGCGATGGATAACCTCTCGGTCGACTTTGTCTTGAGCCCATAGGGTCGGGGCGATGGAGAGCAGGAATACGGTTAAGGTTCGTTTCATTTGGGTGGTCCGAAGCGATTTGGCGATTCCTCTAGCTTAGACTGGTTCAGCCACTCGGGCTACACGTCAGCCCGTGCTGAAGAAAACTGTAAGAAATTAGAATCGCGGCGGACTACCTTACCAGACGCCGTGATCGAGACGATACCGGAAACAGAGCTGAGTTCGCCGGAAGGTTTGACACAGGATGACCTGTATCGATGGGTGGCCGGCGAGTACGGCGCGGCTCTCGATCGCCTGGCCGGCGCTTACGAAGCGGACGTGGATAAGAGGCGGGACCTGCTTCAGGAAGTCCACGTCGCGCTGTGGCGAAGCTTCGCTAGCAGCCTGTGGTGGAAGTCCCACATTGAAACAAGAGTCGATAAACTTGTTCTATGGCAATGGGA
>JAQBUE010000102.1 GCA_027624045.1 Acidobacteriota bacterium
CCCTCACAAACCAGCCGCTGGAGCACCGCCGCATACACCGCCGCCGCGTTTCCATTCTCGATCTCAAGATCTCCGTCCCTCAGCAGTCCCAACTGTTTGAGAGGTTCGAAATTCAGCGTCAACCCGCCGCGCCATTTCATCCGCAAGGCCGATCCGGCGATCCGCCGCCAATCCGCCGTTTGATCGATCCCGCCACGCTTTTCGGCCTGCTGATGGATCCGCGACGTAATCTTCTTATAGAGTTCCACACTCGGCTGCGTCACGAAATTCATCTTCCACAAGTAGCCCAGTCCAAAGACGGCATAGTGAATGAACTGCATGTAGCGCGCCACCGCTGCTTCGCCGCTCAACTTCAACACCGCCAGCGGATACCCGGCCCGCCGCAACGCCGCCACCTTGGCCTCGCCCGGATTCTTCTCTCCCGCCACGTTCACCACTAGAAAACAGCGGTCCTGCCGCGCTTCCTTCGGCGGCCAATAGTTCGCCAGTCTCAACTTTTCTTGGATCGCAACCTTGAGGCCTAGCTCAGCGCTCTTGCCGAGGCTCTCTTCAAAGTCCTGCTTCGTCCAGACCGAACCGTCCTTCCAGCCGTCTGGCACGAAGAGCGTCAGCTTGTCACGGCCCGCGCGCACATTCGCGTCCAGGAATCCCGCCAGTTGCAGGGCTGATCCCACTTCGGCTTCGCTCAGCGCCGTCGCGCCCATCCAGGCGTCCAAGTCACAGCCACTCAGAGCCAACGGATACAAGCTGCCGCGCGTCAGCGGCCCGCTGTGCCGTCCCGCCGTCGTGTTCCCGCCATCCGGCTGCAGTGGCACGCGCCGGAAACCCCGCTTCGACGCAAATTGATCGAGGATCGACCCCGGCAGCGTCATGTAAATGAAATTCGACTGATTCGGAATCTTCAGCTTGCGATACAGCCCGTCCAGCTTTTCGAGATTCACGACCGGCTCGTACGACGTCATGCCCATCGCCATCCCGACGACCAGGCACTTGCGGAGCGCCTTCGAAAGCGGTTGTTTATCGGTCTTTTGGATGTGATCCAGAATCGCCCGCGCCTTGGCCGGATCGGTCGAATCCAGCACATACAGCCGAATCCCCTTCAGTAACCCCGCCGCCTGCTGGAAGACTTTGTCTTCAGCCGAACCGCCCATCCCGGCCCAGATCACGTACTTCAGCCCCACCCCGTGCGCTTCCCTGATCGCCGCCCGAATCTCGGCGGCCTCGCGCCGTATCATCTCGGGCCACTCCGGATGCTGCTGGGCCAGCCACGGCAGATGCAGAACGCCGTAGCCGTTCTTACTGACCTTGCCCTCGTTGTCGTGCTCGGTCCCGATGCGGACCAATACATCCGACTGGGGCTTCATCATCTTGAGACCCCGCGCGCGGCCGCGTTCGTCAAGTTCGCGCACACGCTCCACGGCGCGCTCATCAACAAGCTGCTTGAAACCGGCGTTGGAATCGAAAGAATGGAAGGAGAGCGTCAGTGGTGGACGCGAGCGGGGCATGCAACGACTTGTACCGAAGCGCGGCCCGAAGTGCAACTGTGAGCCGGCAGCACTCAACTTGCGACCTGAATCATTTGATCGACAAATGTTCGCCGCCCCAGCGTCACAACCAGCCGCCGCGGCCCGCAAGCAACGCCCTCGGGCAGGTCGACATCGAGGCCGAATATTCGCGACAACGGGTCCAGGCAATGGACCGTCAACTTCGTCAAGGGCACATCATCTAGACGCACATCGACCCGCGCCGCGAATTCATCCTCGCTTTCACAAGGAACCTCTTCGATCTTCACTTTGATGGCGCGGCTTTCAATCGACGCTTCCGACAACAGATTCACCGAATCCGTCACGCTCAGCAGCCGTGGCACGAGCGGCCCCGCCGGGATCACACGCATTGGCGCGTCAGCGGAGATCGTCCGCCCATCCATCGTCAGCCGCACCGGCACAACTCCCGCCCTCACACCCGGCGGCAGATACACATTCACCTGAGCCGGGTTCTTCGGGACATCGTTTCCAATGAAACACGGCGCGGCCGGCTGCCCGTCAATCACGACTCGCAGCCGGTTCAGATCCGCATCGTCGCTCAGCCCCATTACCCACACCGACGCGCTCGCGTAACGTCCGCTTTGCGCAACTACGGCGTCCGCCGTGAACGTGTCGGTGACGCGCACAATCCGCGCCTTCGCGGGCGGCACGGGAGACGACCGCCACCCCGCTTCCCGCTTACGGGCGGTCATCCATAGGTATTGTGTATCGAAACGATCCAGCGCCAGCAACTGCAAATCGGCTTGTTCGGCAAACTCGGCCAGCTCCTCGGCCCGAAACCGAACCCCGCTCCACGTATCCGGCGCACTCGACGAGACCGGCCGCACCGCCATACTCCCCGAGCGCCGCGACCAGCCCGTCACCGGCGGCGGCCCCTCGATCGCGCCTTGCCCGGACGGCAGCCCGTTGAACTGCAGCTTCAAAAACCCGCCCGTCTTCAGCACCCGTACCGTCTCGCGCAGGTAATTCCAAACTACTTCCTTGTCAGGGATATGCTGAAACACCGCGTACGAATAACAGAAGTCAATTGACTCGTCGTCCACCGCGGGCAAGTCGGACCCGTTATTCCGGCGGGCGTCGGCGTTCGGCGCGCCCAGCAAGTTCTCGCGGGCCAGCTCAACCATTCCGCCGGATACATCAAACCCGATCAGCCGCCCGAACCTTTCGCTCAGCGGCAGCATCAAGCGCCCCGGCCCGCAGCCGATCTCGAGCGCCGTCAGTTTCTTTAGGTCCACGCCCTCGCCGAAACGCCGGAACTCTTCTTCGATCGCGACAAGCACTTCGCGAGCCGTCGCCAGAAACTCTTCGCGGGTCTGTTCACGGCGCCCGAACGCAACGAAGAACCGCGCATCGAGCCGCGCCCGCTCATCCCAGTCGCGCCGCATCCGCCCCTCGACATTTTCAGCCCCGTTCATCAACCCATCACTCTACCCGAGAAGACCCCAAACGCACCGTGATCGCGCACAGCGCTTTTTACCACGCCGTGCGCCGAAATATAGTAGGCTAATCGTAAGGCTGGCAATCATTTCGAAAGGCAGATACTTAAGGGAAATGCGACCATGAATCTCCCCAACGCTCTGTCGGTGTTGCGGATTTTCTTCGTGCCGCTCTTGCTCGCGGTCATGTTACGACGTGACATCGAGCTGGATACCGGTGCGTTCGTTATCACCAAGGAGTGGTTGGCGCTGCTCATCTTCCTGTTCGCCGCCAGCACCGATCTTCTGGACGGCTACATCGCGCGCCGCCGCCGCCAAGTCACGAAACTCGGCAAGCTGCTCGACCCTGTCGCCGATAAGCTCCTCATTTCAGCCGCCTTCATTTCGCTCGTCGAACTCGGCCGTGTTCCGGCCTGGATGGTCGTTATCATCGTCGGCCGCGAGTTCGCCGTCAACGGACTCCGCAGCATCGCCTCGGCCGAAGGTTTTCAAATCGAGGCCAGCGATCTCGGCAAGACTAAGATGGTCACCCAGGTCTTCTCCGTGTCGCTGCTCCTGATCGCGCCCACGGGCACGCTCCTAGCCGAAATCGCTCACATCTCGCTGTGGCTCGTCGTTCTATTCGCCATCGTCTCGATGATCGAATACTTCCGAAGTTTCTGGAGCCGCATCGAAGCTCCGTCAGCCCCCGAACCCAAACCCTCCAAGCTCCTGGTCATGAATAAAGAACGCAAAGACATGGCCTAACCCAAAACTCCCCCAGCGACCGCCTTCAGAACGCCCACCCAACAAACTCGGAGTCGCGGGCGTGAGCCTGTGTATTCCCGGCCTAAGCCCGCGTTGAGAAACCCGCACCATAGGCGCGCTATCTCAGTTGCCGGAATGCGGCGCATGTGGCCAAAGCGGAACCGCCATAATACTGAAGATGCGCCTGCCTCTTGCCGCCCTGTGGTTAACTCTCGCGATCAGCGTACCTCTCGCCGCGCAGCCCGCGGACTGGACGCGGCCTTTTCCCGGGCACCGCGTCATCGGCAACCTTTACTCCGTCGGGACCTACGACTTGGGGGTTTTTCTCATCACCTCGTCAGAGGGACATATTCTGATCAACACGGGGCTTGAGGACTCGACGCCGCTGATCCGGAAAAATATCGAGTCGTTGGGCTTCCGTCTCGAGGATGTCAAGACCCTGCTGACGATGCAGGCTCACTGGGATCACGCGGCCGCGCTGGCCGAGATCAAGCAAATCAGCGGCGCGGAAATATTGGCAACGGCCGGCGACGCGCCCATGCTCGAAGACGGCGGGTTCAGCGATCCGCATTTCGGCGGGAAGGTGTGGTTCAAGCCGGTCAAGGTAGACCGTATTCTCAAAGACGGTGAGGTGATCGAACTCGGCGAGACGCGGCTGACCGTCGTGGAAACGCCGGGCCACACCAGCGGCAGCGTGAGCTACACGATGAAGGTGCGCGAAGCTGGCCGCGGCTACGACGTCGTCATCGCGAACATGGGCTCGATCAACCCCGGTTTGCGGCTGGCCGTCAATCCGACCTACCCTGGCATATCCGAGGACTTCGCCAAGACGTTCCGCATCCAGAACACGTTGTCCGCGGATGTTTGGGTCGCGGGGCATGCCTCGCAGTACGGGCTGCACGAAAAGTACAAACCAGGGCAAGCCTACAACCCGACGACGTTTGTGGACCCGGAAGGCTATCGCGCCGCGGTCGAGCGGCACGAGAAGCTGTATCTGGAGTATTTGGCCACTGAACGGCGCTGAGGATGTCGTCTCCTGCCTGATTCATTACCGGAGAGAGGTACCAACCCCGAACGCAAATCTACTCCCGCAGCGCCGGAAAGACTTACGTATTGCCGGATGCGGCGCTCGCCGATGTGGCGTTCTCGGCGAAGAAGCCGTCATGACAGGCCGGAGGCGTCCGATTCTTGTTGCCGCACCTCTTCCATCTGGCGGCGCAACGCTTCGAAATCGATAGGTGCCAACAGCAGCGGCGGGATGCTACCTTTGAGAGCCATCGTGTCGACGGTTTCCCGCACATAAGGGAACAGTACGGTCGGACAGGTGACTTGCAAAACCTGCGGCATCAGTCTTTCTTCGATGCCGGTGATGTGGAACAGGCCGGCTTGTTGCACCTCGATCAAGAAGGCGGTCTTGCCCTCTTGCTCGGCTGTGATCGTGATCTGGATGATGACCTCATAGATTGAGTCCGCTACTTCGGTGCTTCGCGTGCCGATTTCCAGCCGCACCTGGGGTTGCCAATCGGCTGAAAAAAGCTGGGGGCTGGCCGGCGATTCGAAAGACAGGTCCTTGAGATAGATGCGCTGCAGGACGAATCGGCGCGCGGCGTCGCCTGGCTGGGGTGCTGATTGTGTCTCACTCATAAGAGGTATCTCAAACCCTACAACGCGTCATCGGCGGCAACAATGGGGCCGTCGCCTCTTGCTATCTTCTGCTGTACCTGTCGCTCTCGCGGCCTGAAAAGCCGCGGACTTCAAAACCAAGGTTGCGCTACGCGTCCAGGCGCTAACCCGAAACAATATGGCCGTCGCGCATTTCGAGGGTACGGTGGGCACAGTACCTGGCGGCCTCGGGGTTGTGGGTAATCATCAGAATGGTTTGCCCGCGCTGCTCATTCAACCTCTTGAGGGTGTCGAGAACGGCCTGCGAGTTCTCGGTATCGAGGTTACCGGTGGGCTCGTCGGCGAGCAGCAACGGCGGGTTGCTGACGATGGCGCGCGCGATGGCGACACGCTGCTGCTCTCCGCCCGAGAGCGCGTAGGGTTTGTGATCCAGGCGATGGTCGATGCCCAGAATTTTTATGATCTCGTCGAAGCCGTCATCCGAACGATGAGGAACCCCAGAGATGTGGCGGGCCACTTCGATGTTCTCGCGGGCGGTGAGGGTGGGCAGTAGATTGAACTTCTGAAATACAAACCCGACGGTCCTCTTGCGCAGATCGGTTCGCTCGCGGTCGGTCATGGCGCTCAGGTCACGGCCGGCTACTTTGACCGTGCCCTCGGTGGGCGGGGTGAGCCCGCCAATCACGTGGAAGAGCGTCGATTTACCGGAACCGGAAGGGCCTAGGATCGCGAGCACTTCGCCGGGATAGACGTCCATATCGACGCCACGCAACGCGGGCACGTCCACGCGGCCCATCTTATAGATTTTCTTGAGGCCTCTGACCTCGATAATCGGTTCTTGTGACATAGCAGCCTAGTCGTAGGTCAAAGCGTCAATGGGGTCTTGCCGGGCGGCGCGTATCGCCGGATACAGAGCGCCGACCAATGCACCCAGCACGGCGAGCAGCGCGCTCCAAGCAATCCAGTCGCCGGATATCAAGATTGGGAACAGCGGGAAACCGATCTTCACGCCCTCACGAACCACGTAGCTCAGCACCACGCCCAGGGCAATGCCCACAACGCACAGTACGATCACTTCCCGCAGCAGTATGGTGACGATGAAGCCGTTCGTTGCTCCGAGCGATTTGAGGATGCCGATCTCACGGGTTCGCTCCAGAATAGATGTATACATCGAGAGGAGCACGACCAGAAATCCGATCACAACGGCGATGCCGACGATGGCGTCAGTAAACTGTGACGAGACTTCGCGCACATCGGCCGCGGCCAGAGACAGGAATTCCTCGATGTCGTAGACCGGGTTCGCAGGCAGCAGGCCGCTGATCTCTTTGACGATCCGTGGCGTGTCTTCCCGGTTGCGCAGCTTGATGAAGACTTGGCTGAACTTGCCTTCCCAGCCCAGCAGTTCCTGCATAGTCTTGATCGGGATGAAGATTCGCGACATCTTGCCGGTTTCGACGACGCCCGCCACGTGGAAGTCTTGATTCAGCAGCTTGAGCGTATCGCCGGCTTCCACCTTTTTGTATCGTGAGTAGATTTCGTCGACGACCACGTCGTAAGGGCCTTGCGGCGGGCCACCCGAGAAGTAATGGATGCCGCCGCACATGCGAACGAAGCTGCCCCAGTCGACGCCCGTAATGGTTTGCATCTCCTCTTGGGGCATGAGGGTCGTGCCGAGGGCCATCTCAATCTCGCCGTAGCGTTCCGGGAGGAAGGTCGTGATCGCTTCGGGAATGTCGGCGTTTCCCAGGCCCGTTGCAACGTCGCTGCCCGACGGCCTGATCAGGATATCGGCACCGACGCTGCGTGTTCTTCCGTGGGAATCCTCTAGCAGTCCCTCCGCCACTCCAACGATCAGCAGCATCATCGCCACTTCCATCGCCACGGCGAGGATGCTCAAGCCGGTGCGGATCGGGCGGTGCCGCAGGTTACTGACGACGAGACGGTTGATCACTCTTCACCGCCCTTTCGCAACGCCTCTTCGCTTGCTGCCCCAACGTCTTCGATCGTGACGCCTTCGGGGGCCTCAAGCACAAAGTCTTTCGGTGGTATCTCTTGATTGATGCCGGGCTCAAGGACTGAAACTCTGAGCTGGTAGCCGTCCTTGGGGCGGTCGATCCGAACCACGCCCGGAAAAGGCGGACTGCCCTCCAGCCAACTGCTGTACCAGACATCGGTCGCCAGGTCGCCGTTTTCTTCGTAGATCGTCTGGCGAACGAGTTTCAGCGCCGCGCGGTCGAACCACAGTTCGCGCGAAAGCGAGCGCCGGTCCTTCTTCTTAAGCACCACAACATGATAGGCGGCTAACCCATACGTATCGTTGCGCATAAATTCGATCGTTTCATCTTCTCGCGGCGGGTCGATCATCAAAGCCTCGAGGATGTGTTGCGGCCGCACGTTTTCGACGCGCTTCTCTGAACGCGTCGTGACCTTATTCGCACCCGTCAGGAAGCGGTCTTCCGTGGGCAGGTAGACATGGAATTGCCGGCCATCGGAAGTCATGTCGAAAACGGTCGTACCGACAACAGGAAACGACGCTTTCACCCGGATCGAACCCGGCCGCTGGATGAGAATGATCCCGCCGGCTTCAGCGTACTCCTTGATCTGCTTCCTGTCGGCCGTCGTGATCGAGAGCTGCAGCCGTACGTTAGCGCGTGAGGATTTGACGGCGGCGAACTCGCCGAGCTTCACGATCAAATCATCGAGGCTGGCGGTTTCGAAAACGGTCGGTCGAAGCTCGGGCGTGCGCGTGCGCACCAAACACCCTGCGTCTACTCCGGCCAGCGCCAGAATCGCTATCAACAAGAGAAAAGGGGACTGAGAAGGGGACCTTCTCGTGCGGCCGGACAAGTCTGATTATATCAGCGCCGCCTGCCTATTCAGGTTCGAGCCGCCCCCCGGATCCGTACTCCTCAGGCTGTCTGGTACGGACCGTCAACCAATCGCGGAAAAGGCTCGGCGACTCCAGCCATACCAGAAACCATTGCAGGATTTCCTGTTTCTCCGCCCGCTTCGTGTCCGGCAGATTGGCGCGGTTCTGGAGCCGTTGCAATCGCTCCTTGCCCTGACGCACCGCACGGCGGCAGTCTGCGGCACGCTGGCCGTCGCCGCTGGCTTTCGCTTTCTCATACTCGCCCTGCATGTCGGCGAGCGACCGCGCTGCCTGCTCGGCGTCAGCAAACTTCACGCGGTGACGCAGATCGACGGGCAGACCACCGAGAGATCGGGCGACCGGTATCTGGGTGTGGGAGAGGATGTCGAGCAGGTAAGAACGCGAGACTGGTTTCGCGCGCTTCGTTTCCCGCCGCACGAAGATCTCCAGCGCCGAGAGCTGCTCTTCGTCAATAGCCGTAACGGCCGACTCCTCGATCCAACGAGTCACGGTTGAGCGGATCGATGGACTCTTCGCGCTCGCCGTCAACGCCCTAGGCTCCGTCGGTAAGCGGCCACGGCGCGATTGTGAGCGATCAGATCCTTCGAGAAAACATGTCCGGCGCCGTCGCCTTTCGCAACGAAGAAGAGGAACCCGGTTTCGGCCGGCTTGGCGGCTGCAAGCAGGGCCTTGCGGCCGGGATTGGCGATCGGGCCCGGTGGCAGCCCGCCATGTACATACGTGTTGTAGGGGTGCGGATCTTCAAGGTCGGCGGTCAGAAGCCTGCCCCGGTAGCGGTCCTCGACCATCAGGCCGTAGATCACGGTGGGATCGCACTGCATCGGCATTCGGAGTCGCAACCGGTTTTGAAAAACTGACGACACCACATCATGCTCCTCCGACTCGGAAGTTTCTTTCTCGATCATCGAAGCGAGAATGAGAAGTTGGTAGGGCTTGAGGTCTGAGCTTGCTTGGCGTGTTGCTTCCCTGAAGACAGTGCGGAACTGCTCCGTCATTGTCGCGACGACCTTCGCGGGAGTACTTGTTTCGTCGAGGTAATAGGTATCGGGAAAGAGAAAACCTTCCAGATTCCGAGCTTCGGGGAACTGCTCTTTGACCATGCTCACATCGTCGGTAGCGGCCACGAATTCCTGCTTGCTCATCAGGCCCGTCGCCGAGACAGCCTCGGCGATTTCGAAGCGATTGAACCCTTCCGGGATCGTGACCGGGTAATAGCGTACGCTACCCTCGCGAAGCGCTTCGAAGGCATCCCAGGCCGTCATCGGGCGCGCAAAGCGGTAATAGCCAGCCATCAGCGTGTCGCTTCGCCGCAGTGCTCGGATCGCCAGAAAGCGCCACTTCGAGGTGATGATTTCCTTCCCTTCCAGTTCTTCAGCGATCGTGCGCGTCGATGTGCCGCGCTTGATCTCGATCGCGATTGGCTCGCGGAAATCTTCGGCGGCAGGCCCAAACGGGATGAACAGCCAGGCACAGACAGCGCCTCCGCCGGCCAGCACCACTAAGATCACGATGGCGGCGATTCGAAATCGCATAGGTTTGAGCGAGCTAGGCGGAGCCCTGAGACTGGCTGTTCAGATAGCTTTCGAGAATCACCACGGCCGCCGTCTGGTCCACCGCCTGTCTGTGTGCTTCTCTCGATGTCGCTGCGCGGCCGGATTGCTGACGGACCGACTGCTCGGCTTCAACCGAAGTCAAGCGCTCATCCCAAAGCTCGATGGGAGCCTTGATACGAGCATGGAGCCGTGCAGCGAAACGCTCGACTTGGCCGGATTGTTCACTTTTCTCGCCGCTCATGTGAACCGGGTTTCCTACGAGGACAAGGCCGACTTCGTGCTCGCGAATCAGCGTGGCGAGCGCCTCTAAATCAGTTTGTCTGTTCTTGCGAAGCAAGGTCGGCAAGCCTCGTATCGTCAAGCGAAGCTCATCCGTCAAGGCGATGCCGACGCGGCTTTGACCGATGTCGAGCGCAAGGATACGACCCTTCGTCTTCGCCAAGCCCTATTGTATCCGAAGCTCTTTGGGCGGCCGTCCCACTTGATCTAGACATTCCCCGACCGACGGTCAATTGATAGCATAGTCAGTGAGCCGTTCACAGCCTCTCACTATGAAACTGTCTCTCGCTTTCGATAAGACCGGCGCTGAAATCGAGCTGCCTGATGGACTCGCGATTCGGGTGTTGCGGTCACGATTCGCGGATGCGCTTGACGACCCTCAGCGGGCCATCCGCGCGGGCCTTCAGAACCCGATCGGTTGCGCGTCGCTAGAGGAGTTGGCCACCGGCAAACGCTCGGCCGCGATTTCCGTCTGCGACATCACGCGCCCGGCGCCCAACCGCATCGTGCTTCCGCCCGTGATCGCCGCGTTGGAGCAAGCCGGGATTTCTGCTTCCCACATCAGCATCTTGATTGCGACTGGTCTGCACCGCGAAGCTACCGAAAGTGAGTTAAACGAGATCGTGGGGCCCGAGATTCTTGCCCGCCACCCGGTTCATTCCCATCGCGCCAAACACGAAGACGAGCAGGCCTTCCTCGGTGAAACGACGACCGGAACGCCGATTTACATCGACCGGAGATTCGTCGAAGCCGATCTGCACATCACGCTCGGCTTCATCGAGCCACATCTGATGGCGGGATTCTCGGGCGGCCGCAAGTTAATTTCGATCGGCCTCGCGGGTGAGAAGACAATCAAGCGGCTGCATAGCCCGGCCTTCATGCGCGACCCGGCTGCCTCGGAAGGGTCATTCCCCGACAACCCCTTGCATCGCGAGCTGATGGAAATCGCCGCGCGAGCGCGCCACGATTTTATGGTGGACGTCGCGCTAACGCGGGATAAGCAAATCGCCAAAGTCTTCGCGGGGCAGCCGCATGCCGCGCACGCGCAGGGCGTACAGTTCGTTCGCGATTCGACACTGGCGACGGTCGACCAGCCGGCCGACGCCGTGATTACCACTTCGGGCGGTTATCCGTTGGATCTGACGTTTTATCAGGCCGTGAAGGGCGTCACGGCGGCTGCTCACATCGTTAAGCCGGGCGGCGCGATTCTCCTTGTGGCGGCTTGCCGTGAAGGCGTCGGAAGTCCGGAGTTCAGCGCTCTGCTGCGGCGCGGGCTTCACTGGGAGGCTTTGCTCGATGAACTCGCAGGGGCCCCGGTGGACGTCGATCAATGGCAGGCCGAGAAGCTGGCGATGGTCGCCCGCAAAGCCGGCCTTTCGTTCTGCGTGCCGGGCGTCCCTGAAGAGGACAGGGCACGACTTTGGGGTCCCGCCGTCTCCGACCCGCAGCAAGCCGTGGATGATTTATTCGCTCGGCTGCCTGTCGGCAGTTCCGTCGTCATCATTCCCGAGGGCCCCTACGTTTTCACGCAAGTGCTTCCCGAGCCCGTCGCCGCCGACTAATTGATTGGTCGGTCTTCCGCTTGCGCGGCAAACCTCACGCCGTTTTCCGGAACAGCACTGACTCGGAGCTGAAACCCGGTCCCAGCGCCGAGATCACACCGTAGCCTTCCGGGGCGTCACTTTCAAGGAAGCGCTCAATCACAAATAACACCGTGGCGGAAGACATGTTGCCGTAGCAGCGCAGCACATCCCGCGAGCGGCTCAGCACGTCCCGGCCGATGCCGTAAGCCTTCTCGTACGCCTCCAGCACTTTCACGCCGCCCGGGTGGTAGAGATAGTGCTTGACCGACTCGCGGCCCAGCTCCGCCGACGCCAGCAGCGCGTCGAGTTCAGCCGCCGCATGCCGGCTGACAATGGCGGGAATCCTTCGATCGAAAACAACCTGCATGCCCCGCGAGGTGAAGTTCCAGCCCATGATGTCCAGCGAATCCGGGAACAGTTGTGAGCGCGTGGCTACAATGTCGAGTCCGTCTTTTCGGACATTCGATCCCGCCAGGACCGCTGCTCCGACCCCGTCGCCAAACAGTGCCGACGCCACGACGTTGCTCTTCGAGTCGTCATTAGCAACGAAGGTGAGGCCGCAGAACTCGGCCGCCACGATGACGCCGATTTGATCGGGGTGGCCGAGTAGATAGTCGTTCATGTGCGCCACACCTGCAACGCCGCCCGCGCAGCCCCGCCCCCAGATCGGCGTGCGCGGAATCGTCGTCCGGCAACCCAGCACGTTGATGAGCCGGGCGTCGATCGAAGGCGTTGCCAGACCGGTGGTATTGACGAAAACCAGGTAGTCGATGTCCGTTGGCTGCAATGAGCAGCGCTCCAGAGCCTTGCGGATTGCTTGAGCGCTCAACTCGGTTGCTGTCTCGACGAAAGTACGATTCACCTCTTCCGGTGAGTGCGATTCTTTGAACCATGCTGGGGGGACGGCGAAGTACCTGCGGTCGATACCGGCGTTGCTGAACACCGTGAGCAGTCGCTCCAAGTGGGGAACGCGGCCGTCGAAGATGACTCGAGCCGCGGCAAGTATTTCATCCTGTGAAACCGCGAACCGCGGTACAGCCGTCGCAACGCTAATGAGTCTGGGCACCAATGCAAGTCCGCTCCGATCGTAGCAGGACCGGCTCGGTCCGGCTCGTATCAAAGCTCACGCGCGGTGTCTCGATCCGAGGCCGTTAGCGGCAGCGGGCAATAGGCGCGACGGCCTTGACGCGCAAGCGGACGTAATCGACGATCCAGTCACCCTGAGCGGTCAAGCAACTCGCTTTGAGCAGCTCACGCGTCTCCTCCAAGGCCATGATCCTGGCTTGTTCGGAAAACCCGCTCACGAAGCTCGGAGCGAAGTTCGCGAGCCATTCCGAAATATCACCCGGCAGCTTTGTGGGGCGGGGCGCTAGCTCAGCTCTTTCCACGTGAAAGCCATGGTCTACGAGCAGCGCGGCATACTCTTCAGCCGACGGAAAATACCAGGGAGAAACGGCTGTGAAATCGATACCTCTCGCCGCGAGAACCTCACTGAGCGCCGCGACGATCGCCGACACGTTCCCTTGCCCGCCGAACTCCGCCACGAAGCGTCCGCCTGGTTTCAACGCCCGTTGAACGCCTTCGACCGCCGCCTCCGCCCGCAAGACCCAGTGCAAGGCGGCGTTCGAAAAGACGGCGTCGAACTCCCTATCGAAGGGCAGATCCTCGGCCACGGTCACACGCGCGTCCAGACCTCGCTCACAAGCGGCGGCCACCATATCAGCGTTGCCGTCGACGCCGACAACACTCGCCCCGGCCTGCCGGATCTTCTCCGTTAGCGCGCCATCGCCGCAACCGAGATCGAGGATGCGCTCGCCGGGTTGCGGCGCTAGCCAGTCAAGAATGACGTCGCCGTTCTCAGCGACATAGCGAGCCGTCTCCGCGTACAGAGACGCATTCCATGTGTCGGCTTGGCGTTGTTGAGGCATGGCGCAGGCTTCGCGAATCTACTAATCCTCCGCGCGAGCCCTCAGCGGACAAAAACCGTTCCCGCAACGCCGAGACAGATCAACCAACCGGCACCCAGCGCAAACACACCGGACGCGGAATATTCAACACCTGGCCTGTCGGTGTGAGCTTGCCGCTCGCCTGATCAATCGCGAAAGCCACAACCGTGTTGCTGTTCTGGTTTTCCGCGAACAGGTATTTGCCCGTCGGGTCGAGATTGAAGTTGCGGGGCGCCCCGCCGCCGGTCGAAACCTGCTCCACAGCCGTCAGCTTTCCAGTTGCCGGGTCCACCGAGAACACCGCGATGGAGTCGTGTCCGCGATTCGATCCGTAAAGAAACTTCCCTGAGGGATGCGCCCGAACCTCCGCCGTATGAGTGGTCTCGGCGTACCCTTCCGGCAGCGTCGAGATCATCTGGATCTCCTGCATCGCTCCACGCGCCGCATCCCAGTCGAAAGCCGTCACGGTGTTGCCCATCTCGTTGATGGCGTAGCAGAACTTGCCCGACGGATGGAACGTGAAATGGCGTGGTCCGCTGCCGGGTTTCACCTCACCGGACGGCGGATCGTTGGGCTCGATCTTGCCAGTCGCCGGATCGGCCTTGTACACGTAAAGCTTGTCGGTTCCCAGATCGGCCGTAATCACGAAACGGTTGTCTGGCGAGAAATTCACCGAGTGGCCGTGCGGCCCTTTCTGGCGGCTCTCGTCGACACTCGATCCCACGTGCTGGATGGCGCTCACCGCTTCGCTCAACGTGCCGTCGGCGTTCACCTGGAACGATGACGTGCCGCCGGAGCCATAGTTGGCGACAGCAAGCATCTTGCCCGTGGCGTCGACATTCAAATGGCACGGCCCGGAGCCCTGGGATGATACCTGATTCAGCAACGTCAACTTCCCGCTCTGGTGATCGATCTCGAATGCGCTGACCGCGCCTTCTTTGCCGTCCTCAGTGACGGCGTAGAGATATTTATTGTTCGGGTGAACCGCTAAGAATGACGGACTGCCGACCTCGACGGCGAGTCCGATCTCGGTCATCTCGCCCGAGGCGGGATCGAAACGGTAGGCGTAAATGCCCTTGCCGGCGTTCTCACCTTGGGTGTAGGTCCCGAAATAAGCGAGGTACTGCTGGCCGGCGGCCTCCGGCTGTTTTTCCACCGACTCCTTCTCGGCGGGACCGCCGCAGCCGAAACACAGCGCGGCGAGAAGGGAAAATGTAAGGTACGAACGCGACTTGAGCATTGTCAATATATAAGGCTAACGGGTGGAAGAATGCAAGCGCCCCCGATGTGGCCAGGCGATTGCCGTGCCCGGGACACCGATGCCGGGACCGCGGATAAAGGCTATATCACAGGATGAAAGCTGCACCATCATCGTATAGCCACCGACTCCACGACATCGCGCAAGAGTTGTTCGAGCAGGCTGAAGTCGCGGCGGAACGGGTGGGACTCTCTCGGAGTCCGCTTTGCGCGGCGGCGTTGAAGGGGAGTACTTGTGCCCGCGGAAGAGGGACCAACTCGCGCGAGACCTCAACGACAGCTCCATCAGGTCGTAGAGGGGACTTGCGCGCTCACGCTGTCAAACACGCCCGGCAGAAGAAAAACGGGCCGACCCGAAGGCCGGCCCGTCTGGTTAAAGGTTTCTATTGCGGCTAGAAGAAGAACTTCAAGCCGAACTGCATGATGCGCATCGGCGTACGGGTTCCGGTGACCTCGCCGTTGCGTGGACCATCAGGAGTAAGCGCGTCGGCCGATGAGAACGAAATGCCGCCCGGCGCGCGGAAATACGGCGTGTTCATCGCGTTGAACAACTCCCAACGGAACTGCAGCTTCGTGCTCTCGGTGATCTCAAAGTTCTTGAAGAAACCGAAGTCCAGGTTGACCTGGCCGGGCGAATCAAGAATGTTGTAGCCCGAACTACCGTAACGGCACAGGTCCGGCCGCGTTGGCAGGTTGCACGTCACCCGTTGAAAGGCGGATGGGTCAAACCACAGTTGCCTCGTGGGATTGTCGAGCCGCCCGTCAGCAATGCGGTCGGGACGAACCGGCCCGCCGGTGTTGAGGTCTCCGCCCTGGCCCACCGTGAAGGGGAAGCCGGAACGCAACGACAGAATACCGTTATTCTGCCAGCCGCCCAGGATGTGCCTGAGGGCGCTGCTCATGTTCTGGCCAGGCATCTCCCACACCCAGTGCGTCACCATGTTGTGCTGCTGGTCGAAGCGGTAGCGCCCGCGGGCTTCCGAATTGCGGTTGAAGAAGGCGTTTTGGTAGGAAGCGCCTTCCTGCCCGCCGCTTTCTCCGTCACCGAGAGACTTGCTGTAGGTATATGCCACCCCGTAGGCCAAGCCTCTTGAGAACCGCTTGTCCAGTTTGATCTGGAGGCCTTGGTGGAATGAGTTCCCGAAGCTGTCAAGGTAGCGAATCGTGGCCAGACCCTGCACCCCCAGTGCCGGCGTCGCCGGATCATAGATGAAGGGGAAGGGCCGCCTTGGGTTAATGTTGGTGTCGCTCGACGGCTGAGGGGTGTTGAAGTTCCCGAAACTGTTGCCCGTGTGGGTCCCCTTGCTGCCCACGTAACCGATTGTCAGCGAGGTGTCGAACGGCAGTTCCCGCTGGATGTCGAAGCTCCACTTCATAACCGCGCCGTGCCGCCGGTCGGGCGGCGCCATCAGGGTGTTAATCGGACGGATGAGTCTGGTGCCGCCGGTCTGCTGGAAAAAGGGATCGTTAAACGTGATGACGTTCGAGCCCGGACGATACATGCGCAACGTATTGGTATAGCTCTGGCCGTCGGCGCCGGTCACCATCGTCGTGCCGGCCGCATTCGTGATGGCGTCATACTGCGTGGAACCGGACAGTGGCGGGTTGAGGTTCAAGATGGTCCACGTGTTCATGATGTCGATGTTGTCAAACCAGCCGCCGCCCGTGCGGATGACCCACTTCTCGGTCGGACGGTAGGCAATGCCGACGCGCGGCATGAAGAAGCGCCAGGTTTCCTGCTCCCAGAGCTTGGGCCCCGATCCCGGCACATTCACGATCGTCGGGAACAGCACGGGGATCAGCTTCCCGGTCGCGGGATCCGTGTAGCCGGCCCCGCGGCCGTTCTCAAACAGGTCGCCGGGAATGTCCACCGTTCGCCACAGGCCGTCGCGGTCATGGGCGTTGCCGAGGTAGTCATACCGCAGACCGAGGTTGAGCGTCAACTTCGAGCTAGCCTTCCAGTCGTCGTTGATGTAGAAACCCATGCGGTTGGAGAGGGGCACGGTGCGCGGCCAGCCTTCCGCCGTTTCCGTGCGGTTCGGCAAGCCGATCAGCCACGACGCGAAACCGTCGCCTGTTTCATTGCCGCTGAAAGAAAAGCGGCCTGTCGGCAGGTTAGCGGCCCCCCGGTCGATGGTTGCGTGGTACACTTCGCCACCCGCCTTTAGGTTATGGCTGCCGGCGATCCACGATAAGTGGTTTCCGAACTGGTAGGTGTCGAGCTGGTTGAACTCACCGCCACTGCCCAACGAGAATCGCGCGCCGCCGATGCTCGGGATGCCGTGCTCGAGCGGAGTGAGCTCGCGGTTGTTGTCGCCCGCAACCCGTACCTTACCGATACCCAACGAATCCATGTTGAAGCTTTCGTCATCGGTGAAGATGTTATAGCGGCCGCCGCCCGCACGGTTCAAGCCGAAGCGGAAGTCGTTGATCATGGCCGCACCGAAGGTGTGAACCCACGACGACGCCAGATTCTGTACATCCGAGGGGTGAGTCGCGTCTTGGACCGGATTGATGTTTGCCACCGTTCGCGCGGCTGAGGACCAGGCAAGGCGCCCGAAGACGCGGTCCGAGTCGCTGAAGTGGTGGTCGACACGGCCGAAGTAGAAATCATCGTCAATCGGCTGCACGACGCCCTCGCGGTCCGTGAAGTCGAGCGGATCGACCTGCGGCGTGCCCGGCAAGGGCAGATAGGTGCTCATCACGTTCGTGGAACCGGGGTGAATGCGGCTAGCCGGAGCCATGTTGTTCGCGAAGGGCTGGCCGTTCAGCGGATCGTAGATGACGATCGGGCGCCGGAAAAGCTTGCCGGTTTGCGGGTTGATTGTGCCCGTCAGCAACTGGCTGAAATCGCCGTTGCGAAAGGCCTGCGACGGAAACCAAGCCTGCTGGATATTCGCGGTGCGTTCCCGGCGGCCTTCCCAATTGAAGGCCCAGAACGTCTTGTTCTTCACGATCGGCCCGCTCACCACCACGCCGTACTGATTACGGCGCAACTGGTCTTTCGGTTTGCTCGCCGCGCCCGCCGGCAACTGGAAGTTGAGGAAGTACGCCTCGGCATCGAGTGCTTCGTTCCGCAGAAACTCGAACAACGTGCCGTGCAGCTCGTTCGTGCCGCTCTTCATCGTGATGGAAGTGACCGCGCCGCCGCCGAATCCGACTTCGGCTGAGTAGGCGTTGGTCTGGATCTTGAACTCTTCGATAGCCTCAATCGAGGGCACGAAGTTGGTGATGTGAATGCGCGGATCCTTGGCGTCGACTCCATCCAGTGACACGACCTGGAAATCGCCGCGCTGCCCGTTGGCGCTGACCGAATATCCGGAACCCGGAATCGGAAAACCGCCCTGACCGTCCGCCATACCCGAGCGGCTGCCGTACTGCACGCCCGGCACCAGGACGGCCAACTGCACCACGTTGCGGCCGTTGAGCGGCAACTCGATGATGCGCTTGTTTTCGACAACGCTGCCCACGACAGCGTTCTCGGTGTTGAGGGTGACGGCCGCGGCTGAAACTTCAACCGTTTCGGTGACGTCACCGATTTCCATCGCGAAATTCAGGCGCACTTGGGCGCCGGTTTCGACGCGCTGGTTGGCGACCGTTTCCGTCTTGAAACCGTCGAGCGTACAACTCACGGTGTAGTTGCCAACCTGGACCTGTGGGAACGAATAGTTCCCGGTGTCGTTGGTTTGGGTGGTTTGAGTCAGGCCGGTTCCGATGTTCTTAACCGTAACCGATGCGCCGGGAATCACGGCGCCGGTTGCGTCTGTCACCAGACCTTGAACGGTCTGCGTGATCGCTTGGGCGCTGAGGCTCGGGGCGCTAAGACCCGCGAGCAGGAGAGCCGTCACAAGTACTGCCAGTGACAGCCGTGTAGCTGATTTTTCCATCATAGACTTTCGTAGCTCCGTAGATTTAGTTTCGACTCCGGGCTGTACTGCACCCGGGGTCAGATTAGACTGGTTGACCGTTCAGACACAGGAATGGGTTTCTCCGCGAGGCCGTGCCCCCTGATAACCCAGACCCCAAACAGGGCCACCCGACCGCCAGCCAACTTCCCGACGAAACCGAGCAGACACCTAACCAAAAGCGGCAGGACACCCTACCAACCAAAACCGAACCACCGTGCCATCGGCTCTGTCAACCAATCTTTACCAAGTGTCGGCGCAATGTGAAAAGATCCCCTACTGAGCAAAGTAGAACGATCCCCTTGGGGCGAGAGATGCTAGGGGGTGAACGAAATCGTGGCATTGAGCA
>JAQBUE010000103.1 GCA_027624045.1 Acidobacteriota bacterium
CATCTCTCGCCCCAAGGGGATCGTTCTACTTTGCTCAGTAGGGGATCTTTTCACATTGCGCCGACAGCCTGCTTGGGGTGGTTGCGTCGCGGGGGCTGAAGGCGTATGATTGCCTCGCTATGGGACACTCTCGTTCGCGTCGAAACTTTCTGAACATAGGTCTGAGCGGGTCGGCCGCGGGTCTTGCAGCGGCAGGCGGGGTCAGCTTGGCGAGGCCGCGCAGGTTGGCGGCGGCTCCGGCCCTTGTGGGCGTATCGAGTACGGACGTCAAGAAGGTCGATCGTACCTGGGTCGATTTACCCTTCCGGCCGGTACCGAAACGCCACATGCACCGCGAGCGCCCGGGCTGGTCGCTGTTCGAAGTCACGAAGGTGACGCTCGCGAATGGCGTTGTGGGATTCGGCGAATCGATGGTGCAGTACGGCGGGCGTCCGCTGAACGACAGCATCATTGAGCGCGTGAGCGGCAAACCGGCCGCCGAATCGATGTGGGACGACTCGGTCGGCCACGGGCTGCAGATGGCGCTGTTCGATGCGGTTGGCAAGACGAACGGCGTCCCGATTCACAGCTTGATGGGCCGCCAAGTTCGTGAGCGGGCCTTTCTGAGCTGGTGGGCTTGCGATCAGCCGGGCAAGGACTGGGTGTTCGAATGTAAGGACGCGGTGGCGCGTGGCTATACGGCGTTCAAGGCGAAGGCGCGCTCGTGGTTTGACCTCAACGAACAGATCCGGGTGTTGACGCCAACGCTGCCCGATCACTTCCAGATTGACTTTGACTTCAACTCGCTGCTGCTGGACTCGGGTCACGCCGGCCCTTACCTGTCGGAACTCGAGAAGTACCACCATCTGGCGATCTTCGAATCGCCGATTCCGCAGGCAGATGTCGAAGGCAACGCACTGCTGCGCAAAAAACTGAACATCCCGATCGCGATGCATTATGGGAGCCCGCCGATCATGACGGCGCTGCGCGAAGAGGTTTGCGACGGCTTCGTGATCGGCGGCGGGGCGAGCCGGGTTATCAATAATGCCACGATCGCCGCGACCGCGAACAAGCCGTTCTGGCTGCAACTGGTAGGGACGGGGATCACGGCAACGTGGGCGATGCATCTGGCGGCCGTACTGACGCACGCGCGCTGGCCTTCGATCAACTGCAACAACCTGTACGAAACCGGGCTCATCAAGCCGGGCATCGAGATGGCGAACGGCACGGCGCGTATTCCCGACGGGCCGGGCATGGGGGTCGATCTCGACGAAGACGCGGTCGAGCGCTATCGCATCGAGCCGCTGAAGCAGCGCCGCGACCCGCCCACCGATATTCTGCTGGCGATTCGCTTCCCGTCGGGAGCAACGATTTACTACATCAGCGCGACACGTTATCGTGCTGACTTTCTCGCGGGCAAGCTGCCGGTCTTCGCCACGGGCGTCTACATGGAGCAGGTGGACAACAACGGCAGCGCGGAGTGGAGAGATATCCACGCGCGTGTAATGAAGGATGGCAGCGTGCATAGCGGCGGCCGGCCGCTGTAGGAGCCGACGTCGCCATGCCGAGAGTGCTCCAGTCGTGGGGCGTGCGTCCGAGCTGAAGGTAGCGGGGATATGTCCTGCGCGGTTCGACGCAAGGTGTGCCACTCCGCTACAATCCGGGCATTCAGATTTAGGCTGAAGAGCGAGGAACAGAGATGACGCCGAAACTTTCCCGAAGAAGTTGGATCCGTAATTCCGCTTTACTGGGCGCCGGATCAGCAGCGCTAGGGGGGGCCGCCCTACCGCGTGCGCGAGCCGCGGCGTCGGCCGCGCCGGCTGTTGTTGGCAGCCCGGACCTGAGCGTCAAGAAGATCGAACAGATTTTCGTTGATGTGCCCTTCAAGCCGGTACCGAAACGCCATCAGTACCGCGAGTTCGCCCACGAGGGGCGGCGCTTCAACACGATCGTGAAGGTACACCTCGGCAACGGCGTCGTTGGTATTGGTGAAGGCGGGGCGCGTGAAAATGCGATCAAGAGAGTCACCGGCGCGAACGCCGCCGAGCATATGTGGGACGACTCGCTGGGGAGCGGCCTGCAGGTCGCTCTGTTCGATGCGGTCGCGAGAACGAATGACCTCCCGGTTCACCGTCTGCTCGGCAAGCAAGTGCGTGAGCGGGCGTTCATGAGCTGGTGGGCGGTTGATATGCCGGCAGCGGACTGGGCTCTGGAGTGTAAGGAAGCAGTATCGAAGGGCTACACCTCATTCAAGGGCAAGGCGCGGCCTTGGTTCGACCTGATCGTGCAGTGCAGGGAGTTGTCCAAGACCCTGCCCGCGCATTTCAAAATCGACTTCGATTTCAACTCGACGCTTCTCGACAGCGGTCACGCGGCGCCGTATCTGGTCGAACTGGAACAGTTCCGCAATATTGCGATCTTTGAAACGCCGATCCCGCAAGAGGATGTCGAAGGCAACAAGCTGCTGCGCCGCAAGACAAATATCCCGATCGCGCAGCACTACGGAAACCCGCCGATCATGACGGCGCTGCGCGAGGAAGTGTGCGACGGCTTTGTCGTTGGCGGGGGCGCCCAGCGCGTGATCGAAAGCGGAACGATCGCCGCGGCTGCGAACAAGTCATTCTGGCTGCAACTGACGGGAAACGGACTGACGGCTGTGTGGACAATGCACTTGGCGGCTGTTCTCACGCACGCCCAATGGCCGGCGATCAACTTGAATCACATGTTTGTCTCCGATCTCGTTAAGCCTGGCATCCTGGTTGAAAACGGCAGTGCCCAAATCCCCAACACGCCGGGCCTGGGCTACGATCTCGACGAGGACGCCATCGAAAGGTACCGCATTGAGGCAATCCCCAAGCGGCCACAGCCGAACAAGCTGTACGCCATCCGCTGGCCTTCGGGGGCCACAAGTTACTACCGGAACGCGGATGAATTTCGCGCAGACTTCGTGGACGGCAAGCTGCCCCCGTACCCAAGGGGCGTCTACATGCAGGAAGTCCCCGACAACGGCGGCAAAGATTGGAAGGACATGAACGCGCGCGCCCAAAACGGCGGCGTACACGTTGGCACACGTCCTCTGTAAGAGTTCGCGGGCCGCACGCCGACCGATCCGGCAGCCAGCTGAAGATCCTTTCGATCTGTTATAGACTTGATCCATCAGGGCAAGCCTGATGCGTCCGACAGTCAAGTCCTGAAGCTTCATGGCCAAGAAACAACTTTCGCTCCGCAACGTGGACGCCCGCGGCATCCGCCCCACCCCGGTGTGCCCAACGGGCGATGCCGCACTCCCGCCCGAACCGCGGGCCAAGCGGCTTCGGCCCCGCCCGCTGCTTCCTCGTTTGTTCGAGCCCGTGGACATCGCGTCGCTGGTCGTGTTCCGGATCTGTTTCGGGGCCATCATGTGCTGCGAGGTTTATCGCTACCTCTATAGCGGCTGGATCGGCTTTAATTGGGTCGGACCGAAATACAACTTCACGTTCTTCGGCTTTGACTGGGTGCGGCCGTGGCCGGGTGAAGGGATGTACCTGCATTTCATGGCTCTTGGCGTACTCGGCTTTTGTATCGCCATCGGACTGTGCTACCGATTGGCCACGATTCTGTTCGTTCCGGCTTTCGCGTATGTGCTATTGCTCGAAAAGTCGAACTACCTGAATCACTTCTACCTCATCACCTTGATTGGTTTCCTGCTGATCTTCATTCCGGCGCATCGCTCTTTTTCAGTCGACGCCTGGCTTAGACCAAAGATCCGGTCCAACACAACGCCGGCTTGGACAGTGTGGGCCTTGGTTCTGCAAATCTCCATTCCCTACTTCTTCGGCGGTATCGCGAAGTTGAAATGGGACTGGTTGATTCTCGGCGAGCCAATGCGGGGATTCCTGGCATCTGCAGCGGCCAATTTCCCGGTCGTCGGTTTGCTCTTTGACAAAGAGCCCTTGGTTTACTTCCTCGCCTGGAGTGGGATGTTGTTCGACTTATCGATTCCGTTCCTGCTGTGGTGGCCGAAGACAAGAAACCGGGCCTTTATCGCGGCGCTGGCCTTTCATCTGTTTAACGCCCGGCTGTTTAGTATCGGAATCTTTCCGTGGTTCATGATTTGCGCCAGTACCCTTTTCTTCTCGCCGAGTTGGCCGCGGAAATTCGGGTTTCCACCGGGGCGAAACAGCCCTGTGGCAGACTTGCGGCGGACGAGCGGGACAGGCGCCGGCGCTAGTGCGGAATCCGGCGGCGGCAAGCAATCCTGGCTGGGTGGATACGGACTGGGCGGGCTTGCCGCGCCAGTCGGTGAGAGGATCGCCGTGGGAGTTCTCGCCGTGCATTTTGTTTTCCAACTCCTGATGCCCTTCAGTCATTACCTCTATCCCGGGGACGTGAACTGGACGCGTGAGGGCGGCTACTTCACCTGGCATATGAGGATGGCCCGGCTATCCGCATCGGGAACCATCACGGCGACCGATCCGGCCACAAATGAGAGTTGGCAAGTCGATCCGCGCCAGCATCTCAATCATCGCCAGATACGGAACATGATGACTGATCCGGATATGCTCGTGCAGTATGCTCACTTCCTTGCCCGGCGAGCGGCCGCCGCGGGGAAGCCAAACATTGAAGTCCGCGCTAAGGTGCGGTGTGCGCTGAATGGCCGCGAGCCGCGCATGAGGATCGACCCCAACGTAAATCTGGCGTTGCTGGAGCGCTCGATTCTGCCGGCGTCATTCGTGACTCCGTTTGAGGAAGCGCCGCTGTCCGGGAAGGATTTCGCAGCCGCGGCCGCGAGTCTGAGTCTGGACGAAGGTCCGGAGGAGTGATCGCCGACTCGACTGCCTATTTCTGCTGTACGCTAGAAAGCGGACGGACGACCTCGGCTGGAAGCAGTACTGGTTATACAGCATTCGGAGGCACGCATGAAAGATAAAGTTTCGCGGCGCAAGGCACTCGTTTCCCTCGCTGGATTTGTACCGGCGGCCGGCTGGGCGGCTGCCCGGCCGAGACAGTTGGCGGCGGCGGCACCGGCCATGGCCGGCCTACTCGACACGTCGATCAAGAAGGTGGACCGGACCTGGGTGGAGGTTCCCTTCCGTCCCGTGCCGGATCGCAACATGAAGCGCGAACTCTATCAGTGGCGCTACTTCGAGATTTGCCGCGTGACGCTGGCTTGCGGGGTCACTGGTTTCGGTGAAGCCATGGTCTACTACGGCGGTCGCCCGCTCGAGGACGCGACGATTGCCCGTGTGCTTGGCAAGAAGGCCGCCGAACTGATGTGGGACGACACGCTGGGCAACGGCCTGCAACAGGCCTTGTTCGATGCCGTGGGCAAAGTGAACGACGTTCCGATCTACCGGCTGATGGGCGAGAAGTACCGTGACCGGGCGTTCGTGAGTTGGTGGGCAATCGATATGCCCGGGAAAGACTGGGTCTCGGAATGCAAAGATGCCGTCGCGGCGGGATACACCGATTTCAAGACGAAGGCGCGCCCGTGGTTCGATCTCGACGAACAGTGCCGGGCACTCACGGCGACGATTCCCAATCACTTCAAGATCGACTTCGATTACAACGCGATGCTGCTCAATACGGCCAGGGCAGCGCCCTACTGCACCGCCCTAGAGAAATACCACCACATCGCGATTTGGGAGTCGCCGATCCCGCAGGGAGATGTCGAGGGCAATAAGCTTCTACGTACAAAGACGACCATCCCGATCGCGCATCACTTCGGCAGTCCGCCCATCATGACGGCGCTACGAGAGGAAGTGTGTGACGGTTTTGTGATCGGCGGCGCGGCGAGCCGCGTGAAGGACAACGCCACCGTGGCGGCAGCCGCCTCGAAGCCTTTCTGGTTACAGCTGGTGGGCACGGGCATCACCGCGACGTTCGCCCTACACCTCGGCGCGGTGCTGAGCCACGCCCGCTGGCCGGCGGTCAACTGCCACCAACTCTACACGCACCAGATGATCACGCCGGGGATCGAGGTCGCCAACGGAACAACCGCTATTCCCGAAGGGCCCGGCCTGGGTGTTGAACTCGATGAGGAAGCTGTCGAACGCTTCCGCATCGAGCCGCTCAAGAAGAACCCCTATCCGTACCTCGGACAACTGTTGGCGATTCGTTGGCCCTCCGGGGCGACGAGTTACTACACTCACACGCGCCAGTACTGGGACGATTTCGCCAACGGGACGTTGCCTGTTTTCCCGACGGGTGTTTACATGGAAAGTATTCCGAACAACGGCAGCGCCGATTGGAAAGATCTGCAGGCGCGGGCGGCCGCAAAGGCCATCCATTCAGCCGGACGCCCGATGTGAATTTTCGCCGCCGCCACGCACGGATTGCTCTGTCCGCCCGGCTGTTGTGTGGCGGGTTTCGGGGAGTAGCCTCAGAGGTGTCCCGCCTCGCCAAGCAGGTAGTGTTTGCGTTCCTCCAGCGTTAGTTCGCCCAACTCTTTTGCCAATTTGTAGAAACGTGGGAGATTGCCATCCGCCTCGTCGAGAAGCGCTTCAAAGCCGGGGACATAGGTGTGATAAGTCCCCACAGCGACCAAGTAGGCATTGTTGAGGGGCTCGGTGTCGCGGCTCGCGGATCGGCGAGGCTGGCCGTCTTTACAATCACCGGCCATGACGCAAAGCGCCTGGCGCAGCTCGTCGAGAATCTCGCTCTTGCGCTGCCGCTTTTCTTCGACCGACGTCTCACTGGAAAATAGACGGTCGAGATCTTCGCGCGTCGCGAGCATCAACCGCACACGGGCTTCTCGCCGGCGCCATGTGGCAACCACGCGGTCCAAGGATTCGTGCTGCCCCTGCGAACGAAGCCAGCGCCGCATGCCCTCCCGCTCGACCGTTGTCGCGAACGATTCATTAAAGGCCGAGTCCCCCTGAACATAAAGCTGCGCGTGGGCCAGTTCGTGGAACACAATCGCTGCCAAGTCTTCGGAACTGCGGCCGATGAAAGTGCTCAGCACTGAATCTTCGAACCAGCCCAAAGTCGAATAGGCCGTCACGCCCGAGACATAGGTATCATGACCCTGCTCGTTGAGCGTTGCAGCAAACTCCCGCGCTTCCTGCTCGTAAGAGTAGCCGCGATAAACCACACAGCCGACGACCGGAAAGCACCACTCCAGCGGCTGAATGGAGAGTTCCCGCGTGGCAAAAACATTCCAGGCCAGCTCGGGACGCCCTACGTCGACGTAGGTGGTGTAGCTGCCATTGTTGGGCAACGCTAGATCATCGGATGCAAGGCGGCGCGCGGCGGAGAGAAGGCGCAGCTTCGCGCGCACATCGGCGGGCGTATCCGGCAGATCGATCACATCTTCTATGGGCCGGCGGGCCGCCATCAGCCGCAGGTGCTCGACGGCGGCCGAGACGGCATAGCGCAGGTCACGCGACGAAAACCCGGCAACCGCGAGAGCGAGAGCCAATACGGCAAGAATGCGCGCGATCCAGATCCTGACTCGTCCTTTCATGATTCAACGGGGGTGAGCATCGGCGCGCACGACATGCCGTGTCCGTACTCTTCCTACTGAGTTTTCACGCAGACTGTTCAGGCCTCAGCGGTGTCGGCGCTGAAGACATTTGCCAGACTCTCACCTCGGCCGGATTGTTCGCGAAAAACATCGAGACGCCATACGGAGTTCGCCGCCTCCACCTCAATCCGGTCGAGCAGCAGGCGCTTGCGAAAGCGCACAACTCGAACCTCGGCCAAGGGCAGCGATCGAATACGATGGCGAAACCAGCGCCGAGTGACAAAGACCAAGCTGTCGTCGGTGAAGCAAACGTAACCGATCGAGTTGCGCAGCCCGGCCATTCCGTAAGCGGCGACGGCCTCAAGTGAATGAGGTCGGCGGCCAAGGCGGAGTCGGTCCATCAAGACGCCGCAATGGGGTTCAGGCAGAGGTATCAGAAACTCGGCCAGCCGCGCATCGAGCCGCTCGCCGAGACCCCCTTCGGAACGTCGCGCGGAAATGTCGGGAGTCTCGCCGATCGCGGCCGCATCGCGCGGGGAGGAATCGATAGACGAGCGCAGCAACGAAACAAGCGCCCGCACTTGCACTCGCAGCAGCCGAAAGACCCCTGGTGAAATCACAGCGAACAGCAGCAGGAACATTCCAATGAACCCGGCGGCGATCCAAGGATAATTCAGTACGAACCAGACGCCCGCCGGCACCGCCATGT
Organism: Acidobacteriota bacterium; assembly: GCA_027624045.1. GTDB lineage: Bacteria > Acidobacteriota > Terriglobia > Bryobacterales > UBA6623 > JAPPLB01. The sequence goes on from JAQBUE010000103.1 coordinate 8,133, forward strand.
CGCCCGCCAAGCTGAGTGCGATGTTCGAGACAGGCTCGGGTGATGAATTGACGAACCAGCGTGTGGCTGCTTTCGTCGAGTGCCCGGCCAACGCCACGCTACCGGCTAGTATTCCGGCCGTCGCTTGCACAACCGGGTCCACATCGCCAACGGCCGTAACCGCAAGCACAGTCGCACCCACCGGACGGATGAAGGTGTGAACGGAGTCCCACAGGGAATCCACCCAGGGAATCTTGTCAGCGAAAAACTCAATAGTGAATGCGGCGGCGGAGATGCCGACAACCCACCAATTCCCCAGACGCTCGAGCTGCGAAAACTGTGGAGAGAGTTCCAGCCAGCCTAACTTGATCGCCAGGCTCAGCGTAAGAACCGTCGCGTATAGACGAATGCCGGCCAAGAAACCCAGGCCGGTTGCCGAAGCGATTAGCGTGAGGTCGTTCATCGGCGTAAGCGATCTGCCCGTGCTCAGGATAGCGAACACCGAGGCTGCTGGATGGTACGAGGGGACGATGAGCCAAGTTCCGTCTATCCTCAATTAACCTGTAACCTGGAGTTTTGCACTTGGTCACTTCCATGCGAATCACGTTCATTCTTGCTAACGCCCTTGCTCTGATAACGCTAGCCGGTTGTGCGCCGCCTGATCGCTACGAGCTCGACCAGGCCGGTGCCACGGGCGACGAAGCAGTTGAACTTATCATCTTGCGCGATGTCGAATCGGGCGTCGAGGCGGCCATCGCCCCATCCCGCGGCGGGGAACTGAGCGGACTGCGCGTCCGCTTCGCGGAAGGAGAAGAATGGCTGGAGACTCTCTATCTGGCCCGCGATTACTCTCCGCGCGAGGACTGGACAGGCAAGGCGCCACTGCTGTGGCCGGCGACCGGCCGCAATTTTCCGCCGGACCTCGAAGAGCGCCGCAAGGCCGGAGAAGTTTTCAACGACGGGGCTTGGGAGTGGAACGGACAGCGCTATCCGATGCCGATCCACGGCTTTGTCCGCGATCTTCCCTGGGAACTGGAAAGCGCTGAGGCCGCTGTTGACGCCGCACGCGCCCGGCTCACGCTCGAAGATACGGCCGCGACCCGCCGAATGTACCCGTTCGGATTCCGCATCGCGGCCGAGTACACTCTCTCCGAAGGGGCGCTCGACATTCGCTACGACGTTGTCGCCGATGCGGAGAACGAAGGCCCGATGCCCTTCTCGATTGGCAATCACATTACGTTCGTAACGCCCCTGGTTCCAGGCAGCGACGCAGGAAAGGTTGTGCTGGTCACACCGTCGACGAAAGAACTTCTCAAGACCGACTACGGAGTTCCAACGGGAGAGACGCGCCCTCGCTCGCACAGCGACGGTATCGAACTGGGAGCCGTTGAGCGCCTGAGGGCGTTTTCGCTGACGGGCTACTCAGGCGAGCCGTTCGTGGAACTGCGCGATCCGGCCGGCCTGACGATTCGTATAAGCCATAGCGCGTCGGAGATTCCAGACCAACCGGTTATCCTCTTCAACCTGTGGGGCGATGGGCCAGGGGGCTTCTTTAGTCCCGAGCCTTGGGTGGGATTGCAGAACTCGCTTGTGACGCAAAAGGGCGTTATTCACTTGCAGCCCGGCGGCAGGTTTGATTGGATCATTCGGATTGAGTTGCGCCGCGATCGCTCGTAGAGCGTGCTGCGCGGAAGCTACGGCGCGGTCTGGATGAAATGGATGAGGTGAGCCATCTCTTCGACGCTGACCTGTTTTTCCAAATCCTCAGGCATCGCGGAAAGCTGGGCGGAATACATCCTCTTAATATTGCTGCGCTCGATGACGTCCTCTTCCCCGCCCTCGCGGCGTAGCCTGACGGTAGTAGGGCTGGGCGGCCCGAGAACACCATCGAGCGTTTGTCCATCTGTTGTTTCGACGATATAGGACTCATACTCGGGCTCGATCGATTGGTTGGGCAGAAGAGTGTCTCTGAGGATGAATTCGGCGGGGCGGGTTCGGACGGAGGCGAGGTCGGGGCCGACTTCTTTACCGACACCGTCGAGGGCGTGACACTTCGAGCAGGCTCGCTCGAAGACTACGCGGCCGGCCTCAACGTCACCTTCGATATCGAGCGCGGCACGATAGCGATCGATGACCTTTTTGCGCTGCTCGGGTGGTTGCGTGATCAGAGCGCGCGCCCGTTCGCGAAAAGGGGCGTCGCTGTGCATGATCAAGCCTCTGCGGAGACGTCCCGCAACAGTCCATGGTTCGACTTCGCCCTGCTCGATCGCTTCGACGACCAAGGTAAGTGTCTGGTCGTTACGAGCCAGCGCGTCCCCGGCGGCGGCACGGGCCTGGGTGGGTAATTCACGCCACTTGGTAAGGAGATAGGGCCCCAGGCTGTCGTTGTCGGTGTCGCGGCCGAGCGCGCGAACGGCGGCGGCTTGGACGGCGCCGGCCTCGTTGGGCTGCAAAAATCGCTTGAAGAGGGCTTCGTTCGGATCGGAACCGAGCGCGAGCAGGCGGATCGAATCGGCTCGCAGCTCGGGATCGAGAGTAGGGTTCTGAGCCCGGCCCAGAGCGGTCGTGAGGGCAGTCGCCGAGAGTTTCGGGCCTTCGACCTGCTCGAGTATGCGGATGGCGGGGCTTCGCAGACTTGGATCGGGGGCCCCGGCTAGCTTGACGAGGGAGTGCAGTTGCGTGGTCGACGCAGCCGCTAAGCCTCCGCTTCTCGATGAGACTCCGCCGGCGAGCCCATCGAGAATGGCGGCCCGGCACCACGCGGCGCCGTCGCTTGCGATCAACCGAATGGTGCTGTCGAGGTCGGACGCATTACCGGCCGCTCCAACCATGGTGGCAAGCTGCACGAATAGCTCACGCCGAGTCGGGCTTTCCCTCCGCGTGACGTCATCACGGCGAACAGCTTGGCGCAGGAACTCCGCCGGGCGGGCGGCGGAATGAGTCAGCGCCGCGATGCGCATCCAGGGGTCGTCAACGTCGTCGAAGAACGCCTTCTCCGCGTAGCGGCGCACAGCCTGAGAATCCACGCCGCCTAGAGTCGCAAGCACCTGAAAGCGGACACGCGGATCGGGGTCGTTACCCATAGCCAACAAGCGGTCAACGAAAAGAGGGTAATCCCCCAAACGCGGCTCGGCAAGAAGAACGGCGTTCTCACGAATACCGGGTTCAGCGTCTTCAAGAGCCAGGGCGATGAGCTCGCTCGCGAGGCGGCCCATGCCATCGAGAGTCCAGAGTGCATGCAGCCGGGCATCAGCGCTCGGCCGTGTCTCGATCGCGGCGCGCAACAGTTCCACGGAACCCCCACTTCCCCGCTCCACAAGCAGACGTTGCGCGGTACGCCGCCACCAGATGTTTGCATCCCCCAACTTGGCGACCAGCTCGGCGTCGGAGGCAGCCCGAAGGTTGAGCGCTGACGGCAGCGGCAGCCCGCCTTTGGGAACGATGCGATAGATACGTCCGCGGTCTTTGCCGTCGTAGAGTTGTGGTGACTCGTAGGTTTCGGCCGAAGTCCACTCGGGGTGCTCGATGACGTCGCGGTAGTAGTCGATCAAATAAAGCGCGCCGTCGGGGCCGACATAGAGATTCACGGGCCGGAACCAGCTATCGGTCGATGCCAGAAATTCACGCTCCGCGTGCGGCCGCGCGGCCTTGAACGTTGCCCCATCCTGGCGCCAAACATCGCGATGGACGAGGTTGTGCACTGGCTCGGCGACGAACGATCCGCCCTCGACGCCAGCCGGGAAAGCGCCGCCCAGGTAGACCGTCAAACCGCACGCCGATGTCATCTGGCCCACGTCGGATAGCAATTCAAATCGCGGATTCACGGTAATCGGAAAAACCGGGGCCGGCGAGCCGTGATCCGACATATCCGCGTAGGGCCGCGCGACACGAAGCTGTGGATTCCGCTCCAGATAGCGCGGTGCGATCACCTCGTGCCGCGCGTGATAAGAGTTGTTGTGGACGAACAGGTGTCCCCATCGATCAAAGGCTTGGCCGAACTGCGAAGGGTTCGCGAGGTATTCCATTTGATGCGTAGCTGGCTGGAAGCGCACGCTGCGCCGGTCGATCGGCAAGCGAGGCGAATCGGGTTGATCGGGGAAATGAATTTCGCTACCCGTGTCGCCGAATTTATCGCCGAACACGGTCGAGCTGCTGAAACCTTCATGCGAAAGGTAGATCCAGTTGTCGAGGGCGTAGTAAGGGCTGCTGACCGTGTGCTGCGGATTGCTAAACGGGAAGCCCGCGAGCATGACGCGGCGCGTCTCGGCCCGGCCGTCGCCATCGGCGTCTTCGAAGTAAAGCACCTCGGGTGGATCGGTAACGATGATGCCGCCCTGCCAAGCCATGACGCCGGTCGGCATCGTGAGGCCCTCAACGAAAGTCGTTGTTCGATCAGGACGTCCGTCGCCGTTCGTGTCGCTGAGCAGTTTGATGCGCCCGACCTTGCCCTCGACGTTCAGCGGATAGCCGGAATTCTCGACAACGAAGATACGTCCCGATTCATCGAACTCCATCGCGATGGGGTCGACAATGTCGGGTTCGGACGCAAACAACTCGATTTCAAAACCGTCTTCGATTTGGAATGTTTTGAGGGCGTCGGCGGGCGAGTAGGGCGCTTTCTCAGACGCACAGCGCGACGTGAGCAGAACTGTGCTCACGAGGAACACGGTTCGCAAAACAGCAAGGCCATTTACCATTTGCGTATTGGCAGCACCGGGTCGGGACCGGCCCCGGGAATCGTCTTGAATTGTTTCGCGATCTTGCGGTCAGCGATGGAGATGACGAACACTGTGCCTTCATCCTGCGCGCCCGCGAAGGCGTGCTTGCCGTCGGGCGACGTGGTCAGGGAAACGGGGCGGGCGCCGAGATCGACGGCCGCGGTCTGCTTGCCGGAAGCGATGTCGGCAAAACCGACTTGGCGGTCAGTGATGCAAGCGTAGATCAACGTCTTATCGTCCGATGACAGGCCGACGCGCGCCGGCTCGCGGCAGGTCTTGATACGCGCCGTGAGCTTCTTGGCGGCGGTGTCAATCGCGGTAATTTCGTTGGATTCACGATTGGCGACGTAGAGCGTCTTGCCGTCTTTTGAAAGTACGCTTCCCTCGGGCCGATCGCCCACCGGAATCAGGATCGTTTCGCCCGTTGTGAGATGGATGGCCGCAACATTCGACGAACGCGCGTTGCTGACGTAGGCCCACTCGCCCTTGGCGTCGCAGGTAACGATGTGCGACGTTTGGCCCTTCGTATCGAAAGTGCGCGTTACTTTCTTTTGCTTCACGTCCACGACAATCAATTGATCTGGATTCTCGGACGAAATCAAGAGATCGCCAGTGACGGGATTGACGTCGATGCCGTGCGGCCGGTGATACTTGCCCAGCGAAACCTGGGCGATGCGTGTGCGCGTTTTCAGGTCGATGAACGAAACGGTGTTACCGCCTTCGCCGGCCACCTCGATCGCCATTGTGCCGTTGTCGGTGGTGTAAGCAAAGCGTCCGTCAGGGGAGAGCACCATCTCATGCGGGTGTTGGCCGACTTGTACGGCGTCAAGGTATTGGCCCTGCCAGGTGTAGAATCCCACCGTGCTCGCGGCTTTCTGCGAAACGAGCAGCAGAGAATCCTGGGCGGCCAGGCTGAGGCATGAAAGCAAGAAGAGGATGGTGAAACACAGCATCAGGCGGCAGGCTTTCCTACTCCAAAGATGATCGCAGAAAAAGTCGCTTCCGGCTCGCTTTGAAGCAGCGGCTACATAATTCACGGAGGCGATTCGGCTAGCGCTTCGGGCGGTAGATCCCGAAGAACGTCTCCGGCTTGAGGACGCCTGTGTCGAGGTAATGGCAATCGAGTTCCCAAAGCCAATCGAGGATGGCGCGGTCGAGCGGGCAGTCGAGATCATAGTTCGGCCCATACATCGTGTCGAAGAACCGCCGGCACAGGCTGTGGTACGGAACGTACGCAACGGTCTCAAACTCCTTTGCAAGCAGGGGCAGTATGTCCTCCGAGCGAATACATTCCATGCCGGAAGAGCGCGTATCCGCCTCGAAGATGGCGCGGTCTTCCATCTTGACGTGATAAGCCGTGTGGTTCACGCGGTAGCGTGGCGGCAGGGTCTTCCAGATCGCGTCGACAACCTTGCGCGTTTCCGGCCACATGCGGTAGCCGTGCCGCGTGACGACGTCGATCACGATCAGCTCGCCCGCCGGTCGCAGCGTCCGCTTGATCTGCTCGAACACATGTTCGAGTTCCAGCAAGTGATGAAGCGACGCATGGCAGAACACGAGGTCGAACTCAGCCACGGGAAGCTCGATGAGATTCAGGTCGGCTTGCTCGAACGTCACCGCAAGTCCTTCGGCATCGGCCTGCGCGCGGCCGCGATCGAGCAGCCCCGCATTGAGATCCTTGCAGACAATCTCCGCCGCCGGCACATCGCGCGCGAACCCCAATTCGAGCCCCCCCGGACCCGACCCCAGCGACAGCATCCGCATGCCCGCCCGCGCCCGAAGTCTCGTTACCACATGCCCCTGCATGTCATCGCCGGTAGCTTCGCGAACTCGCCGCGCCGCACGCCCCTGCATATCGAGCCACGAGGGCGGCGCCGGCTCGACGAGCGACTCGTCATGCGTATCACTGTGGACATGCTCGTATTGCTCGACCTCCTGCGCAAGATGCCTCTGATAGGCTCGGCTACCGGGCCTAAGATAGTTCGAGTAGCCACGGAACACAGCGCCCAAAGATCCCACGCGCAGCTTCGCCTGATGCAGGCGATAAAGCATCCGAATCCATTGTCGACGCCCGGGTTGCATTGTCGGTTGATCCAAACGGTAGGCAAGTATAACAGCCGCGAACGGCTCTGTCGGACGCCCCGCCGGGATCAGGGCCGCGGAACGCAAACAACGTGTTCGAGGCGGAATCCGGACAAACACGAGCGTTCGTATCTACTGGGCGCGGCCGGTTTGCGGGCGGATGCGTGCCGGAAATCGAGTCGCTCAGCGCCGTGCTAGGATACGTATTCGGGCCCCGGGCTCTGTGCAGCGGGATGTTGTGAACTCCGCCAGGTCCGGAAGGAAGCAACGGTAACGGCCTCTGCCGCGTGCCGCGGATCACCCGGGGCCCTCTAACGCTACTTCGCCCCCTCATCGGAAGCATGAGGCGACACGGTTTCGGCGAAATCCGAAGCTTCGCGCCCGCGCTGGAACCTAGGGCGTGTCATGTATCAAGTCATCGCGCGCAAGTATCGCCCGCAAACCTTCGCTGACGTCGTCAACCAAGACCACGTCAAGCAAACCCTCAGCAACGCCCTCACCCAAGGGCGTGTCGGGCACGGCTACATCTTTTCCGGACAACGCGGCACGGGCAAAACCACCATGGCCCGCATTCTCGCCAAGTGCCTGAATTGCGACAAGGGCCCGACTGCCGAGCCCTGCCTCGCGTGCTCAAGCTGCACCGAGATCGCGCGCGGCAATTCGATGGACTTGACCGAGATCGACGCCGCCTCGAATCGCCGCATCGACGACATTCGCGAGCTGCGTGAAAACGTTCGTTATCGCCCCGTCCGCGACCGCTACAAGGTCTTCATCATCGACGAGGCGCACCAGATCACGTCCGACGCGTTCAACGCCCTGCTCAAGACCCTTGAGGAACCGCCCGAGTGGGTCGTATTCGTGCTCTGCACCACTGAGCCGCACGAGATTCCGGCCACGATCGTCTCTCGCTGCCAGGGTTTTCAGTTCCGCGCCGTCGAGTTCGAACCCGTTGTCGCACACATGCAGCGGATCTGCGAAAAAGAAGGCGTTGAAGCCGACGAGGATGCTCTCATCTCGATCGCGCTTTCCGGCGACGGCAGCATCCGCGACGCGCTCTCGACGCTCGATCAAGCGATCGCGTGTTTCGGCAACCGGCTCGAATCGAAACCCGTCCGCGACTTGCTCGGCGCCATTCCTACCGAGGTGACCGACCACATCGTGTCAGCGCTGCAATCGAGTGATGCCTCGGCCATGCTTGACACTGTCGAACAAGTCCTCAGAGAGGGCCGCAACGTACAGCATTTTTGCGGCGAATTGGTTCGCTATTTCCGCAATTTGCTCGTGCTGAAAGTCTCCGGCGAAGATACCCGTCTGGTCAGCGCCGGTCCAGATGAGCGCAAGGCGCTGATTGGGCACGCTGCCGCTTTCAGTCAGGAAGATTTGACCCGCTACGTCCATATAATCTTAGACTTATACCGGGATCTTCAATCATCGCCTCAACCACGTTTCCGCTTTGAGATCGGTCTTCTCAAGCTTGTCTACGCCGGACATATCCAGAATATCGAGAAGGTGCTGGCGGGCCTCGGCGGCGGCGGCGGTGGCTCCACATCCGGCAAACCATCAACGGGTTCGGGCTCATCCGGCAAGAGTGCATCCGTCGGATCGGCCCGCGCCACTGCGCCTCGCGCCACCGCGCCGCTAGTTCAAGAGAGTCGGCCTCAGGCAGCGCCCGATCCCCCGGCCAGGACGACTGCTCCAGCGCCCAGCGCGGCCGTGACTCAAGCGGCGGCCGAGGCGGCCAACGGTCTCCCTGAAGGCGAGAGCGGTTCTCAATCGTCGTCTGAACTGCCCGTACCCGAACCGCGGGCATCCGACTCGCCCGCATCCGACCTGCGCGCCGCACTGTTGGCGGCGCTGCTGAATGACCAAGTCGACCACCTCGCCGACGCTATTGAGCACGGCACTGTCGAGCTCATAGCTGGTGAAGTCGTCGTGCGATCTTCACCGGATTATCGAACGAGTTTGGAACTCGACATGGCCTCGTTGGAAGAGGCACTCGCGAAGCTTCTCAGTAAGAACGTGCGTGTTAGACTGGGTGACAATCTCGCCGCGGATGAGATCCAGCAAGCCGTGGCACGCGACGTTCCTGTGCCGGCCGGCGGGCCGCACAGCTCATCCGATTCCGAGGCGGGGGAAACCAAAGAACGCGCCCTGGCCGATCCCGCCGTGCGCATGGTGCAAGAGACATTCCAGGGCAACGTCCGCGAAGTCAGAAACCTCAGGGGGTACTCATCGTGAAAATGCCGGGCAATATGCAGAAGATGATGGAACAAGCCCAGAAGATGCAGGAGCAGCTTCAAAAGCAGATCGCCGAGATCCGCGTTGAAGCCTCCACCGGCGGCGGCATGGTGACCGTGAAGATGGATGGGCAGAAACACGTCCTCTCGATCGCGATTGAACCCGACGCCATGGAAGACCGCGAGATGCTGCAGGACATGATTCGCGGCGCCGTCAACGAAGCCGCCAAGCGCGTCGACGATGAAGCCCAGGGCAAGATGGGCGGCATGCTCGGGGGCATGGGCCTGCCTCCCGGCCTGGTCTAGCCCGCATATTTCCCCACGTGGCGAGGCGAAGTACGTGAGAGGTCCGTCAGTACGAGGCGCGCGCAGGTTGGCGCGCGGAGGTGTACTTGAACAGTACAGTGAGCACGGCGAGCAAGCGCAACGAAGCAATGGCGGTCCTATCATGTACTTCGGCCGTCAGGTGGGGAAATATGTGGGCTAGGATGCCGCGATGAGTGACCTCGCCGCACCCATGTCCCGGCTCGTGGATGAGCTCAAGCGGCTCCCCGGGGTCGGCGCGAAATCAGCGCAGCGCATGGCGTTTCACCTCCTGGGGGCACCCAACGAAGAGGCTGAACGCCTCGCCAACGCCATCCTCAACATGTGCGGCACGATTCAGCTGTGCGAGCGCTGCAACAACCTCTCCGAGGGCCCGCTCTGCCCGTTTTGCAGCAACACCAACCGCTCACCAAAGACCATCTGCGTCGTCGAGCAGCCCGCCAACATCTCCATCGTTGAGAGGACCCGCCAATACAACGGGCTCTACCACGTGCTTCACGGAGTGCTAGCGCCCTTGAAGAACATCGGCCCCGAGGACTTGAAGCTCAAGAACCTGATCGAGCGCCTCGGCCAGGGCGAAACCGAAGAAGTCATCATCGCGACCAGTCCAACGACCGAAGGCCAAGCAACCGCCTCCTACCTAGCGCGCCTGCTCAAGCCGCTCCATGTGCGGGTCAGCCGCCTGGGCATGGGCATTCCGGTTGGCTCCGATCTCGAATTCGTGGATGAAGCGACGATGATGGAAGCGATGGAAGGCCGCCGGGATTTGTAAGACCCCGCGCGGGCGTTACACCAGACTCCGCAACTCCTCACAGCAACCTGGTCAGGGGCTGTCAACGGGTTTGACCGCAGGCCGAAAAAGCCGGGGGCACGAGTCTTGGTAGTGGATTCTTCGGTGCTCTCTGTGCAGCGCCGCAAGAGCCACGAGGAGAGCAGGATGAAACGATTTCTTCGTTGTGTTTTAGTCATGAGCGCCACCTTGCTGCTCGGAGTGGCGCTGGCTGCGGACTTACCGTCCAAAGTCAAATCTGTAGGCGGCGGGACGAAGCGATCGTTGCTCGAGTCGCAGACGCAGAGAATGCTGAAATGGGGCGGCAAGGCTCGTTTTGTGTACCGGTTTCGGCTTTCTGGTTCCGATGGACTGAATGGCCTGCAGGTCTCCAATCCCTCCAACACGACCGGTGTCGTGCGAGTGATCGCGAACGGGCCCGGGCGGCCCGCGCCAGCCAAGGTAGTTCGAAAGATCGCTGCCGGTGATTCAGTGGTTTTTGCCCCCGAGGAACTGGGCTGGCTATTCGGGGATCAAGTCATCGTCAAAATGTCACCAGGTTTGGCAGCTTCGCTGACGTCAGCCAGTCGTTCGATGCAGTTACCGCGCATCAAAGGGGTCAGTGTCTACGACGTCTTCAGCAACGAGCGGCGGGCCGAGATGAAGGCCGGCGGCAGCAACACCACCGTCGTTCCCCTAACCGCGAGCTCTTCCGCCACGGCAAAACACGCACCAATTCACTCCGCGGATGCGCTGAGTAGTTCGATCTGGGTCGCCTACGACAAAGCGCCGTCTAACAGCCTGTGGCAGAATACCCTGTTTTCAGGCGGCGAGAAGCAGCGGGGTGGCCAGCGGCGCGCC
>JAQBUE010000328.1 GCA_027624045.1 Acidobacteriota bacterium
CCCTATTTCGTCCCCGGCCTCGACCTACCGCATTTCAGGATCATTCTTGGATTGGAAAATGCTGGAGTGCGGGGCGGTGATTTGAGGAGTGCGGCGGGATCATTCAGGGGGGCAGCTTCGGTGGGGGCAGTATTCGCCGTCCTGTCAGCTTCTGAACGCAGGCTCACGCCTGTGGCTCTGAGCTTCTTTGTTGGGCGTTCGTGGATCTTGGGACGGGTGAAGCCGTGAGGCGTTGCAGGATGTCGGCGATGCGCTCGGCGGCATGGCCGTCCCAGAGCGCAGGCGTTTGCTGGGTGGGAGGGGAGCCGGCGAGTACCTCGGTGACCGCTTCGAGGACAGCGGCGGGATTCGTTCCGACGAGCTTATTGGTTCCTTGCTCAATCGTAATCGGTCGCTCGGTGTTCTCACGCAAAGTCAAACACGGAACACCCAGTATCGTGGTTTCTTCCTGTATTCCGCCCGAGTCCGTCAGCACCAGCCGCGCTTGACTTTGAAGCCGCAGGAAATCGAGATACCCCAGCGGCGGGACGCACAGCAAGCCGTCCATCGTAAGCCCGGCTTGCTCCGCTTGCTGGCGCGTCCGGGGATGTACCGGGAAGACGACGGTCAGTTTCTCCGCCACGCGTTTGAGCATTGCGATCAACTCCCCCAAGCGGCCCGGATCATCCACATTCGAGGGCCGGTGCAGCGTGACCACCGCGTAGCCGCCGACTGCGATCGACAATTGTTCGAGGATGCTCGACTCCGCGGCCCGCTCGCGGAAGCGCAGCAGGGTGTCGATCATGACGTTGCCGACCAGGAAAATACGTTCCTCGGGGATGCCCTCAGCGCGCAGATTCTGAACCCCCGAGGGCTCGCTGACGAACAGATGGTCCGACAGCACGTCGGTAACAAGGCGGTTGATCTCCTCCGGCATGTCGCGGTCGAAACTTCTCAGGCCCGCCTCTACATGCGCGACCCGGATGCCGAGTTTCGACGCGACGAGAGTGGCCGCGACGGTCGAATTCACATCGCCGACGACGACAAGTAGATCCGGGCGCCGCTCGGTGAACTCAATCTCGATCGCCTTCATCACCTCGGCGGTTTGAACAGCGTGCGAGCCGCCCGCGATCCCCAGATAGGCATCCGGCTGCGGCAGTTCGAGTTCCTCAAAGAAAACTCGGGACATATCCGGTGAAAAATGCTGCCCGGTGTGAACAAGGCGGGGCGCAAACCGCTCGCGCCCGCGGAACGCCTCGAGCAGGGCAGCGACCTTCATGAAATTCGGCCGCGCCCCAGCGACGCACGTCAGTCGGATGGGTGCCATCAAGAAATCGTCTTTTAAGGAAATGCAGGGCGACGGCATGGCCGCAGCCGCGCTCTAACTACTTCACTAACCCACGAACAGGTCCGTCACCGGCTTACCCTTCACGAGCTCGCGCGGCTGACCCAGGTGGTTGTAGATCTCCATGTTCGGATCGATCCCGAGCGCGTAGTAAACGGTCGCCAGTAGATCGTTCGGATGCACCGGCTTCTCCTTGGGCGACGACGCTGTTTCGTCCGACTCACCGTAGAGCCGTCCGCCCGGGATGCCGGCGCCGGCCACCATGGCCGTGTAGCAATACGGCCAGTGATCGCGGCCGTCGGGTGAGTTCGAGTTGCCTGAGGTGCTGACGCCCAAGCGCGGCGAGCGGCCGAATTCGCCGACCGCGACAACGAGAGTTTCGTCGAGCAGGCCGCGCTCGGTCATGTCGCCGAGCAGCGCCGAGAGAGTCTGATCAAGGACCGGGCAGTGCAGGTTCTTCAGCGGACCGAAGTTCGACGCATGCGTATCCCAAGCCGTGGTTTCCGGGTCGCCGTTGGCCACCGATGGCCAGTTAACCTGCACAAAGCGCGTACCTGCTTCGATCAGCCGCCGCGCCATCAAGGCGCCCTGGCCAAAGGTCGTCCGCCCATAGCGCTCGCGGGTCTTATCCGTTTCTTTGGAGAGGTCGAAGCCGTCGCGCGCCTTGCCGGACAGCACAAGATCGAACGCCTTCTCGTAATAGCTATCGAGCGCTGAGTTCTCAACGGCCTTCTCAAGGTCGGGCATCGATCCATTGATGCCTTTCAGTAACTCGAAACGATTTTCGAGGCGCTCGCGCGGCGTCTCTTTGCGCAGCGACAGGTCGTCGAGTTTGATGGATTTGTTGGGGTCCTGGTAAAGACGGTAGGGGTCGAATGCCTTGCCGATAAAGCCGGCGGCGCCGCCCTTGCCGATGACGCTCGATTCCTGCAATGGCCGCGGCATTTCGACGAACGGCAACACGGGCTCGGTGGGCGGCAACATCTTGCTGATCCACGAACCGGCTGTCGGGAAATCGATCGGCGAGGGCGGCTCGAGTTGCCCGGACGGAGATACTTTGTCGGGCGGATAGCCGGTCAGCATCTGATAGATCGCGGCGGTGTGATTGAACAGTCCGCTCGGCGTATAGCTCATCGAGCGGATCAACGTACACATGTCGATCGACTCGGCCAGCTTCGGCATCGTCTCGCTAAGCCAAATGCCGGGAATCTTGGTCTTGATCGGTTTAAACTCACCGCGAATGTTCGACGGCGCGTCGGGCTTGGGGTCCCAGATATCAATGTGGCTGGGGCCGCCTTGCAGAAACAACATGATGACGGATTTCGCGCGTCCAAACCCCGTCGCACCCTGAAAGCGCGGAGGGACAGCGGCGGCCCGCACGCGGTCTTGCAACTCGAACACCTGGGACAGGGTCATCCCCAGCAGACCGAGCGACCCAACCTGCATGAAGTCGCGGCGGCTCGTACCGTCGCAATTGCGTACCGCCCTACGTCCCGGAATCGTCAGCATGTGAGGCCTCCCTTGACCGCAAGCTTACTGCAAGACCATTATACGCGAGTTGCATGACAGAGTCGGCTGTAAGAGTTGTCCAATGCAAGATGATCCTGAAAGGAGGGAGTGTTTCCAATACAAGATGATCCTGAAGACG
>JAQBUE010000329.1 GCA_027624045.1 Acidobacteriota bacterium
CGGAGCCCCAGATTAGGGGACATTTCTATTGGGCGCTCAAGGGGACATTATCATTGGGCTACAACAAACTCTGCTCCGGCTGCGAGAATGGAAGTTTGCTGTTTAAGTCATGAGGTTACGAACGCCAGCATCGATGGGCCGCTTCGAGCGGTCGGGCCACGGCCGGAATCGGCCCGCGCCGCCCAAGGAGCGTCTTCCCTACACCAAGGAACGCGTTTTCTCTATTGCCAGAGATGTTTGGGAGCTCATCAAGCCGCGCCGCAAGGCCATGGCGCTGGGCTTCGTGCTCATGGGGATCAGCCGCGCCGCGGCACTGGTGCTACCGGCGTCGATGAAGTTCCTGATCGACGACGTGATCGCGAAGCGGCGCGAAGAGTTGCTGATACCGCTCGTGCTGGCCGTGCTGGCCGCGACGATCGTGCAGGGGTTAACGGCTTTCGGTTTGGTGCAGCTTCTGTCGAAGGCCGCGCAACGTGTCATCGCCGATCTACGCCGGAAAGTCCAGCAACATGTGGGACGGCTCCCGATTGCCTACTACGACAGGAATAAGACGGGCGTTTTGCTCTCACGCATCATGAACGATGTCGAAGGAATGCGAAACCTCGTCGGCACGGGACTGGTGGATCTCGCCGGCGGGCTGTTGACCGCGAGCATCGCGCTTGTCGTGCTGTTCATCATCAGTCCGCTGCTGGCCGGAATGGCGCTGACCATCGTAGGCGGTTTCGTGACGGTGATGTTTTTTTCCTTTCGATATCTCCGCCCGATCTTTCGTGAGAGGCAGAAGATTCAGGCAGAGATCACCGGCCGCTTGTCGGAATCGCTGAGCGGCATCCGGGTGGTGAAGGGTTATCACGCCGAGGGACGTGAGGCCGCGATCTTTTCCGGGGGCGTCGGGAGGCTGCTGGACAACGTCTTGAAGACCATCACCAGCACGGCGCTGGTCAGCTTGTCGGCGGTTGTCATGATGGGGATCGTCGGCGGCGTGGTGATGTACATCGGCACCAATCAGATTTTCGCGGGGACGCTGACTCTGGGAGACTTCGCGACCTTCACGGCCTTCGTCGCCTTTCTCGTGTCGCCGCTGTACCAAATGGTGAACATCGGGACCCAGCTCACCGAGGCGGTCGCCGGCCTGGAGCGCACCCGCGAAGTGCTCGACGAGAAGCCAGAAGACGAGGACCCGGCGCGAACTGTCGAGATCGATAGGATTCGCGGCACGGTCGAATTCGAGAACGTCTCGTTCGAATATGAAAAGGACAAACCGGTCTTACATGGAATCTCTTTCAGGTCCGAACCCGGAACAGTGACAGCTCTGGTCGGCCCGTCGGGCTCGGGGAAATCGACCATCATCGGGTTGGTGACGGCTTTCTACAAGCCCACGAAGGGCACAGTCAAGGTTGATGACGCCGACCTTTCCCATGTTCGCCTCTCGTCGTATCGGACGCAGCTTGGTGTCGTCCTGCAGGACACGTTCCTTTTCGACGGCACGATACGTGAGAATGTCGCTTTTTCACGACCGGATGCGACCCAAGAGGAGATTGTCGCGGCCTGTCGAATTGCCAGTGTCGACGAGTTTGCCGAGGCATACGACGACCAATACGACACCATTGTGGGTGAACGGGGAGTGAAACTGTCCGGGGGCCAGCGGCAGCGTGTCTCGATTGCGCGAGCCATTTTGGCTGATCCGCGCATTCTGATCCTTGATGAGGCGACATCGAGCCTTGATTCTGAATCGGAAGCGCTGATTCAAGAGGGCCTGTCGTACCTGATGCGCGGCCGGACGACGTTCGTGATCGCGCATCGCTTGTCGACGATTCGACGGGCACACCAGATCCTGGCCGTCAAGGATGGACTGATCGTGGAGCGCGGCCGGCACGACGAGTTGTTGGCAGCCGGAGGGTTGTACAGCGACCTCTATACACGCCAGCACGGGCTGGAAGAAAACCTCTTCCTCGCTCCCGGCGAGGGGGACTCGGATGACGAGCCCGGCGCCGATGAAGATGTGGGCCGGAGCGGACTGTTGGAAGCGGTGCGGCTGTTGCGTGAGTAACAGCGCTATCAAGAGACGGGCAGGGACGTACTACAATGAAGCCTCGGTCGGGCAGTCCACTCGCTTGTCTTCATTCCTACTTTCCGTTGTGTGGCGGTGGGTCAGGCTCGCGCCGAAAGCGACTTGCAGACTCAGACAGCGATGAACTGCCGCATTCCGGGATTCTTTCGCATTGCAGGCGTATTCCTTATGGCTGCCGGCTGGCTCTCGGCCCAGGTCGATTCGCGGGCTGACCAGATCCAGCGGGCCCGCCGGGAGAAGGCCGCGGAGGCGGCTCCTGAAGTTGCGCCCGAGGGTGAACAGCGGCTGAACTGGATACAAGACAATCACGTTCTTGAGCGCTTCGCGACGGGCTACCACGGCCTTACCCTCGTGTTGGGTGGGCTGGGGACCGGCCAGGGTTTTGCGTTGGGGCCGCAATACCTCAAGGATCAGCTACTGGACGGCAACCTTGTGTTTCGGACCTCCGCGCGAGCCTCCTCGTCGAGGGCCTACTTGATTGACATGCAGGCCACGCTGCCGAGACTGGCGAACGAGCGGGTATTTCTGGATTTCTATGCCCGCCATCGAAACTACCCGAGGACCGACTATTTCGGGCCGGGGCCGGATTCGAAAGAGAGCGATCGTGCCCACTTTTTACTGGAAGACACCTCAGCGGATTTCACATTGGGCGCACGGCTCTTTCGCAATATGAGCGTAGGCGTTACCGGGGGGGCTGCTCGCCGTCAATACGGGCCGCGGCAGCAACGACGATATCGCGAATGTGCGGGATATTTTTACACCGCTTACGACGCCGGGCCTGGACAATTAGTCTGACTTCCTCAGAGCCGGCGTGTTCGCGCAGTTCGACTATCGGGATAACCCGGGCGGACCCCGCCGCGGTGGCA
>JAQBUE010000330.1 GCA_027624045.1 Acidobacteriota bacterium
CGCGCCGCTGGCCACCCCGCTGCTTCTCGCCGCCTGAAAACAGGGTATTCTGCCACAGGCTGCTAAGGATCAACAATGAAAAACTTTGCAGTCAGGAAACTTGGGAGCGTTGGGGTTAGTCTCTTTGTCCTCCTTGTATTGACGTCAAGTATCGGCCTCGCCCAGGAGTATCGTGGGCGGATTCAGGGTACTGTCGCGGACCCAACCGGTGCAGTTGTTCCGGCCGTGCCCGTTACTCTCATTAACAATGGAACGAACCTCACTGTTGTGCGCCAGACCGGCGAACAAGGCACGTTCCTTTTTGACCTCGTTGAACCGGGCACTTACACGGTCAGCGTCGAAATGGAAGGCTTCAACCGTTGGGAGCAGACCAACCTCTTGGTCGAGAACCGGGGCGACGTCACCGTTCACCCGGTCCTGCAGATCGGCGCGATTACCGAAACCGTTACCGTCACCGAGGCGCCGGTCCAGGTGAAGTTCAACACCACCTCCATGGAGATGACCATGGACAACCAGATGGTGAAAGATCTGCCCATCGTCGCGCGGAACCCATTCACCCTAACGCTTCTCAACCCTGCCGTCGACAACAAATACTTCACAACGCGCAACCCCTTCTTCATGTGGGCGGCGAGTTCAGTGGATGTCGGCGGACCGACCACGACCAAGAATGACGTGCTGGTGGACGGCATGCCGGTCATGCTCGGACCGAAGGGCTCGTACGCCCCCACGATGGACGCCACGACCGAAGTCACCGTGCAGCAGAACTCGGTGGATTCCGAGTACGGGCACAGCGCCGGCGGCATCTTGAACGTCTCGATGAAATCGGGCACGAACGACCCGCACGGCACGCTCTATTACTTCGGGCGCAACCCAAAGCTGAACGCCGTGTCGAACCCGCTGACGCACACGCCAAACCTGGTTCGCAACCACATCGAAGGCGGCAGCTTCGGCTGGGCCCCCATTAAGAACCGCATCTTCCACTTCGCGGCTTTTGAAAAGTGGGCGCAGAAGGACCCGCGGTTTGACCAGCGGCGCATGATGACCCCTCAGGAACTCGGCGGCGACTTCTCAAACTCGCTCAATATCAGCGGTGGCCTGCGGACGATCTATGATCCCTGGACGTCGATGCTGACGGCGGAAGGCGCGGCGATACGCACTCCGTTTGCGAACAACATGATTCCGGCGAGCCGCATCGACCCGGCGTCGAAGAAATTCCTGGGTGAAATGTGGGGACCGAACGGCGCTGGGTCCGACATCACCGGGACAAATAACTTCCAGTCCGGATTCACGCGCAACATTGGTTATCACAACCTCTCGAATCGCGGCGACTTCGTCATCACGGAGAACCTGAAGACGTTCTTCCGTTTCAGCCGTTTCCGGACGACGCTCGAAGACCCGAACTGGACTCCGAACAACTCGCGCATCTTCCCGAACGCGAACGGTGGCGTCATGCACTCGCTCAATATCTCGGGCGACATGATCTACACGCTCGACGCCACCACGGTGCTGAACATTCGCGGCAACTACACGTCGCTGAATGACGACTATGACGCACCCGAGCAGCAGGCGACACTGGCCGACTATGCCGAGTTCTTTCCGGCGAACGACTTTTACTCAAAATATCTCGACTTCGGCGCACCGTTCTATTTTCCGGGCGTCTCGATCAACGGCTTCGCGACGGGCGGGAGCTACGGCAAATCAGGCTGGTGGTTCCAGCATCCGCAGCAGTACTATACGGCGGCAAAGCTTTCGAAGCAGAAAGGCCGTCACTACCTGAAGACTGGCTTCGAGTTTCGGACGCTACGCGTGGACGCCATTCGTCCGAGGACCTTTAACTTCGCCTTCAACGATAAAGAGACAGCCGATACGTTCATCGCCCCGAACACGAAGGTGAGCGGAGACGGCTGGGCGAGCTTCCTGTTAGGGGCGCTGGACCCGGGCGCTTCCTGGGGCGGAACCGAGCCTTTTAAGAAGGATACCGTTCATTACTACGGCGCCTTCATTCAGGACGACTTCAAGATGAACCAGAACGTCACCCTGAACCTTGGTTTGCGTTACGAGTACGAGAGCGCCATCTTCGACCGCGGCGGTACCTTCGGAGAATCTCGGTTTGACGAGAATCGCTACTCCCGGCCTTTCGATCTGACGAGTCCGATTCCCGAATTTCAGGGCGCCGGGGCTCCCCAGATACCGGCCCAAGCGACAGCGTTGATGGACCGCCCGTATCTGTTTAACGGCGCCTGGCAGTTCGCGAGTGCCGACAACCGGGGCATGTGGGATCCGCGCAAAATGATTCTGCTTCCGCGCGCCGGCATCGCCCTGCGGCTCAATGACGCCGCTTCGCTGCGTATCGGCTGGGCGCGGTATAACACTCCTGCCAGTCTGCAACGCTCGACGGGCGATATTCTTGGGAGCACTCCGGTGTCCGGCTTCTCGGCGACCACGCCCGTGGCCCCGAATCTCGTCGGCGTACCGCAGCAAGCCTTGAGTAATCCCTTCCCGGTGGGTACCAACCCGATTGTCGATCCGGCGGGTCAGGGTGATGGCCGTTACACCAACCTGGGCGGCAACGCGATTTGGGATCAGAGAGAGTTGGTGACGGCGGTGAACGACCGCTTCAACGTCTCGTTGCAGAAAGAGACGTTCAACCGCATCATTGTTGACGCTACTTACTTTTTCAACATGGGGCGGGATTTGCCGTACAACCTGGATCTCAATCTGGTCAACCCGGCGATCATCAACGCTCAGGGAACGGCTCTGAGTCAGCAGGTGGCCAACTCCTTCTTCCAGCGCCTTCCCCTGGAGCAAATGCGGGGACCCCTGCGGAGCCAGAGGACAGTGGCCCTGAGAGAGCTTCTGAAACCTTATCAGCCTGTGGCAGAATACCCTGTTTTCAGGCGGCGAGAAGCAGCGGGGTGGCCAGCGGCGCG
>JAQBUE010000104.1 GCA_027624045.1 Acidobacteriota bacterium
CCCTATTTCGTCCCCGGCCTCGACCTACCGCATTTCAGGATCATTCTTGGATTGGAAAATGCTCCCACGACCAATCTGGAAGATCAAACAACCAATGTCTAGTCTTTACGAACAGCTTGGCGGCGAGGCCGCCATCAATGCGGCGGTGGACGTTTTCTATCGCAAGATGCTCGCCGATGACCGCGTCGCCCCCTTCTTTGACACCGTCGACATGGACCGCCAGCGGGCCAAGCAAGTCGGCTTCTTGACGATGGTGACCGGCGGCCCGAATAGCTACAGCGGCCAGGACATGCGCGCTGGCCACAAGCACTTGCTTGAGAAGGGCCTGAACGACACCCATGTCGACATCGTGATCGAGCACCTCGGCGCGACCTTGAAGGAGCTTGGCGTCGGCGACGAGCAGATACAGCAGGTAGCCGCTTTGGCCAATTCCGTTCGCGACGACGTCCTTAGCCGCTAACGGCGCCTCCCGGCGAGCTGCGGGGCCCCTCATGCCAACAATCTGTTACGGCGATGTCAGCGTCACGCTGAATGAGTCGGAGACCGTTCTCGAAGCTCTGATACGGGCGGGGATCAATACGCCCCACTCGTGCCGCGTTGGCGCGTGCCATTCATGTCTGGTGCGGGCGGTCTCTGGTTCGCCTCCGCCCGCTTCTCAGAAGGGCCTGAAAGCTTCATTAGTTCAGAAGGGCTACTTCCTGGCCTGTACCGCCCAGCTTGAAGCGGATCTCGTGGTCGGGCCCGCGGCCGCTGACGATGTCTCCGTCAGCGGCCGCATCCTGACGGTCGAGTCTCTCAGCAAGACCGTGTTTCTGGTTCGCGTTCAGCTCAATGGCTCTTTTGAATTCAAAGCCGGACAGTTCATCAACTTGGTTCGCTCCGATGGCCTGGTCCGCAGTTATTCCGTGGCCAGTCTTCCGAACGGCCAGGGGCAGATCGAACTGCACGTTCGCGAAATTCCCGGCGGCCGCATGAGCGGCTGGCTGTGCCGCGGCGAAGCCCTCGGAGCCTCGATCGAAGTGCGTGGCCCGGCGGGCGATTGTTTCTATCTCGGGTACGCTGACGAGAATCTTCTTCTTGTGGGTGCGGGTACCGGACTGGCCCCGCTCCTTGGCATCTCCCGCGACGCAATCCGGGCCGGGCATCAGGGGCGGCTGGTCGTCTACCACGGCGGCCTCGACGAGCGCGGCCTCTACCTCACCGACGAACTGCGGCGGCTCGACGACACTCATGACTTCCTCACCTACGAACCCTGCGTCCTGCGGGGAGACGCCAAGCCCGGCCTTCACGTCGGGCCAATTGACCAAATCGTGCTAGACCAACATTCCGAGTTGGCGGACTGGCGCATTTATCTATGCGGTGACCCTGATCTGGTCCTCGGGCTGCGCAAGAAGCTGTATTTGGCCGGCGCGAATCTGAGCCGAATTCACGCCGATGCGTTCCTGTCAGCTCCCTCCTGATCGCTAGCCGGTCCGCGGCGCATCAGAAAATGGATATCTGCTCGTTGGCGCTCACGAAGAGAACCTCGTTGAGCCCGTCGTGGGCCATCAGACACGTCGAGGGATCGTCTTCGAGCTGCGAGTAGCGGAAACCGAGGATCACCAGGTCCGCCTCGCTCGAGTTCTTCTCAAGGGCGCGGTTGAAGCTGACTTTGTCCGCGTAAGGGATCGCGGTCAGGTTCTGTTTCGAAATGGGGAGGCGTCCCTGCGTAATCATTTCGTTTAACTTTTCCAGTTCCTGATCGATCGTTTCAGCCGGGTAGCAGGCGAAAACCTTGATCTCCGCGTGCGCCCATTCCGGATGGCCAATGATGATGTAGGCCAGCAGGATCATGAGCGCCGCGTTTTGGAAGTCGCGGTCCGTGAGCCAGATGTGCAGCTCGCTGCGGTATCCGAAGCGCATTTCGGTCGAGCGCAGGATGCACACGTTGAAGCCCAAAGGCGTAACAACACGGGTGGCCGCGACGACCTCTTCGATTTCTTCAGGGTGATTGGCTGAGAACTCCAGCAGTGTCGTGTTGTTCGGCAGGCCGGAAACACCCGGCATCTGGACGGCCTGCGCGACAGCTTGTTCAAACTTCGGCGCTACGATCGTTTCAACGAAGACCCCCGCGTGACTGGCCTCGGTCCGGCGGATCATCTTCTCTTCGACAATACGCGAGTACACCTCGGAATCGACGGAGAGTTTGCCTTCGATGTATTGGATGAACTGGCCGAAGCCGTGGCGATGGCAGATCCACCGCAGCAGGTCAAAGTGCGCCAAGCGGTCGAGTGAGTGGCGCGTCACAGCCAGAACCGAGGGACGCCAATCCTGTACCCGGCTGCCGGCGCGGCTCTGCTGCAACGCGATCTGGAGCCGCCGCGTGAGCTGGAACATCACGCCCTGCAGGATCGCCGAGAATCCGCGCTCGTCGCGGTGTGCATAGTTGAGGCCGACGTAGATGCCCGCCATGATCACCAGAGCGACCGTCGCGTAGAACGGGTCCATCTGGAACATCATCATGAAGCACATCACCGCGCCCACGAGCGAGACGTACCAGCGCGAGCGAAACGACGGCCGGTACGAAGGATTACCGGCGAAGTGCTCCAGGAACGACACCGAACAAAGCGCTCCGTAAGTGACCATGAAAAACATGCTGATGATCGCGGCGACCGTATCGACGTCGCCCATAGCGATGCAGAGCAGTGCGATCACACCGGAGGCGAGCGTCGCATTGACAGGCTCGTGCGCGGCGCCGCGGCCCTGCGACAGCACTCGATTGAGAATGCCAGTGGGAAGCACGCGGTCGCGCGCCAGCGCCTGCAGCGTGCGCGGGGCGATCAGGATCGAGCCAATGGCCGACGAGAGACTGGCGGCCGCCAAACCGATCGGGATGATCGGTGGCCACAGTGCGATCCTGCTCATGACCAGTTGGTCCGTAAGTTGTTCCGGCGTGGCGCTGCTCGCAAGCTTGGCGACTAGCAGAAGGTAGATGACCATGCCGGTAACCGTGCCGGCAAGAGTACCGAGCGGGATCGAGCGGCGCGGATTCTTGAGATCACCCGAGAGGCCGACGCCGGTCGTCATACCCGTGAAGGCGGGGAAGCAGATCGCGAAGACGTAGATGAAGGGGTCGGGGCCGTCGACGGTCGCACTCTGAAGGCCCCCTTCCAGCGCCTCGACCGTGGGGTTACCGGCGAAGAACAGCCCCAAGGTGATAGCGAGCACGACGCTGACAACCCACAGAGTTCGAACCCCAAGGCTGGCGCCTTTGTACAGTATCAACGCAGCCAGCAGTAGGGTCGCCGGAATGCTAATGACACGCGGGTCGAGGACAATACCATAACCTGCTCCAACCCACTCCAGGATGGGCTCGAAGGCTTCCGCGAACGCAATCATGTAGAACGCGACGGAGATCGCCTGTGACAGATACAGCGATATGCCGATGGCGCCGCCAATCTTGGTTCCAAACGAGCGGCTGATGATGTAGTACTCGCCGCCGCCTTCGACACGGCGGTTCGTGGCGATCTCGGCGATCGCAAGCGCTGTCGGGATCGTGACCATATGGCCGAGCAGAATCAGCAGGATAGCGCCGGTGAGACCGAGGTTCGCGACGGCGTAGCCGAAGCGAAGAAACATGACCGCGCCCAGAATGGTGCTGATCGAAGCAAGGAATACCGGCGCGGTGCCGAATCCGTGGCCACCCGATTGTGACTGCTCGGATAGCGGTTTGCTCAGTGGCTCTTTGGTCATAAATAGCCGATCAGGGAATCAGTATCACACGATACGGCGATCGTACGGCGGAACCTGACGCCACCCGGCGCGGCCTAACGCCGCCGTTCTGCGAAAATCAATCTCTTGACTCCACGAAACGAATCGGGTTCTGCGTCAATCAAGGCGGGCCGCCCGTACCCGCTCGGCGCCACCTGGGATGGCAGTGGCGTGAACTTCGCCGTCTTCTCTCGTCACGCAACGCACGTGGAACTCTGCCTATTTGCGGATACGGAAGCCCAACGGGAGACCCAACTGATCCCGCTTGCCGGCCCCACGGACGAGGTCTGGCATGGCTACGTACCTGGTTTGCAGCCGGGCCAACTCTACGGTTATCGCGTCGCTGGGCCGGATGAGCCTCACAACGGGCATCGATTCAATCCTCGGAAACTGCTCTTCGATCCTTATGCGAAAGCTGTCGGGCGCGGCCTGACCTGGCACGAGACGCTGTACGGGTACTTCCCCGGGGATCGCGGAGGGGATCTGGTGGCGGACCCCCACGACAGCGCGCCGTACGCACCCTTGGCGGCTGTCGTCGACGAATCATTCGACTGGGCCGGCGATCAGCACCCGCATGTGGCGTGGCCCGACACCTTGATCTACGAATTGCCAATCAAGGGCTTTACGCGACAGCATCCGGGCGTGCCGGAGTCGATCCGCGGCACCTACCTGGGGCTTTGCTCCGATGCGGCTATTGACCATCTTCGGAAGTTAAAAGTGACGGCGGTTGAGTTGCTCCCGGTTCAATATCACGTCGATGAACATCGGCTGGTCCAACTGGGCTTGACGAACTATTGGGGCTACAACACGCTTGCGTTCTTCGCGCCCGACACGCGCTACGCGAGCAACCGGGAACCGGCGAGCGCGGTTCACGAATTCAAGACGATGGTCCGCGGGCTGCATGGCGCCGGCATCGAAGTGATTCTCGATGTTGTCTATAACCACACGGCGGAGAGCGGCGCGAACGGGCCCACCCTGTCAATGCGCGGTCTCGATAACAGCGTCTACTATCGGCTCGATCCGAACGATCGGCGCCGCTACATCGACTACGCGGGTACGGGCAATACACTCGACCTCACAAGTCCGCCTGTGCTCCAGCTCGTCATGGACAGCCTGCGGTATTGGGTCCAGCAGATGCATGTCGACGGCTTCCGGTTCGATCTTGCCACAGCCCTGGCGCGCTCGCCGAACGCCTTTAACCCGCGGGCCCCTTTCCTTGCCGCCATCAGGCAAGACCCGGTTCTGTCGCGAGTGAAACTCATCGCCGAACCGTGGGATGTCGGCGAAGGCGGATTTCAAGTCGGCGGTTTTCCGTCGGGATGGTCGGAATGGAATGGGCATTACCGCGACGACGTGCGCCGTTTCTGGAAAGGGGAAGGGGGCATCGGCCCGGCGGCCACCCGCCTTGCCGGAAGCAGCGACCTGTTCCGCCCGCTGCGCCGTGGGACGCGCGCCTCGATCAATTTCATCACGGCTCATGACGGCTTCACGTTGCATGATTTGGTCAGCTACAACGAAAAACACAACGAGGCCAACGGCGAGCAAAATCGCGACGGGGAAAACGCCAATTACAGCTCGAACCACGGGGCCGAGGGACCGACCGGCGACCAAGGCACTATTGCGGTTCGCGAACAGCAAAAACGCAATCTGCTGGCGACAATGATGCTTTCGCTGGGCGTTCCCATGCTCACCGCCGGTGACGAGATCGGCCGCACGCAACAGGGCAACAACAATGCCTACTGCCATGACAGCCCCCTCACCTGGCTCGATTGGAAGCTTGACGAGAAGCGTGAATCGCTATTGGCGTTCACGCAGCGGCTGACGGCTCTGCGGCGGCGCTACTCGGTCCTCAGGCGCGAGACGTTCTTGACGGGCAACGGACCGCCGCTGGATACCCGTAAGGACGCGGCCTGGTACGGCCCAGCAGGGAAAGAACTGGCGCCGGAGGATTGGAGTCGCGGCGATTCACGGTGTTTCGGCGTATGGTTGGCTGGGCCTGATGAGAGCGGCGAGACGGATGGCTTGGCAAACTGCGATCTCTTCATCGTGTTGAATGGCGGCACAACGCCGGTCAATTTTCACGTGCCGCCCCCGGGCCCCGAGCATTGCTGGGAGCGCATTCTCGATACCGGCCACCAGCACGGAGAACGGTTGTTCCGGTTACGAGGAGAAACCAGCCGCATCCCTCCGCTGGCGATCTGCGTCTACCGGCGACGGGCGGATGGGCGGCCGTCGGACACCAACACCCCCTAGCCCGCCCGGGGTCTTCGGTCAGGTACAGCCTTAAATCACTTACATCCCCGACTCGGCGATGCGTTTGCGGTACACCTCGCGTGCGTGGTCGTAGGCTTTCCGGGCGGCCTCCCGTTCCGATTCTCGAATGCGCGGCGCCTTCTGGCTCCAGCATTGATTCACTGCCGCTAGACACCACTCGGCGCTGCGGCGCGAGGCGCGAATCGGCTTTCCACCCACAACCGCGAAGACCGGGTTCGTGTGCGAAGAAGGCAGTATCCGCAGCGCGATCCAACTGCTCTTTTCGATTGCCACGTCGAAGGTCATCTCGCGGACTTGGCCGTCGGCGAGCAGATTCTTCGTCGCAACCGATTCACCGTTGACAACCAACTCCACCGGAACTTCCCGCGTCTCAGCGATGCGGGCGCGTTCGACATCCCAATAAGGCTTTTTCTCATAGCCGAGGTTGTGGAAATTCGGATCGGGATAGTTGTCGAGAAAGGCCGCGACCTTGGCCGTTACACGTACCTTCTGCGGCGAATCGAGCTGGATCTCGCTGTTCTGCGTGCCGACTTCGACGCCGTTGACGGCAAAATCCATGAGATGGCTCTTGCCTTCGCTGACGTAGCAACGGCCTGCCTTGACTCCCTCGATCCAGCCGCGGTAGCTAAGCTTGTCGAGCTTGATGTAGCTGCGGCCGAGGCCGACCTTGTCGTCGTAAATGCACGGGAAGTCGGTTTCGCCGCTGACACGTGTGCGGAAACCGGCGTTCAGCGTGTGGTACCAGATGTTCAGCTCCCAAACCGAGGGTGTATCGACGGTCGAGATGAAATCGACGGCGTCATGCGTCACATCGACGACGTATTCGTTGGCGCCGATGCCGTCGAAACCCGGCATCTCGTAATTGGGTAGTTCGTCCGTGCGGACTTCCAGGCCCCAACCCGAGTGCGAGAAACCTACGATTCCGCCTTGCTTCCGACCCCACTGCAGTACCGGCAGATCCCATGACGGCCACTCGTCCACGCGCGTTGTGCCGGGGTAGTCGTCTTCGTTCAATCCGAGCAAAACGAGGTGGCCGGCGTGGCTCGAGGGGAAGCCCGAGACCTCGACATCGTAGTGCATCAGGCGCTCTTTCTTTGAAAGCTCGTTGTCCTGGCTGCTAAAGAATTGCTTCTGGTAATACCACGAAGGCCCCCATGTGAGCACGGCGCCGATGTTGAGGTTCTCACCGAGAATCTGTCGAATCATGTCCTGGGGCAGAACTCCCTCGGTCGGATTCTTGTAGTGCGAGCAGCCCGAGGCGTGAACGTGGTGATCGCCCGACCACCAGCCCCACTTTGACGGATCAATCCAGCGCTGAAGCTGAAACGAAAGCTCCTTGGGCGCGCTCTCGGTTACGGGCAGTTCCTTGGTGCGGGTGTAGAACTCAGGGCCGCCGTCGTAAGCGATCGAGTAATAGCCGTCCGGCAGCCGAACCTCTTCCCCGTCAGCCCGGTAGACCTGCGGCTGGAACGGAAAGTCGGGCGCGAGGCGCTTCGACAAATTCGGATAGATGCGCCCCTGCAGGTCCTTGATCGTGAAGGATGCAATGGTCGGCTGACCATTCTCATCCTTCACGTGGAACTTGATGGGACGCGCCGCGCCGATGTTAAACAGCACCAGGATGTCGTTCCGGAAGCCAATGTCTTGCGTGCCTTGGCCCACGTTGAACGCGATCTTGGCCGAACGCTGTCCGCGGTCGCGGCTGTATACCTGCAGAATCTGGTACTCGACCGCCAGTCCAGACAGCCGCTCGGCCATCGGCGGGCCGTTGAACATCTCGAGGTTCGCCCAGCGCTCCTTGACATCTGTCTGAGTGAGTTCCATTTCAGGCTCTTTCTCACCACGCGAGCGCAAAGAAGTCGGGCCACTGTTAGGGCTTTCGACAGCGAGTGGCGCGGTAACGCCGGCGCCGTTCAAAACCTTCACGAGGAACATGCGCGTGCCGCCCTCGACGAGTTCGGGCTTTGCCTTCCCCGGCCGGACTTTGACACGGCTCTCCGCATTGATCTCGACCTCCGCCAGCACGTGGCGGTCGAGAACCTCCTGAATCCGGGCGGCGGCCTGCGTCTCGTCGGCCGCGGCCAGGGCGCTATTGATCTCAGCGTGGTCGCCGGCGGGCAAGGGTTGACCGATATAGTTCAGCGCGTCTTCCAGGCGCCGGACTTGTTGCGCAAAAGGCTGTAGAGGCACCGATTGCGCCGCGCCGACGCTGCTCCAGACGAGGCAGGCAGCGAAACACGCAAATAAGCAGCGGATTGAGCGAGGCGAAAAGAACGGCATCAGGAAACCTCCAGGGCAAGCAATCGGAACACTGTCAAGAATAGGGCAATCAGCGGCCGAGAGCAACGCTTCGAGCTTGCGGCAATCCACGGATTGCCCCTTCCGGCAACGGCGGGGTTAGTTCTTATCCCGGCCCATGACCCGTAACACATAACTTTGTAACGCTTCCCGCCGAGTCTCCTGCCGGAACCGCCCGCTGTTAATCTCAAGCACACTGCGCGCGGCAAGTTCGCGCGCGCCGGCTGAGCCGAGAAACTGCACCCAGTCCTGCGGCGTCTCGCGTACCACGATCGCCGGGTTTTCTGCCAACGGCAGGCCGCGCACTCCAAACGGCGTTGCCAAGATCGGTACGCGGTTGTAGATCGCCTCGGCGGCCTTGATCGATACACCGCCGCCGCCAAGAATGGGACAGATCATGAAATGGCATTGTTCCAGCACTTCGCCCAGATCAGGTACATAGCCATGAGCAACAACTCCATCCGGCAAAGCGCCCTTGTCGCTCTGCTCCCCAAACAGGTGGAGCCGAACGCCTCCATCGAGATGAGCAAAGACCCGCTTGAGAAACCAATCCAGCCCCTGCTGATTAGGCCACCAGCCAAAATTCCCTACGAAACCGATCTCGAGGGGTTCGCTGTCCCCCGCTGGCGGTCTACGCGGGTGAGGGTTGTAGCCGAAAGCTGGAGGCAGCACGAGCGTCTGCAACCCGCCGCAATGACGTTCGACATACACAGCGTCTTCGGCCGATAGGGCGACTACATTGCCGGCGCGCTTCATACCATCTAGCTCGTACCGGGCAAGCCGTAGCGCATCTCCCCTCAGGTGTTTCCGAAACGGAGTCGGTAACCACTCCGCCGAACGCACTTGAACATCAAACAGTCGGTGCTCAATGTTATGCGCCACCACGACGACGGGCAACGAATCGGGTAGCTCGTCCAGCAGCCACAGCAGGTCAGTGCCGTTCAACACAACAAGGTCGTAGCCCCCATCCCTAAGCTCACGGCTCACGGCGACCGACATCCGCCGGGAACGGGCGAAAATCGCCTTCGCGGGAAGCTTCGAGAATAACGAGCGGGCCAGGCTGAACGACTGCCGCAGCCGATGCCGGACGGGCCGAAGAGTCGGCAGCGAAAGACAACACACCTCGGCTTCGAGCGGCGGCGCTCGGAGCCACCGCTCCAGTTCCCGGGTGTAGGTGGAGGCGCCGTTGACACAGCGAACCGGGTTGCCTATCGACGGAACAAGGATGCGGGGCCCGCTATCTCTGCGTGGTCTCGACGATCGCTCGGCCACTTTGCCCCTCTCCCAGCTCAATACGCGGAGCCCTTGTCAAACCCGTGCTCCATTCTGGGCTTTTGACGGCACAACTCCATCCCCAATGGTAAACGATGGCCCTGAAACGCCTAGCAGGGCTCAAAGATCCAGCTGAGTAGTCCGTCTTTCTTCGGTATTAACCTATCGCCGGCCGCATCACGGCGAACGGCCGATTATGAGGCGCGAAACGCTATCGCGGTCACCTCAGCGCCTTCTCCACAACACTGCGCGCCGCTTCCGGCAATCGCAACTCCAAAGCCACCTTGTGCCCCCGCTCCGACATCTTCATCCAGGTCCGCCGAACGATATTCAGCAGCTTCTCTTCGTCATGTTGCTGGGCGAATTCTTCAAAATGATTCTCCAGAAACACAAGGCAGATCACGTCTTCCAGCGTCTGGCAGTCAGGGTCGGTTTTCAGATGTTCTTTTCTCAATAACGCCCCCACCCGCTCGATGGTTTGCTCCTCGTACCCGGCTGTGCCGAGAAGAGCTCCGACTGTTCGGGCATGGAATCGGCCCAGCTCAGTGCGCCAGGCCCGATAGCCTTGGCGGTTCATCGGATAGCTTCCGCGCGGGATCTCCCAGCGTCGGATATGCTGCGCGCGCGCGGCCAGGCGCAGCACTTCGGAAGCACCGGGCTCAAGCCGTTCGAGCCACTCGGTCATGCGCTGCGAGTAGAGCAGTTCCTTTGGGCAGCGCTCGCCGTCGCGGATTTCCTGGTTGGGATCGGCGCCATTGGCTTCGTCGATCAGCCCGATAGCTTGTTCAAAGCGCCTCGCCACAGCTACCTTGAAGGGACGTCAAACTCAACTGTTTGTCCAGCCCCCAGGCGGAACTCGCGGCTCCAGTCACGGCCGTCGCGGTACTTCGCCTGGAGAGTGTGTGGGCCCGCGATGAGAGGCAGATCGAGCGGGCAGACGCCCAGGTAGCCGTTGTCGACGTAGATGGGCGCGGGGGTCCCGCATGCCACGACGAAGCGGCCGGTGCGCAACGGTCCGCCTCCGCCGGTGAGCCGGGCCGAGCGCGCGATCGCTTTCGCCGGAGGCAGGTGCCATAGCGGCGCTTCGGTACGCGGCATGCCGTCCTCGCTGACCCGTGGTAGCGGTCCGATGCGGGGGGCGTCGGTTGGAATAGGTGGCTTGTCGTACGTTCCGATCGGTTTGTCTTTCGGACGGAATCCAAAGATCGTGAACGGCAGTTGGCGTCCGCGGATCACAATGCGGAGGTCCTGGTCTTTCACTTCGAGCGAATAGGTTTGTCCGGAGGCAAGGTCGCCGCAATCACGGCGGGTGGCTTCCGCCGCCTGTTTTTCCGCCTCTTGAGAAGCTTGCTCCTGCGCGGCGCGAGTCTTAGGCTGGGGCCCGCGGTTGGCTTGCTCTTCGTGGCGTTTCTCGATCTTTTCCAGTTGCTCCAGCGAGGGGCAGCCCGCCAGATAGATGCCTTCGTCGAGGTCGCGGAAGAGCGCGAGTGAGATTTCCACGGATTCAGAAACGCGGTCCCCGTCAAACTGGCGCAGGTCGACGCGCGCCGGCGGGCAGGTCAGTTCGTAGAGCGCTCCGCCGAGCACGATCTTGCAGCCTCGCACCCAGTCCTCGACCTGACGGTTGATGGGTGCGACGGCGTCCATGAAGAAGCGCTCAGTTTGGGTATGGAGGGTAAAGGCGGCGGTTGGGTGGGGGGATTGAGCAAATGCCTCGGGCAGACTCACGGCCAACAACACCGTGATGATGACGCGGGCTGCTTGCAACGCTAGTCTCCCACCGCCACGCCGACCTGCTGCAAGACCTCTGATACCGTCCGCATGGCGCTCTCGCATTGTTCTCTGCTGACGTCGAAGTGCGTCAGCATGCGCATGCGATAGGGAGCAATGGCATTCGAGAGTACGCCGCGTTCGCGCAGTTTCGCTGACAGTTCCTTGCCGCTCATGCCCGTGCCCCGCACGTCGAGAATGACGATGTTCGTTTGGATATCGGCCGGGTTCACGCTGATGCCTGGCATCTCCGCCAGCGATTCGGCGATGAAGCGGGCGTTCTCGTGATCCCGCGCCAGTCCCGTCGGGGACTGTTCCAGCGCGACAAGTCCAGCGGCGGCGAGAACGCCGGCTTGGCGCATGCTCCCCCCCAGCACCTTGCGCGTCAGGCGGGCGCGTTCAATGAAGTCCGCGCTGCCGGCGAGCATCGAGCCGACCGGCGCGCCCAGGCCCTTCGAGAGACAGAACATCACCGAGTCGACCCTCGCCGTAACCTCATGCACCGGCGTGCCCAGGTAAGTTGCGGCGTTGAAGACACGCGCGCCATCCATATGGACCTTGAGGCCGCGCTCGTGCGCCTCGTCGCAGATTCCGTTGAGCACCTGTTGAGGATAGACGTGTCCGCCCAGAATATTGTGGGAGTTTTCTACGGCGATCAGGCTGGTTCCACAAAAGTGGTCGCTCGCCGGGCGCACAAGCGGCTCGATCTGGTCCCAGCTCAGGATGCCGTCGGGCGAGGGAAGGGTGCGGGTCACGCATCCGGCGAGTTGCGCCACGCCGCCCATTTCATAAAGCACAATGTGCGAGCGCTCGTGGAGGATGATCTCCTCCCCCCGCTGCGTGTGGGCGCGGATCGCGCACTGGTTCCCCATCGTGCCGGTCGGGACGAAGACGGCGGCCTCTTTGCCGACTATTTCAGCGGCCCGCCGTTCGAGGAGGTTGATGCTGGGATCTTCGTGGTAGACGTCGTCGCCAACTTCGGCTTCAAACATCGCCTGACGCATCTGCGGCGTCGGGCGCGTGACGGTGTCGCTTCTTAGGTCGATGAGCTCGCTCATTGCTTTCCTCGCTACGAATTAGAGGATAGCGTTTGAGCGGCGAAAAGGAAAATCGAGGGTGGAGTGGCAGGCGCGAACGGTTGTCGCTAGTCGGCTCTTTTTCTAGTTTTCCGCCGGAGCGCCACCGGTCGGGCGGTTGGCGGCGCGGGTAGTGATCGAGTGAGCCTTGCTGAAAATCTCACCGATCGGCTCGGCGAGAGGCGGAATCGTAGCCGCGGCGGCGACCGCGATGAAGCCGAGCAGCAAGGAGTACTCGACAAAATCCTGCCCCCGGCAGTCGCGAAACAGATGCTTGAGGAAGCGTCGTATTGGATGGGCCATGAGTTGTGTAGGAAGCCGTTCTCCTGCTAACAAGTATTAGCCAGTCGGTTTTGGCGCTCAATGGTCCATTGGTACTTTTCATCGTAAGACGAACGACCCACTTAAAGACGCGGGTTCCGCCTAGAGTTAAGACGACA
Organism: Acidobacteriota bacterium; assembly: GCA_027624045.1. Taxonomy (GTDB): domain Bacteria; phylum Acidobacteriota; class Terriglobia; order Bryobacterales; family UBA6623; genus JAPPLB01. Next base: position 12,881 of record JAQBUE010000104.1, read on the forward strand.
GAAACTCAGCGAAGACTTCGTTGGAGAACAGCAAGCCCTCTCTAGTCAATGCCAATCGTCCGCTACTCTGGTCGAGCCAGCCGCGATCGAACATCCGCCGCAGCGGCTCCTCGAAAAGGCGTATCTCACTCGAAGCAGGATCGATGCCCGAGATTTGCCTTAAGCCCGTGATGAATCGATCTTCGGCGAGGCGGCGTTCGTCGAGTGTTTCGGTGAAGGCGCGAACGGACTCGCCGCGGTGGGCGTGGCCGAGATACTCCTTGACCGAGCACACATTGCCCCAGCGGCGGGCGCCGTCAAACGAATGTGCGTCGACGCCGAAGCCAATATAGGGCTGCATACGCCAGTATTTGAGATTGTGTTGGGATTCGCGGTCCGGCCGGGCGAAGTTCGAGATTTCATACTGCGGGAGCGAGCTGCTTGCCAGCTCCCGAATGGCGTGCAAGTAGAAGTCCGTGGTTTCGTCTTCGCTCGGGACGGACGCGGCACCGAAACGAGTGCCGCCCGCTTGCAGTTCGCGGCCGAGGTTGCTCTCATCGTCAACGTCCAGCATGTAGACCGAAACGTGGCTCGGATCGAGACGCAGGGTCCAGTCCAACGACGTGCGCCAAGTCTTTTCTGTTTGGTGAGCCAGTCCCGCCAGTAGGTCGATATTGATGTCGTGAATGCCCGCTTGGCGCAGGATCTCGACATCACGGGCGACGGATTCGGGAGTGTGCTTGCGTCCGGCGGCCGCGGCAACCCCGGGCACGAATGATTGCACGCCGAGGCTGACCCGTCGGATGCCGATTTCGGTCCAGGCCTGCGCCTTCTCTAGCGAGACCGTCCCCGGGGCTGCCTCGATGGTGGCTTCCCGCCACGAGGCGACGGGCAGGGCTCCGAGCAGGCGCTGGAGCTGCGGGACGCTAATAAGGCTCGGGGTTCCTCCCCCAAGATACAAGGTGTCAGGCGTGGAGGGATACGTGGCGGCGCGGATTTCGGCAGCGACCGCTTCAAGGTATTCGGGTATCCACTCGGCGGGAAAGACCCCGGAGGCGAAATGGCAGTAAGTGCACTTCTGCGTACAAAAGGGGAAGGAGATGTAAATTCCGGTCATCGGCGCTGATCGCCGCCGTTTCGGCGCATCCCAAGAGGGTCTGAGGGCATCTGAGTAAGAGGGTTTCTCGCATTCTCCCACGTGGCGGGGCTGCGGGAATCATACGGGATTTGTGGTTGAAACAATCTGTTATTCTGAGCCTTCGGCGTAAGAGCGAATTTCCTCGGGCCCGCGGATGTCGCTCCTTTCTTGATCCGCAATCCGGCCCATCGGCCGCGTTCTGTTGGCCTTCATGGATAAGTCATTGAGCGAGACTCAGAGCGTCTGTCTCAAGCAGACACAGATGCCGGGCTCAGCCGCTCTCTTTACGGATTTCCTGTACCGTTTTGAGCGTGTAAGCGGCTTCTACCACCATCCTCCCGATGTGGCGAAGATCGCGGAGGTGGCTCGTGGCATACAGCTGCCGCCGCCCCGCCGCGCGGCCCTGGTCGCGGCGCTGCGAGCCCAAAACGCGAGCGGTGGTGACGCCACGGCGGAAAACCTCAATCTTCTGGCGGGACCCGATACGGTCGTCGTGGCGACGGGTCAGCAGGTGGGTTTGTTCGGCGGACCCGTCTTTGCCCTCTATAAGGCGCTGACCGCAATCGAGCTTGCCAAGAGCCTGTGCGCGGCCGGGCAGCCGGCTGTCGCTGTGTTTTGGATGGCCACCGAAGATCACGACCTCGCCGAGATCGATCACACCTGGCTGCTGGACGCCAAGGGCAAAGCCGTCCGCGTGCAAGGTGCGGCGACACATCACGAGGGTGAACCGGTTGGAGCCCTCGCGATCGAGGACACTGCCTTGCCGGCCCTGCGGGCGCACCTCGACGGGCTCCCCTACGCGGACGAGGCAGTCGCTCTCGCTGCCGAGAACTATCCGGACCGAGTATCGTTTCGGGATGGTTTTCGCGGCCTTCTGAACCACCTCGTCCGCGATGACGGCTTGATCTTTCTGGACCCCATGGATCCGGCCATTCGGCGTTTGGCCGCGCCCCTGTTCGAGCAGGCCCTTGATGAAGACGACGATCTGAACCGGCTGCTGCTCGAACGCTGTGCTGCCCTTGAGGACGCCGGATATCACACCCAGGTGCGAGTGACCGACGAAACCTCATTGCTCTTCCGGTTCGACGACGATCGGCGCATTGCGATGAAGCGTGTGCCAAACGGCTACGAACAAGCCGGCCGCCTGTTCTCCACCGACGATTTGCGCCAGGAAGTGGCGTCCCAACCCCAGCGATTCTCTCCGAACGTCCTGCTGCGGCCCGTCACGCAGGATTTTCTGTTGCCGACAGTCGCCTACATCGCCGGGCCGGCCGAGATCGCCTACCTGGCGCAAGCCGAGGTGCTCTACGAGCGCTTGCTGGGCCGTATGCCGCTCGTGCTGCCCCGCCTATCCCTCACCGTTCTCGACAGCAGAGCCCATCGGCTGCTCAATAGGTATGCTCTGGCGGCTGCGGATTGCTTTCAGGCCGAGAGCGATCTACGAGCTCAAATCGCGACGCAGTTGGTGCCCGCGGCCGTAGACAAGCAACTGAAAGCGAGTGAGGCCCTGATTGAGAAGGCGCTCGCCGACGCTCATCGCCCGCTGCTGTCGTTCGATCCAACGTTGGGGCAGGCTCTCGATAACTCCAGCAAGAAGATGCGCTATCAGTTCGCCAAGATCCGCTCGAAGGCCGCCGCGGAGTCGTTGCGCAGAGATTCCCGGGCCGCAGGCGACGCGGCTTGTCTGGCTAATTTGATCTACCCCGAGCGCAATCCTCAGGAACGCCTTTTCTCGGTAATGTCCTTCCTCGCGCGATACGGGGATGGTTTTGTCGATTCCGTGCGTGAGGCCGTGCGGCCGGCGTGCCTTGACCATCAAATACTCACGTTGTAAGGCAGCGTTGTGGGGATCAGCGGCCGTGGGGGAACATGTCCGGCCAAACGCCGTATCCCCACTAGGAGATCAATTCGTTGCCGTTTTGTACGCGATGTGGGGTCGAAGCTCAGTCGGCCGATCACTTCTGTAGGAAGTGCGGCGCGCGACAACCGATCTCCGGCGCCCCACGTTATCCAACGAGCAACCCTTCCTCCAGCCTGAGTCCGCGCGCAGCTTCGATTCTTAGCTACGTTCCGTGGCTGGGCTGGATAGCGGCTATCTACGTCCTCGCGTCTGTCGAGTTCCGGCAAGACCGGGATGCCCGCTTCCACGCCTATCAAGGTCTGTATTTGTTCGTGGCATGGCTTGTCGTGGACTGGGCGATCACGCCTTGGTTCCAATGGCTGCCCGGCCGCGGCTCGCCGATCGAGGGGCTCTTACATCTCTTCCTGCTCGGCTTGTGGATCTTCATGCTGATCAAGACCTGGGGAGGCGAGCGCTATGCTCTGCCGATCGTGGGCGAGTTGGCGGAGCGATCGCTTTAGTCTGCGTATCCCGCCAGGGCTGAAAGTTGTCAATCGCTCTTCCTGAGAGGAGACAACCGCACGATCAACGCTGCTCCCGCCCAATAAAACACTTGACGCCTTTTTCGTTTTCGTTTAACATGGAACAAAAGGCGAACAGACTACAAACGAAAGGGAAATCTCGTGAGGACAAACATTCGAGTCGGACCGGCAGGCTGGTCGTATCAAGATTGGAACGGAATCGTCTATCCGCGCTCGCGGCCCGCAGGTTTCCACGAAGCCTCCTACCTCGCCAACTACTTCCCGCTCATCGAAATCAACACCTCGTTCTACCGCCCGCTGCGTCCGGAGATCGCCCGGCTGTGGGTCCGCAAGGTTGAGCATCGCCGCGACTTTCAGTTCACCGCCAAGCTCTACCGCGGCTTCACCCACGAACGCACCCTGCTGCGCAGTGACGTTAAGGAGTTCTCTGACGGCATCGCCCCTCTGGCCGAAACAGGCCGCCTTGGTTGTCTGCTGATGCAGTTCCCATGGTCGTTTCGGCTGAACAATGAAAATCGGGATTACCTGATTCGCCTCAAACAAGCCTTCGGGCACTTCCCGCTCGTCGCCGAGTTCCGCCACTCAAGCTGGAACTCAAACCCCGCGCTCGATCTGCTCATCAACCAGCGCATCGGCTTCTGCAATATCGATCAGCCCCGCCTCGACCACTGCCTGCCTCCGACCGCGCACGTAACTTCGCCAATCGGCTATGTGCGCTTCCACGGACGCAATTACCAGGAATGGTTCAGCTTCGACACCGACACCAACGGTCGCACCGGCATGCGCCGTGTCGATGCGCGTTACAACTATCTCTACTCCCGCAAGCAACTCGAGAAGTGGAACACGCGCATCGATCAGATCGCCAGCCAGGCCCGCACGACCTATGTCGTCACCAACAATCACTTCCAAGGCAAAGCCATCGTCAACGGCCTTGAGCTCATTGAAATGACGACTGGCGATACAGTCGATGTCCCGCCGCAACTGCTTGCCCACTATCCGGAGTTGCACGCCTCGGCGAAGAGCGCGCCCGCCCAGCGTTCGCTCTTCCTCACGCCCCCACCAGCGGTCCGCCGCTTCGCCGCCGCGGCGGGTGCGGGCGCCGGGCCAATGCTCGTCGCTCAGTAGGAAACAACTCCACACAGTCGAAGCGTTTGCTGCCCGACCGAATCGTTCCTGTTACATTGTGACGGTTGTCTGACGCATCCCCATTGCTCGTACTCGATGTCGGTTGCGGGCGTAATAAGCGTCCCGGCGCCATTGGGATCGACCGCAACCGCGATACTGCCGCGGACGTTGTCGCGGACATTGACTCAGGGAAGCTCCCCTTTCGGGATGGCACGTTTGGCGAGGTCTGGCTGGTCCACGTCATCGAACATGTCGCCGATGTCATTGCGACCGTGGAAGAGGTGCATCGCATCTCACGGCCCGGTGCACGCATCGTCATCGAGACGCCTCACTACACCGACTTCAGCTCTTTCTGCGACCCGACCCACCGCTGGCACTTGAATTCCTTCTCTTTCCGCTACTTCACCGAAGCCGGCTCGTTCAGCTACTACAGCCGCTCGCGATTACGCGAGCGCAGGGTTTACGTGAAGCTGCTGCGCCTTTGGAAGCTGCTCGGCTTCGAATTGGCGCTGAACAAGTCGAAGGCGTTCCGCAAGTTCTGGGAGCACTACCTGTGCTTTGTCATTCGCGGCAAAGCGCTGATCTTCGAGTTTGAAGTGCTGAAGCCGTAAGGCGACTATTCGACGGCAATCGTAATCGTGTTCGATTCGACGCCGCCAATCGTCAGCACGACCGGCAGCGCGTCTCCGGCCGGGACATCGGCGGGCAGCTTCACATTGATCTGGTTGAGCCCTCTTTGGCTCGGCGCGATGCCTGAGTAGGTGATGAGCCCCTCGACGCTGCCAATCGTGACGACGGGCGTGGTCGTCGTGAGCGGGAACGGCCGCTGCGCCGGCTCGCCCGTTTTGGGATCATTCGTAACCGGACCGAGACCGGTACACCACAACGTGATGACATCGAACGCGGCGGCAGGCCGGGTTTGGACCCCGGGTATTGCCCCTGCTGGCGCGGCCACGGCCCCCGAATTTCCGACTGTAATCGCGCCCTGGACGCCGTCAAGCGTGAAACATCCCGGCGAGTACTCAGCCAGAGGGACGACGACGGGGTCGCTGATTCGCAAGCCCACCCGCAGTCGCAGCGTCGCTTCCTCCCACCCTTGCAACTCCCAGGGGACCTGCGCGTTGAGCTGGCCGGACGAGGCATAGCAGCCTGTGGTGGAAGTCCCACATTGAAACAAGAGTCGATAAACTTGTTCTATGGCAATGGGAC
>JAQBUE010000331.1 GCA_027624045.1 Acidobacteriota bacterium
CTTCAGGATCATCTTGTATTGGAAACACTCCCTCCTTTCAGGATCATCTTGCATTGGACAACTCTGGGAGTTGCGGGCGCGGCTAGGCGTGTGGGCCGTATTGGGCAACCATGACTGGTGGCTCGACGGACCCGCCATTCGCGCCGAACTTGAGAGGCACGGCATTCGCGTCCTCGACAATGACGCGGCCCCGATCGATCCGCCGACCTCTCTATGGCTGGCTGGCGTGGCTGACTACTGGGAAGGCAAGCCGGATGTTCACCTGGCGCTAGAGCATGTTCCTCCCGACGCGACGGTGATCGTCTTCACACACAATCCAGATGTGTTCCCCGAGATGCCCGCCCGGGTGGCGCTTTCGATTGCAGGGCATACGCATGGCGGCCAGGTACGCCTGCCGCTTCTGGGCAGGCCGATCGTCCCGTCACGATTTGGTGAGCGCTACGCCGCGGGACACATCGTTGAGCAGGGGCGCGATTTCTTCGTCAGCACGGGACTGGGAACGAGCATTCTGCCCGTGCGCTTCGGCGTGCCGCCGGAGATCAGCGTCTTGCGCTTGCAGGCAAGGCAAGTCCGCTGACACAAAAAATGAGGGTGCGCCCGAGAGCGCACCCTCAGCAGGTCATGCAGGTCAGCCGTTAGCGTCGGCGGCGCCTTCTTCACATTCACACGCCGGGCACAGGTCCATACTGATGCCGACCAGTTCCTTATCGAGCAGTCCGCCGGGACGCACGCCGAAGCCGTTCGTCGAGCGGGTACTGCCGTGAACTTCGAACGAGAAAGCACAAAAACTCTTTCCCGCCGGTAGCCACGAGCCTACCGGTGTGAGCGTGGCCTCGACGTAGCCGTCGGCGTCGGGGGAGCCGGCGCTCGGGTGCAGCGTGCCTTGGAACGAAGCGCCATGCACCGCCTGGTCGTAGGTCATCGACAACGGTATGTCGCCTGTGACGGCCACTGGGGTGTTGGAACCCCGTTTGACAGAGACGGAATAGTTCTGGACGAACCCGCCCAGGTGAATCGCCCGGAAGCGCATGGTGAGAGGCTCGTTCGGCGTGGGAAGGTCGAACAGCGCGCACTCGCCGGGCGCGATCGAGCCCATCGAGACATCGTCGACATCGCCGCTGACGGCCCGATTGTCGATGAATAGGGTTATCTGATCGGAGGCGCCTGGGACGAAACTTCCCGCGGCGTCATAGCCCTTTATGCGGAATTGCACACTGCCTGGGTTCGAGATCGCCGCATAGATATTTGAGTTGATGATGATTTTGCGCAGGCGGTGCGTCGCGACCCAGTTTCCATCCGATTCGATGTTCTTGTAGGCGGGGACGATCGCGCCGCCCGAGAGAGCAACGTCGAATGGGCCGACCTTGTGCGCCGGGTGGAAAGGATTGGCCAACTGCGGAATGAACTCGTGCTTGTACGTTTCGGTGACGTACTCCCACGCGCCGAAGCCTCTACGGTGCTCGATTGTGTAGTGTTCGACGCTCGGATGTTCAAGAAAGCAGGCGTAGACGTGGAGCGAACCGTACCAGGCGCCCTTGGTGATTGGCACCAAGCCGGATGATGTGACCCGGCCGAGCCCATCCAGTTGCGTGATGGCCGTCGAGAGGATCGAAATGTTGCCGATGGCCTGAATGGCACGTCCCCCTTGGCAGGCCGCGGGACCGGGGTTGAGACGGTTCTCGGGGAAGCAGAGATTGATGCGCCGGAAGTTGGGGATGTCATTGTAGACCGCCGTTTCCGAGAGAACCCCCAAGTCGCCGCCAAGTCCGCTGACGGCCTGAATGATGAGGTCGGGGCGCAGACCGCTGCCCTCATCCACCTCGCCTTGGATATCGGCGGCGGTTTGCGCAAAGCGGAAGATGTAGTTGCCCTGACTGTCGGTGACGGCGAAGCCGAGGTTCTGGCGTGGGCCCTCACCGCTGTAGGGTCCGCCTGCTTGCTCGGCGGCCGTGCGGTCGTACTCTAGGAATCGCAACGCCAGGCCCGGTTGATCCTTCACGGTGCAGATCGGAGTGAGTCGGTCTTTAAGCCGCCCCAAGTCGAGGGCGTGCTTCGAGATGATGTTGGCGGCGGCGGAACCAAACGCGATCTGCTGATTCGATGAAAGAGCCGTGAACTTCGAAACGCTGCCAGAGTCCGGCGGTTGCGCGGCCCCGATGGGAAGCATGATCGGACGGAAAGCGGGCTCGGTTTCGTTTTGCGCCTCCTCGGCGGCGGCTGCCCGTTCGACTTGCTTGACGCGATCAGGATAGAGCGCTTCAGCCGCTGCCCGCACCGGCTTGTAGTTCAGCAGGTCGCGGAACCGGACGGCTGTATCGATAACGATGACTCTTCGAAAACATGGATTGAAGAAACAGAGTCCGGAATAAGAGCGGACTTTGCCGTAGACAATGTAGTCGAAATCATTGACGGCGGCGTCGCACGTCAATACTAGATCGTTGAAGTCAGCATCTTCGCCCGAATCGTTGGCGGAGAGGTCGAATGTTACTTGTCCCGCGGGGCGAGTCGGGGTTTCCAGCCGTTCCTCCGAATCGATCCAGGGTTTGCCTGATCCTGGTTCGTGCTGCAGGCGAATGACCCAATTGGCACCGCTGACACTCACGGGTGAAGTGCTGGTTTGGCCGGCATATTGGCCGTCCACACCGTTTGAACTGCCAGAGATGACGAATCGCTGCTTCCAGGCGGCCGCTTTGCTTTTGACGAGGATCGTCCAGGATCCTTGCATTGTAATAGCCATGGTGATGCTCTCCTCAGGGGGGAATAAGAAGTTGAAATATGCTCAAGTAGGCTATCATGGGTGTGATTAAATTTATGAAATAATTGTAATTAACCAACGTCTGCATTCGTAACTACATGCCAGATAGGTTAGTACCTTGTGCATAAGTCACTTAGCCCGTCCTGAGTAGGTGTC
>JAQBUE010000332.1 GCA_027624045.1 Acidobacteriota bacterium
CAGCAAAGATTTGGAAACCACCTACGTTTTCCCGATCGCATACCAGAACTACGACTGCAATCAGCTGGCGGCTGAACTGCAGCGGGTCACCAGGCGCGCCGGTGAGCTCAAGGTTTCAATCGATAAAGACGCAGCGAATGATGCGGCGCAGATGGGTGTCGGACTGGTGCTGTTCTGGCCGGCGCTATTCTTTCTGGAAGGCGGCGACGGTCCGCAGGCCGCTGAGTATTCTCGTTTGAAGGGTGAGCGAGACGCGCTTGAACAGGTCGTGATTCAAAAGAACTGCGCGGTCTCTATCGTCGACGAGGAAGCTTCGGCGCCGGCGGGCTGATCCACTTAGCCCGCGGATTGGCGCATTGCGCTCGCTGTTTATAGCAGCACACCTATTGGCGCACCGGGTGGCGAGATCAGCAGTTCTGCAGCGGGTGTCGACTGTTTTGTCGCTACCATGAACTTGTGCCGCAGTTCTGTGACCGTGACCGCGCCGTTCTTGGCTATTCTGGCGAATTGTCTGGCAGGTAGTGCACGTGCCAAGCGTCAGGCTCGTCTTTCATACCCCTCGCGACTTTACGAAGCGTATGAATGAGGCCCGCCTTTGCTTCGTTGGGACCGAACAACGGTTCCAACGCCGTCACAGTGAAGTCGTACCAAGGTCCGTATACTGGATGACCCATTGCTTGAGAGGTCCGCACCGTTGGCCGCTTCCCAGTAAGCGCGAGAAACATTGGGCCAAGCTCGGAAACTGCACCGCGACGCGCCTCGATACGGATCGCCTTCGCTTGCGGTCCTGGGCGTGGAGTTGCGTCTTCCGCAGCTCGCTCTGCGATCGCCTCCACTGAAGTCACGGCGCTCAACAACCTGGCGAGCAACGCCTCGACGCCTCGTACTCCGTCGAGGGCGTCTTCGGCCTTGGCCGCACGCCACATACACGCTCTGGCGTCGTCCGACAGTTTCTCCACGTTCTCCCGCAAAGTTTCGGACGCTTTGACGACTCTGCGTAACTGCCCAACCTGCTGCTTTGCAGTTGCCGGCCCCTCCAAAAGCGGTTCAATCCACGTGGCTGCCCACCTGCGTATAGCAGTGGTTAGCCAATCCGTTTGCGCAGGGTGTGCCCCGGCGGCCACGATGAGAGCTCCGATCACTTCATGCGGGTACCGGTCAGCCGCGCCCGTGAACTTGATCCGCTGGTCCCAGTTATCGTCGGTCACGGTCCGCCATCCTGTAGAGCGAACAAAGTCTCGCCAACAGAATTATCAGATTTCTCCTTTTCCCCACTAGCAACCGCCGACGGTAGATTGCGACCATGAGCGATGAACACGCGGTCCTGCTACACCTGCGGACGTTTTGCAAAGATTACGGCCTTGGGCGCACCAAAGTGTACGAGTTGATTGAAGCCGGCGAAGTGGAGAGCGTTCACGTGGGCCGACGCCACTTGATCGTCGCTGAGTCGGCTCGGGGTTGGCTCCGACGCCTGCAAGAAGCGGAGCACAAGAGTTGAGAACTTACGGCAAGGTCGTCAGCGCCTATTGGACCCGAGCAACTTCGAGAGCTCTGGGGGACCAGGCACGTCTACTCCACGTGTACCTGTCCACCGGACCTCACACGACTGCGCTCGGCTGTTTCTACGCCCCCGCCGGATACATCCAGGACGATCTTCGTTGGGACCATCAACGTCTGGAAGTAGCGATGGCCGAACTCGAATCAGCGGAGTTGGTCAAGCGGGCGGATTCTGGCTGGATTTGGCTTACGCAGTTCCTGCACGATAATGCTCCTGAGAATCCGAACGTCTGGAAGCATGTCCACGTGCTTGCGGCGGCACTGCCGGACGATCTTCCGTTCCGCGACGAGGTCTTGGCGTCTCTCCGCGATTTCCAACGGCAGCAGGAAGCCGGCGTCGAGACAGCTTCGAAACGGTCCGGCAAGGGTTCCGGAACAGTTTCGGAGGAGTTGCGAAAACCAGAGCCTAAGCCAGAGCCTGAACCTGAGCCAGAGCCTGAGCCGGAAATATCGGGGCCGGTTAGATCGCATTCAGACCTGGAGTTAACCGAAGAGTTGAGAGCCCTTGCAGTCGCCGAGGGTCGTGACGCTGACCGCGAACTCGAAAGGTTCCGCGATTACTGCATGGCCATCGGCAAGTCCTACAACGACTACACCGCCGCGTTCCGCAACTGGCTGCGCAGCCCATACGGCAAGGAGAGGCCCACAGATGAACGCACCACCGTCGCAACAAGGTTCGAGGCACTGGCTGGAGGAAGCCCTAACAGACTTGTCTTTGGCGTGCCCTCAAGAGAGGCTGTCGAACGATCCTCAGCAGGCGAAGGCGCTTTGGAACAGGAAACTAGCCGTCTACCGGAGTTCTCTGGAGCATTGGGGGCCGGAGACGGTTTGCAAGGCACTGGCGGCGGCGGTGCGGGAATGGAAGTGGTTTCCGAGCGTCGCGCAAATCGAAGAGAAGTGCCGGCAGCAACGGGACCTCGAAATGCTACTGAAAAGTCCGAGGTTGCCACCTCCGGAACCGGAGCCAGAACGGAAGCCGCTCACTCCGGATCAGGAGGCGCTGGTAGAGGCAATCAAACGGCAAATGAAAGGAGCCGCAGGATCAATGACATTCCGTCGATCATCAGGCCTCCATCGATAGATGAAACGTTGCAGTGACCGCTAGAGCCACCATGACCAACCGGAAGAACGCGAACAAAACACGGACCCGCGCTCCAAAAGGGCAACCCCGGTCGCGGCCCGGCGGGGGGCTCCCCCCAATCCGTCTTTCAATCGAGGGGGGACCGGAGGGGGGCATGAGCTGGGGGTTTCCCTTTTAGAGAGGTTCTAAGGTTTAGTGGGTGCGCGAGGTCCAAGGTCCAAATAGTTCTGGC
>JAQBUE010000333.1 GCA_027624045.1 Acidobacteriota bacterium
TCGGCCCGCCGCTTGTAGATGCGCCGTGGCGTAGGCGGATCTTCGACATGCGTCTCGCCCTCCCGAGCCTTTGTTGTTCCCAGCGTCGAATTCTCTAAGAACGTGTTTTGAAATTATGTGAGCCGAACGCGCTAGCGTCGGGTGGCCCTGCTGGGAAGGCCGAATAGCAGCACCCGCGGCTAGGAAAACGCCGGGATAAACCGGTTTGAAGTAGAGAATGAAAGAGTCTTACAGCGAAATTGTAGCCAGATACGCTGGCCCTGAGTCGTACGCTGATCGTGGTAACACGATGGGTGTGGTAACGGCAGGGGTACACCCAGGCCCAGTTATTGAGCTCCGAAAGCAGGCAGTTCCGATGTGCCGACACCCTCTAGCCCGTGGAAGGCAACATCAACCAAGTCGCTATTGGCAAGACCTGGTTGGACGCGGCGGAGTCGAAGACCCGGAGCATGGGTGGAAACTTCAAACACGAGAACCGGGAGATCCCACGAGTCTGCGGAAGGAAGTCGTCCGCAGCGGTCCGAAAACTCCACCGGAGGCAATGCGGACATGAACGCTCGTGGGAAGTCAGATGGACCCATAGTACCGATGAGTCCGGCGAACAACGGCGATGCTGAATCGTCTGCCGACCCACCTTCGGTGTGTGCCCGCGGCCGAGGGAAGGGGGCCAGCAAGGAGGAACACCAAACAGCCCAACCTCGACCGGACGCCGAAGCCGGAACGTCGAAGGTCACGCGGGCTGCTTGGTGTGCGTGAGACGGCGAGAAATCGCCGTCAGCTCAAGTTCACCAACCTGCTACATCACATCCATGTCGAACTGTTGACTTCGAGCTTTTACCAGCTTAAGAAGACGGCAGCGGTCGGCATCGATCGTGTGACGTGGCATGAATACGAGCAAGGCCTGGAAGATCGCATCGTCGATCTTCACGGCCGCATCGGGCACCGACCGTAGGTTGGTCGGCGGAGCCTTTCGGGCGGTGCCTTCCAAACGGGTGTACATCGAAAAGGCCGACGGGCGTAAGCGACCGCTGGGGATTCCGTCTCTCGAAGACAAGATCGTCCAGCACGCGGTCCGCACGGTACTTCAATGTATCTACGAGGAAGACTTCGTCGGTCTCAGCTATGGCTTCCGGCCGCAGCGTAGCCAGCATCAAGCTCTTGATGCGTTATACGTGGCGATCACCGAAAAGCGAGTGAACTGGATTTTGGACGCCGACATCGAAGGTTTCTTTGATAACATCGATCGTGACTGGTTGGTGAAGTTCATCGAACATCGGGTCGGAGACAAGCGGATTGTTCGATTGATTCTCAAGTGGCTTCACGCGGGGATCGTCGAGGGAACCGACTGGAGTGATAACGGCAAGGGCACACCTCAAGGAGCGGTACTCTCACCGTTGCTTGCCAACGTGTTCCTGCACTACGTTTTCGATCTGTGGATCGGCCAGTGGCGAACGCAACGTGCGAAGGGTGATTGCATCGTGGTCCGCTACGCGGATGACTTCGTGATCGGCTTCGAGCATGAAGCGGACGCGCGAGCCTGCCTGGAAGCACTCGGTGAGCGCTTCGGGAAATTCGGTCTGCATCTTCATCCGCAGAAAACTCGCTTGATTGAGTTCGGCCGCGGCAGCGCGGCACGGCGTGAGCGGGAAGGCCGAGGCAAGTGCGAGACGTTTGACTTTCTGGGCTTCACGCATGTGTGCGGCAAGACGCGGGCCAAGCGATTCGCACTCAAGCGAATCACGATGGCTTCACGGATGCGTCGCACACTGGCGGCGATCAAGATCCAACTTGAACGCCGCCGGCATGACGCCGTAGGCCAAACGGGCAGATGGCTGACCAGCGTGGTCCGAGGCTGGCAGCAGTACTATTCAGTACCTGACAACTATGACCGCCTGGAGCAGTTTGACAAGGCGATCACGAAGCTCTGGCGACGCCAACTTCAACGTCGCAGCCAACGGGGGAAATCGCGTTGGCCGTGGAAACGGATGAGTCGTTTGGTGCGTAAGTACCTGCCTCGTCCGCGTATCATTCAACCCCGTCCCAGCATCCGGCATCACGCCCGACTCAGAGCAGGAGCCGTATGAGGGAATACTTCACGTACGGATCTGTGCGGGGGGCCGCCGGCAACGGCGGTCCCTACCGCGTTCGCCTTGCCGCTCACAGGGGCAAATTCTCGAACGTCTATGTTGCCCGAGACGGCGGCGGAGATGAGGGCGGTGCGGCGTTCTTGGAGAAGTTCGATGGCTCGTTCGGCTTCCGCAATCAGCCCATCGTATTGCCCCGACGCACTCTCTATGTACGCAACGATCTCGTCTTGTTCCTCGCGTGGTGGAGCGACGGTGTGCATGCGTTGAATAATTGGGACACTGATGTTTGGCTGACCGGAACCCCACGCCGTCAGGTCAATGTAAAGTCGGCCGGGAGTCGAGTTGATGAAGTGATTGTAGTATTCGGGATTCGATTCAGGTTTTGGGGTCGAGATCACAAGCGTGAAGCACTGCGACATGTACAGGGATTCTGGGACAACAGCACTGACGCCAACGTTGGCACCTGTCCGAGTTATGACGATGTCGCCCGGGAGAAGTGCTTTGGACTCTAATGTCGCGGCGAACTCCGGCTTGATGTAGAGCATCTTTGACTGGTCAATTGTTCCGGTCTTGATATTCGTAGACCGGACGATTGGCACCCCTTTTTCCGCATATGCGTGAGTGGCTGTCGAACCGTCAATGAAATTCGCATAGTCGGTGACGTTCAACGCTTCGACGAGGAATCGTGCTCGGGAAGGTTCTTTTGGGCGTAAGACATCAACGGGATCTCGTAGCCGATCTTCGTCTTGTCGTGGTCGATCCATGCGTCGGGGACGTGCGG
>JAQBUE010000105.1 GCA_027624045.1 Acidobacteriota bacterium
GGCCTGGTGCCAAAGTAGTGGTGCTCATATTTTCAGGCTACCATGGTTTCTAACACAGTAGTATTAGGAACCCTGCTACTCAGCTGTGTGTTGCTGAGTAGTATTACGCCCAGCGCGTACGCGGGAACACTCCTAACGAATGGTCAACCGCTTCATGTGGATCTGCCGCCTGGCGTATCCATTGACAGCCAGCTTGACCGGACCGTCATCAACGGCGACGAGGGGTTCACCATTTTTGTGCCTCCGGGCGCCACCCAACTGCGGGTCGATTTCCAGACCACGCCGGGCGAGAAATTCGTGGAGTTGCTGGTGCAAGGCGACCGCGATGTGGGCACCGAGCCCGCGTTCCGTGATCGCGCCGACTTCCTGGCCGACCCCAACGATAACGGACTGGCCACGATCGTGATCGGGACCGGCGGCGTGCAACCCCCAATCCATGCCGCCATCTACTACATCGGCTTCCGGCTCCGCGATATCGGCATGCGGCACAAAGGCACCATCACCGCGACAGTGGGCGGCGCCGCGATACCGCCGGAGATACGGGTCCAGGAATCTCAATTCATTTCCGATTTGGAGGGTTGGACGCGCAACGCGACGTCCTCGCCCTATCCCGGCACCAACGTCGGCTCCGGCAGCACCACTCTCATTTTTGACGATGAGGGCGGCAACCCGAACGGATTCGCGCGGCTGCGCCATACGGACGGTTTCGGCCCCACAGAGTGGTTTGTTGCGCCGGATAACTTCCTGATGGATTTCACGAGTCTTGACGGACCGCGCTTCCAGTTCGATCTGGCCCGCGTCTTCGGTGACAGCGACCCGAATTTCAAGGTACAGATGCGCGTCTACGGCGACAACGGCGCCTATCAGTGGACGGGACTCGATCCACCCGAGACGGGAACCGGCTGGCAAACTTTCTCCGTCACAATGGACCCGCAGTTCTGGATTCTGATCGCGGGCGACGCTTCGTTCGAGGAAGTTTTCTCCGATCCGAAGCGAATCGAAGTTCGTGCCAACTACGTCGTCTTCTCCGGCACCACGGGACTCGATAACTTCCAGGTCCGTGCCCGTGGCGGTGCGCCGCCGATTTCCGTTCTGCCCACGGTGATGGGATTTGCGGCGGGCCTCGACGGTTGGGGGCGCAACTACCCCAAGATCGGCGTGCATGAGTTCGCGAGCGAAGGCAATCAGAATTCCGCCATCCTTTGGGTGAATTTCGAAGGTAACCCGGGCGGTTATGCAAGGCTCGTCGATAACGGCGGCAATGCCGTCGATCGTTTTCGTCTTCCCGATGCGTTCCTTGGGGACATGAGCACCCTCGACGAACCCCGCTTTGAGTTCGACTACCTCCACCTCTCCCCCTCCGCTAAGGGCGGCAGTTCGCCCGTTCGGATACGGTTGGTTGGCCGCGCGGCTGTCTACGAGTGGACCGGCGTAACTCCCGACGAGCTGTGGGCGCATCAGATCGCGCCCATCACCGCCGCTGGGTGGAGTCTCGTTGGCGGCGAGGGAACTTTCGAGGATGTGTTGAGTGACGTCGTTGGCGTCGAGGTGTCAGCGGATCATGCCGTGGGCTCTGAAGCAAACGGCATCGACAACTTCGCGCTGCTGACCGCCGACTCACCGCTTCTGCCGGCGACGATTACTGCGAGTCCCTCGTCACTTGAGTTTTCGAGTTTCGTAACGGGCGGCAACCCCGAACCGCAAATCGTGCGCATCAGCTCCAGCGGCCGTACTCTTGCCTGGGACGCCTCCACGAGCGGGGCGCTAGCCGAACGCATATCGGTCACCGTCGATTCGGGCCCAACGCCGGCTCTGATCTTTGTCATCGTAGACAGCCAGGGCCTGGACGCGGGTAATTATGCGGGCACCCTCACGATCACGCCGACAGGCACGAACATTCCCGCCAGCGAAGTAGCGGTTCAACTTCACGTTGGCCCTCAACCAACCCCGACTCCGCTCATCAATGATGATGGCATCGTCGATCCGGCCACCTATAGCACATGGTTCTCGCCGGGATCGCTCGGCAGCATCTTCGGCGTGCGACTGGGTGGCCCCGAGGGCGGCCTCAACGCCATATTCGGAGGCCGGCGCGGTGACCAGCTTCCCGCGTTCTTGGAAGGCGTTAAAGTTCTCGCCCTCGACCAGTTCGGCAACGTTCTCGCCGAGTGCCCGCTGCTTTACGTCAGCGACAAGCAGATCAACTTCCAGTTGCCGTTCGAGATCTTCGGATATAGCGGCGTTTGGATCGCGGTGGAGTCGAGTGGCGTTCGCAGCGAGCCGCACTTCATTCCCGTGCAATCAGCTTCGCCGGCCGTCTTCAAAATGCCTTCGGGCTTCGCGGCCGCGCAGAACCAAAGTGGCAGCCTGAACTCGACGGCCAGCCCGCTTCCCCTCGGGCATGCTCTGATTGTGTATTTCATTGGACAGGGTGTTGTGGCGCCGGATTGGGCTTCCGGCCGCGCCGCGCCGGCCTTCCCGCCCATACGCGCTCCGAGCGCCATCACGGTTACGATCGGCGGCGTGCCGGCTCGTATCCAGTTCATCGGATTGGCCCCCGGCATGGTCGGTGTTGGTCAAGCCAATATCTTTCCCGGCGATGGCACCCCGAGCGGTACGCAACCCCTCGTGATCACGATCAATGGACTGAGTTCTCCGCCGGTCAACGTCTCGATCCAGTAGGCCTCACCGCACGCACTTGCCTTGCACCGCCTTGGGCGGCCTGCTTGGTGGCGCAAGAGTTGTTGGAACTCTCGGCGACAACAGCCGAGCGGAACTGCATGATGCGGGTGCCGAGGTGCGGGCAACGTCCCTGGTAAGATTCAAGCTTGCCGCACCCTCTCGTCACGGTTGTCATCCCGACTCTGAACGGCGGAGAGTCACTTGCTCGCTGCGTTGCCTGCCTGCAAGAGCAGAACTTCAAGGATTTCGAGATCGTGATCGTCGACAACAGCGGAAGCGCTGTCGCCGCTGCATTGCGGGGGAACGCCGCGGTTCGGGTCATAGAAAATAACGAGAACGTCGGTTTCGGCGCGGCCGTCAATCAGGCGGCCGAGAAGTCTCAGGCCGTATACATAGCAACTCTGAACGACGACGCCTATCCCCATCCGGATTGGCTAGCCGCTCTCGCCGCGGCCTGCCGTGACGATCCTTCCGTGGGCATGTGCGCTTCGAGGATACGGCTGGCAAACGATCCACGGCGTCTTGATTCAGCCGGACTGGCGATCTACCCCGACGGGACCACGAAGCAGCGCGGTCACCGCGCGCCGGTTGGGGACTACGAGCACCGTGAGGATGTCCTGCTTCCCAGCGGCTGCGCTGCGCTTTTCCGCCGCGCCATGCTCGGCCAAGTCGGTGGATTTGATGCTGACTACTTTCTATATGGCGAGGAGTCGGATCTAGGATTGCGCGCCCGGCATGCGGGCTGGCGGTGTGTTTATGCGCCCGGAGCTGTAGTCGATCACGACTATTCGAAGTCAGCCGGGCGTGCTTCGCGGCTGAAGGCTTACTACGTCGAACGGAATCGCCTCTTTACGGTTATCAAGGACTTTCCGGTGCTGCTTTGGCCCCTCGTGCCGTACTACTCGTTGTGGCGCTACGCGCACCACGCGGCAGCGGCTTTGACAGGCCGCGGTCTCGCCTCTGAGTTCGAGCAGGGCGGCGAAAGCGCCTGGAGATTGGCGGGTATAGTCGTTTCGGCCCATTGGGGCGCGTTCAAGGCGCTCCCTCAACTGCTGCGAAAAAGACGAGCGATCCGGCGCCGGACCACCCTCGGAGCGCTGGCCTTTTGTAAGCTGATGAGGCGGTACTCGATTTCCGCCGCTGAGATCACTTCGCAATAGCCGCTCGAGATGTTGGATATCCCTACCATTGTTCGCCCCCACGGCTGGTCGAAGATGCAGAACTCTTCGCTACTCGTGCTCATCCCGGCATACAACGAAGAGCTGTCCGTCGCCGAAGTGATTCAAGGAGTTCACGAGGCGCTGCCCGACACTCCGATCGTTGTTGTCGACGACGGTTCGCTCGACGGAACCGCGCAACAGGCCCGTCAGGCGGGCGCCGAAGTCATCCAATTGCCGCACCACCTCGGTCTTGGCGGCGCCGTTCAAACCGGATATAAATTCGCCTTCGAGCACGGCTTCCAGCGCGTCGTGCGCGTTGACGGCGACGGACAGCACAATGCCGCCGACATCCCGGCCTTGCTCGCAAAGATGGATGAAGGCGACTATGATGTTGTCACCGGCTCGCGCTATCTCAAGAAGAACGGCTACTCCTGGCACCCGATACGCCGCCTGGGCGGCCTCATCTTCACCGCCGTCCTCTATCCAATTCTCGACCAACGCATCACCGACCCCACTTCTGGCTTCGTAGCCATCAACCGCAGGGCGCTCGAAGTCTGCAGCCGCAGTTTTCCTCTCGAGTACCCCGAGATTGAAACCCTCGTTGTGCTGAAGCGTAATGCGCTGCGTTTCTGTGAGGTCCCGGCCCGCATGTTCCCGCGCCGCCGCGGGCAATCCTCAATCGGAAACTGGGGCGCGGTCTATTACATGCTGCGCGTCCTGCTCGGTGTCTTCGTCAACGTAATCAAATACGAGCGCCGTTTCCATACGGGCGGGAGCAATTAAGGCATGCAGCGCATCCGCATCGCGACGGTCGTGTTCTGCGTTTTGTTGCTGATACAGATCGTCCGGGCGGTGCGCCGCGAGCACATCCGTGTCGAGATCTCGATGGGCTGGTTTGCCGCGACCGCTCTGCTGCTGGCTCTCAGCTTGTCGGATCGCGCGCTCAACTTGGTTTCGGGCCTTCTCGGCGTTCGGGACCCGTCGTTTGTTCTGCTGCTCGTCGCGGGCGTGCTGTTCCTGTCGACCTTCTTCCGGTTCTCGGTCGAGGTTTCCACTTTGAAAGAGCAGAACATTGTGCTGGCACAGAAGTTGGGATTGATCGAGTGGGAGGTGAAGCGCCAGGCCGCCGAGATCGAGCGGGTCGTCAGGGATCACCTGATGGAAATAAGTCCCGAGGGGAGAGATACTGAAGAGGGAGATGCCGAGGAGAAGCAGCAAACCTCCGCCGGGAACGAACTTTGAATATCCTCTACGACGGCACTCCTCTTCTGATGCGCAGCGCGGGCGTGAAGAACTATCACCATGCGCTGCTCAGCCACCTGATCCCGATCATTGAACCCCACCGGCTGCAACTCTTCCCGCTTCTCAGGCAACTGACGCCCAACGACAACGAGCGCTCCAACTATGGTTCGTTGGGCACCAAGCTGCGTTTGGCCGGCGTCCTGGCGTCGAACTATTCAGGCGTGCCGCTTTGGTCGGGGCTCACTCGGGGTGCCGATATTCTTCATCTGACCCCATTTGTGCAGCGGCCCCCGGAGGGTGTTCCGCTCACCTCAATGGTGCATGATCCGACGCCGGTTCTGCTGCCGGAGTGCCATCCGAAGACGAATATCCGCTACTTCGAATGGTTCGTCGAACGCATCCTGCCGCGCCTGGGCGCGATCTTGACGCCGTCGCAGGCCGTGAAGGCCGACCTTGTGAAGCACTTCGGCGTCCCGGCCGAGAGGATCACGGCGGTGCATCACGGTGTGGATGAGGATTTTTTCGATGCGTCGCCGGCTTTAGTAGGCCTCGTGCGCCAAACCTACGATCTTCCGCGGAACTATGTTCTCTTTGTCGGCGCCATGGAGCCCCGCAAGAATCTCATCACGCTTGTTGATGCTTACGAAAAGCTCTCTTCTGCTTTCCGAAAACGACACCCGCTTGTGATCACGGGTGCGGCGGGCTGGAAGAACCGCACGATCAAGAAACGCCTGGAGCAGGTGGGCGCTCACTTGACCGGATACGTCAGCCGCGTACATCTGCCGGCGCTCTATCATGCGGCGCAACTGTTCGTCTTTCCGTCACTCTACGAGGGATTCGGCATGCCCTTGCTCGAAGCCATGGCGGCGCGTGTGCCGGTTATTACGTCCAACGTTTCGGCGATGCCGGAAGTCGCGGGCGAGGCTGCCGTGTACGTCGATCCGCACGACTCCGGCGATCTGGCTGACGCCATCGAACGCGTCCTCGAGCAACCAGAGCTGGCCAGCGCCCTCGGAGAAGGTGGCCGCCGCCGGGCCCGCCAGTTTACCTGGGAGGCGACAGCGGCCCAGACCAAAGCCTTCTTCGAGACGGTCGCGGCGGGGCTGTGATGGCGCGAGAACTTTCCGGCTTCAGGCCTGCGGTCTTGCGCAGGCGCTCCCGCCACGTATCCGAATTGGTGCTAGGATTCGCTGACTCGCTCGGCCCAGTAATTCGGCCGACGACGATGATGAGCAACCGCAAGGACGAGCAAACCATCGTCAGACATTGCGTAGATGAGAGAGTAGCTAAAACCTCGAAGCGGTTGACGCCGTATCCCCGGTAGTATCTCCGCTGCCGATTCCGGATACTTTGCGAGCAAGCGTTCGGCTCTGCTGACTGCCTGGAAGAGACGCCTTCCCAAGCCGGCGGCGCGCAACTCAAGGTAGCTGATTTCGTTGAGTAACTCGTGTTCGGCCGCCTTGTGGTACTTAACGGGCGTCACCGGAACAACTTCTGAGCCTTGGCCGCAAGTTCTTCCGAGGAAACCGCCTGAGCCCGACCGGCCCTGTACGATTCCAACCGTCTTTGTGCTTCCTCAGCCCAGAGCTTCTCGGTTTCTTCCTCGCTCAATTCCTCAAGACTTGCCAATAACCGCTGTGCAAGATCCGCGCGATCTTGGACGTCCAGCGTCAACGCGTCCTTCAAGACTTCTGTAACGTCGGGCAAGGGCAACTCCTCACATATTGTATCTGTCCACCGGCTGGAACAGGCTGCCA
The DNA here is from genome assembly GCA_027624045.1 of Acidobacteriota bacterium. Taxonomy (GTDB): domain Bacteria; phylum Acidobacteriota; class Terriglobia; order Bryobacterales; family UBA6623; genus JAPPLB01. The sequence goes on from JAQBUE010000105.1 coordinate 6,839, forward strand.
GGAGTGAACGGAAGCCCTTGCTCCAGCCCCCCATCAGCCGTCCGGTGAGATCGACTCTGCTGTAAGCAGCGGGACTTCTCCCGCCCCTGTTCTGGAAACACTGGCCTTGACTTTGTAGATCACGCCCTTCTGTGGCTCGCCCTTCAGTACGTTCCTGTCGAACCGCAAAGCATAACTCTGGGCGGGCCCGGCGAACTCAATAGCGTGCCCCTCAGCGCCTGCCGTGATCGTTCCCCGCGCGACGACCACCGTCCGCGTGATCTTGGTCCCGTCTTGGGTGATACGCGACAGTAGAGGCGTCAGGCGAACGCGGTTGTCCGCCGCCAGATGCAGCGTTACGAGGCCATGTTCGGCATCCAGTTCCACACGCTCGATGCCGCGCACCCTGCCCAGGCGTCCCTCAAGCGACTCGATGCAAGAGGCGCAGCCCGTGTCTTCGAAGGCCACCTCGATACGTACAAACTGGGCGCACAGCGGAAGAGCCGAGGCCAGTAATAGCGCTGCGAAACGCATACCGCCATTAGATCAGAACTGGGCACCCCACAGCAGTGCGATGCGATGGCCGGTTCCTACGTAACCCTGAAGGCTAACAGTCCGTGGCTCACACCCGCGGCGCCGAGCGTCCCGTCTAGGTCACCAGTCACGAAACACGAGTCACGAGCCAAAACCATTTATATCTCCCAACAAATCAACAATATCCATTTTCAAGCCCCCCGCAGCCCACCAAGCATGGTGTACAAGGGTATTGGGGACCACCTGACCAAACGACAATTCGCCCCTGGCACCCACTGACGCAAAATGACGCATGTCGCACAACCAAACCGAGCCGTGACCACAAGGGGCTGTGAAAAAATGGGGACTGTACCAAGCGCCGCCCACGAAACTCCTTTGTTTGCTTCAGTCACAAGCGGCGCGCCGTGGACTGTCCCCGATTTTTTCCGCATCCGCCAGCCCCGCCCGGCCAGCCGCCCGAGCCGCCCCCAAGTGGCTCCAAGCGCCAGGCCTCGCCAAGAACCGCGTCCTCGCTTCTCAGGACCGCTCCCGAGTCGCCTTCAGGCGGCTTCCCCCGCCCCCGGAGGGTCGTAGCCCGGTCGTTCACAGCCAGGTCCAGGCCTCAGCGTAACCCCAGCCCGTTTCATTTTGGCGCCCTTACGCCAATAGGCTTGAACCGTTCACGACTTGGGCAACGGCATTTGAGGGAGGCAAATTCGACATGAAAAGAACGTGCAACACAGCGAAGGCGGCCACGAATCGTCCCTCAACGTCAAGTCATTACAAACAAGCCAGTTGCCCAATCTCGGAAGAGAACCGAACAACTCGTGCATGTTGCAAAATGATGCAAAGTGTGGCATCCCCACTCTCGCCTCGGCGACCTCCGAAGCCCCAGTCGCCCTTTTTGCCAAACGAACCCACCCCGTCCAACCAGCTCAAACCAAACCCCATACAGCGCCCGGACAGGCCGACGCAACCGCTCAACCAGCAATGCCCTGGCAGTCCGAGGAGGCAGTTCTGAGGATGGGGCCGATATCCGTGGGCAACACTTCGGCTATCGTTCGCAAGCACTATCCAAAGTGGTCACCCCTGAAATACATCCACGCACAGAGGAACTAGAGGAACGAATGGGGCGAGCGCATATTCTGGCACAAACAGGGCACAGAGCGAAAAGAGGTTGGCAACACAATGATTCTAAACGTTTTAAATGGTGCGGAGAGGGGGACTCGAACCCCCATGAGATTTCTCCCACTAGCACCTCAAGCTAGCGCGTCTGCCAATTCCGCCACCTCCGCAAGTGCTTCGTTGCTACCGTCGATTATGCCAGGGGGTTATTCCTTCTGGGGAGCCGGGCTCGCTTGCTCGGCTTCCGGGGCGGCGGTTCCAGAGGCCGGTGCCGCGGGATCTTGCCCATCTTCGAGTGGTTCGATCGTCATTTCAAACGGCTGGCCGCCGGGCCCGCCTGGTTGTCCGGCACCTGCGGGAGCCTGCGCCGGCTGGACCGCCTCGGGCACCACAGTGCCGCTCCCGGTTCTCTCGATGACGGAGTCACCCGAGTTCCCGAAGCTGCTGCTGCCCGCCTCAATGCCAAGCCAGATCGATGTCAGCATGAAAAGTACCGCGGCGATCGTTGTCGCCTTAGATAGCAGGGTCGCGGCTCCACGAGGGCCGAAGGCGGTCTGAGAACCCATACCGCCGAAAGCCCCGGCCAGATCGGCCGCCTTACCGCTCTGAAGCAGTACGACGATGATCAAGAAGAAGCAGACCACGATATGGATGATGGTCAGAAAAATCGCTAACACTGTGAATTTACTCCTCGGCGCCTGCCGCTCGGTCCGCACCGGCGCTCGTTTCGGCGGGCCGTCTCATCAAGATTGGTAATGAATGATGGCCGCCATTGATACGGGGTCCAGGCTCGCTCCACCCACGAGAGCCCCGTCGATTTCAGGCTTGGACATCAGGCTCTGGATATTGGCCGGTTTGACGCTTCCTCCGTACAGGATACGCACATTGTCCGCGGTCACAGCACCTAGTATTTCGCGAATTCTACCGCGCAAGATTCGATGTGCTTCCTCGGCGATCTCAGGAGTGGCGGTTCGCCCGGTGCCAATAGCCCAGACAGGCTCGTACGCTACGATTATAGGCGACGCGGAATCGCTGGTCAACGAAGCGAAGGCGCCGTCGATCTGGCTCAACAGTACATCCTTTGTTTCGTTTGCTTCCCTTTGGTCGAGGGTTTCGCCGACGCACACGATCGGCCGCAGTCCCGCCGCGAGTGCCGCCAACAGCCGCCGATTGACGGTTTCGTCGGTTTCCCCGAAGAGCTGCCTTCTTTCACTGTGTCCGATAATAACGTCGCTGCAACCGGCGGAGGCGAGCATGGCGGCCGAAACTTCGCCGGTGAAGGCCCCCTCGGTTTCCCAGTGCAGGCTCTGTGCCGCGATGCGAATGCGGCTGCCTCGAACGGTATCGGCGGCGGCGGCGAGGGCAGGGAAGGGCGCTGCGATTACGATTTCGCAACCCTCGGCGTACTGCACGAGAATCTTGAACTCCTGAAGGTACGCCACCGTCTCGGGCAGGGTCTTGAACATCTTCCAGTTGCCCGCCAGTACCGGAATTCGAGTTACCGAAACCACAAGTCCTCCCTAGTAACGTCCGGCGAGCTTGTCGCCGAATGCCGGCGCCGCGAAGACGTCCGAAGACTGATGTTACAACGATGAGTGCGCCACCTGCTTTCTAGGGCGTCTCACCGAACCGCGCGAGAATGGCATGCCTTGCATCTACGTTTCCCCGCGGGATGACTCTGCGGTTGTGGTCTAGTTTTCACGGAGCGGACTGCGAGGTTCTATACTATTCTCACTTGGCCGGTGAATGGCCCGAGTACGACTCATCCGGTTCAATGCGCTTACCAGATATGAAACGAATCGCCGCCCTCAGCAGTCTCCTATTCCTCGTTACCTCTGTCATGCCAGGGCAACTTGTCTTTGAGGACGTCTCAAAGGAAGCTGGCCTAGACGGGTTCTCCTACTTCTCACAGACCGCCCACGGCCTGGGCGTCAATTGGATCGACTTTGACAATGACTATAACGCGGACCTGTTTCTGGTGAACGGTGGTGGAGCCTTCCTGCCCCACCTGTACCGGAATCGAGGTGACGGCACGTTCGAGCTTGTTGACCAGCTGCTGCCGTTGCTGCCCACCAATGTCGATCTTTCAGCCTCGGTTTTCGGCGACTATGACAACGATGGCGACTCCGATATCTACATCTTCGTGGACAATCGCGCGTTTAGCGGTGCGCTGAGATTAAATTTTCAGGATGGTCCCGCCAACATCCTCCTGAAGAACCTCTGGATGGAAAACGGCGGAAGGGTGAAGCAGGGAGAGCCGCTGTTCGAAGAGATTGCCGAAGCAGCGGGAGTGCAGGATTTGGCGGACACGCCCCTCGGGCCGACTTGGCCCGGGCATCGCGCGAAGACCGGGGGCTGGCTTGACTACGACCGCGATGGCTGCATCGACTTGTTCGTCGGGCATCTTGTCTTTGGCCCCGTGGGCTACGGGCTCCCATCAACTCGGAACCGGCTGTACCGCAACCGTTGTGACGGGACGTTTGAAGACGTCACGGCTTCAAGTGGCGTGGATGATGGCACGGATCCGTTTCGATTCCGCCCGACACTGGCTTTCATCGGCGCGCACCTGGACGGCGACCTGTGGCCGGATATGTACGTCGTGAACACGAGCCACTCGTCGCCGACGTTTGAGAGAGACGTTCTGTTTCTCAACAATGGAGATGGAACTTTTCGCGACGCGACAGGTGATTCCCCGGGGTTTGGGAATGACACGGAAGCAGGGATGGGCATTGATGTGGCGGACATTGACCTGGACGGTGATTGGGACGTCTATATTTCGGATCTGCTGAACACGAGACTGGACCAATTTCCTCGTGGAAACGCGTTGTACCTGGGTAATGGGGACGGCACGTTCCAGGACAACATCGCGGTTGAGGCGGGAGTGACGGGGACCAGCTCGTGGGGCGTCACTTTCTTCGATGCCGAGCAAGACGGCTACGAAGATTTATTCGTCGCCACGATGCGCATCAGCCCCACACCCTACGTGTACAGAAACATGGGCGACACGACTTTCGCGGATCTGACCGACTCTTCCGCCACGGTAACCCCGGATGGGCGGGGCACGGCCGTCGCGGACTACGACGCTGACGGGGATTTAGACCTGGCCGTCGTCAACGATAACGGGGCCCTGACGTTGTATCGCAATCAAGCGCCTCAGCAGGGGTCCTCTTTGCGGGTGCGTCTCCGCGCCACACAGAGCAACCGCTCGGCGATCGGTGCCGTGGTCAAGGTCAAGGCCGGAGGGCTCAATATGATGCGCCAGATCAAGGGCGGGTCAAGCGCTCATTCGCAAGACGAGCTGGTCGCGCATTTTGGTGTTGCTTTCGAGAAGATTATTGACGAAGTCCGCGTGCTCTGGCCGAGTGGAGTTGAAGACGAGGTGTATGCGGTCGAACCCGACCGCACGATTACGATCGCCGAGGGCACGACCGCGGCATCCACGCCGTATCTTCACGCCTATCCGCCCTATGTCGACATGGGCGCGATGAGTCTGGACGGTGAAAGCGAACGTAGCGTCGCGGTGATCAATGAGGGCGCGGGGACCTTGCTGGTCACCCAGGTTGCCTGTGACTAGCCGGGGTGTTCGGTGGTTCAGCCGGCGACACCGTTCGAGGTAGAGCCCTTCGGTGGGCGGCGTGAAGTTGTCGTGCGTTTCCGTGCCACGGCTGGTGGTGTGTGGAAGGGCGAGCTGAGATTGATGAGCAATGACCCTGCCCATCCGGCGGTCAACGTGTCGCTGGAAGCATTCGTCGATGCGCCGGTTGTGGAACGGGACTATCCAGCTCGCGGACGGATGCAGCGCTCACGGCCGTGAGCAGAGGGTCTGCCTTTTAGGAGGAATTGAATGGCTGGAAAGAGAGTCGCTTTCGCCGGCTTATTCGCGCTGATGTTGAGCGGCGCGCTTTGGGTGACGCGCAGCGAAGCACAGGAAGGAACCGTCAAAAAGGTGGCGGACGGCGTATGGTTTCGCGAGGGCGAGCGGCTTCATCAGGGCCATTGCAACAACGTCATCATCGAGATGGATGAGTATTTGATTGTTGTGGACGCTAATTTTCCGAGCGGCGCGAATGCCGTGATTCGAGACTTGAAGAGCATTTCGTCGAAGCCGGTGAAGTATGTGTTTGACACCCATCACCACGGCGACCATGCGTACGGAAATCCCGTTTGGACGAAGCTGGGCGCGACGACGCTGGCCTACATCGGCGTGAGCGAGGAGATCGGGCGCTACGAGCCACAGAGGTGGCGGGAGGCGTCAAAGCTGCGGAAGGATGTCGCTGCGTTGGGGCTGGATGCTCCCGAGGGGCCGCAGCAGACGTTTTCCGAGTCGCCGTTTGTGCTTGAAGACGGCTCGCGGCGGGTCGAATTCCATTTCTTCGGGTGGGCTCATACGCGCGGCGACGGTTTCGTCTACCTGCCGAAAGAAAAGATCCTGTGTACAGGCGACGCCATTACGAACGGGCCTTTCAACTACACGGGCGACGGTAATATCGGAAATTGGCCCAAGGTCGTGCAAGGGGCGAAGAAGCTTGATGTCGAGGTTGTCTTGCCAGGGCATGGGGGATTGGGCGGTCCGGAGTTGCTCGACGGCGAGGAACGGTTCATGACCGAGCTGTACGCGGCGGTCAAGAAGGCCGTTGACGGTGGCCGCCAGCTAGACGGGCTTGTAGCCTACGGCCCAGACGGCGAGCCGGTGTCGACGACAATTGTTCTTTCCGATGCGGTCAAGAATTGGGTCGGCGATCGCCTGGGAGTACAAGTGCGGGATGCCTATGAAGAGATCACTCAAGGCAAGCCGCACGGCGAGATTCTCGGCGGGCGCTAGCCGGAGCGGTTCGTCGCGGGAGCGATTTTCACATCCTTCACAAAGACGCTGCCTGTGATCTCGTTGTCAAGGCGGTTGCTCAGATAGCGAATGACAACGAGCCGCAGGACATGGTCGGCTGCCGCGGCGCGGAAGGGCATCCGGACTTGGGTCCAATTGCTTGAGCGGCGAAAGGGCTTTGACTCAATCACGCTGCCCCGCGGCGACGCTAGGCGTAAGCGCACGCCTTCGCTTGAAGTCAGGTCCTGGGTTCGGATTTGGGCTTCGAGCACATAGCGGCGGCCGGGCGCAACGGCAAAGTCTCTTGACAGGTGGGCAAAGTGAACGTTCTGTGATTTGGTGAAGCGAACCTCGATAGCGGGGCCTTGCTGGTCGCCGGCGCCGAAATAAATCGCGACGCCGTCGAGAGGGCGTACGGCCCAGTGGAGCCCGTAACCCCGCGGGTCGCCGATCCCCTCGGGTACAGGCCCGGGCGGCATTTCTTTCCAAAGCTGGAGGTAGGTCGCGGTTTGGCCCGCCGCGAAAACCTGGTCGAAGACATAGCGCAGCAAGTGCGCCGAAATTGAGCGCTTCGCGGCTGAGGGGAGTGCTTCGTAAGAGGGGACGAGCTGAGGCCAGGCCTGTTCGCGGACCAGATGAATCAGAAACTCTCCGGCCGCTTCCCCATCAGGCGGCACGATGTCGGTCGCGATGTCGTGCGGGGAGATGCCGCCCGCCGAGGCAGCTTCGATGACGGTGGCGCGCATCGCCGGAATGGATGCCGCGAGCGTTCCGAAGTGCAGCGCGGCTTCGTGGTGTTTGCGTTGGCGCATCAGCAGGTTCGCTAAAGCCCACTCGGTGCGTAGCGTGAAAGGTTCTAGTGTCGCCGCGATGCGCATCATTTGAAGAGCCTCCTCGGGCTGCGCTTGAATCTCGGCGAGTTCAGCGCGCGCGATCCAAGCGGCGGCGGCGAACGGATTCGCTGCGAGCGCGGCGCTATAGGTCTGGCCGGCCTTCTCGTGAAGGCCCTGTATTCCTGAGGCATGTGCCTGCCGGCTGAGAGAGGCGGCGTCAAGCCGGCCCCAGTGGCCTTGAATCAATAGCAGGCCGATAATGGCGATTCCGGCCATAACCGACACGCTTGCGACTTGCCGGACACGCGGCGGGCACCCGACCGGAACGGCGAGGCCGCGAGCGCAACCGAGGAGCACGGCGGCCGTGGCGGCGACGGCGGGGATGTGCAAGGGAAAGTCGGCGGCGGCGTGAAGCAGGATTCCGGCGGTGCCGAGCAGGCAACCAAAGGCGGTCCAGCGCCGTGCGGGGTCGTGTATCGCCGTGAGCTTCCAGAGGCTGTGGACAACTACATAAGCGATGCACCCAAACAGCAGCAGCGCACCGGGTAGGCCGAGTTCGACAAGCAGTTCAAGGTAGTCAGAGTGAGCGTGATCGATACCCTTGAGGGGCAAGTAAGGCCCGCCGCGGCGGAAAACAAAAGGGAAGGCGCCGAGCCCGGCCCCGGTCCAAAGGAAGTCGGGAGAGATGCGGAAAGTGTCGCGCCACATGGCAAGCCTTCCCGGGTCGCCGTGCTGGGCAATCAGTTCAGCGAAACGCGCGGTGAGTCCGCGCAGGCCGGCGGCGCTGACCGCGCAGGCAGCCGCGGCGCCGCTCGCCGCGAGCAATAGCGCGGCCCGGCGGTTCCGGATGAGAGTCAACAGAAGGACGCTCGAAGCCATAGCCGCGAGAACGAGGATTCCCATCCGCGAGTAGGAGAAGATCGTAGCCGCGGCGCAGGTCGTCCCCACTAGCAGGGCCGCCATGGTGAAGGCGCTTTCGCGGCCTACGAGCCAGCGCCTCCAGTCGCGGCGGGCGAGCGCGGCGAGAGCGATGCCAACGGCGATCCCGAAGCAGCCTTCCATGAACGCGGCGAAGTGGTCCCGATTGACGAAGGTGCCGTGCGCGAATTGTGAGGCTGGATTGTCGAGGCTCTGGCTGGCCAGATGTTGCTGAAAGCCGATGATGGATTGCACGAACCCCACAGCCAGAATTGTCGCGATGATCAGGAATAACGCCCTTGTCGAGCGGGTTGTTAACGATCGAGTGAGAGCGAACAGCGCGCAGCAACCGGCGAGTACCAAGCTGCCCTGAAGTGTTGCGTAGGGATAGATGCTGATCTGGGCCGGCGGCGGGATGCCCTCGGCGAGGAATAGCTGATGAATTGACTCAATGCCGGGGGCGTGGGCAAACGGATGGGGAAGCAGCTGCAGTACCGGCATGAGAGAAATTAGCAGGGCGGACCACGGCAGGGCGATGGCGTAGCGGCGTTGAGCGAAGACGCCGAGACCGGCGGTGGCGGCGAGAATCCAGACGAATGCCGCGGCTTGATGGTTGGTGTCGACTCCCGCGCTGCGCCAGATGAGCCAGGTGATCGGGATTCCTACGACGAAGAGCGCGATCGATTCCGGTCCCCACACGCGGAGGCTGCGCGCGGCTAAGGTCGAAGAGTGGTCCCTGGCGCAGAGGTCGGCAACTGTCGATGACATGGGCTCTCATCGATTTAATCGGCTGTGGGCGGGGCTGCCGACAGGTTTGATAAGAGCGATTACGCCACCAAAACGGCTGCCACAAGTTTGTTTAGGTAAACAGAATCTGGCTGAGAAGTTGGTAGGCGAAAAAGAAAGACACCGCGACGAGGAAGATCGCGATCCCGGCGGCGGTTTTCCAGATCGCTTCAATAGGACGCCCGTATTGCGGCGTGCCGGCGAAGTACCCGATGGCGAAGCCTCCGAGGAAGCCTCCGATATGGGCGGCATTGTCGATCATCGGAACAAGCAGCCCGAGCGCCAGAATCATGACGGCCCAGCGCATGTACGCCTTCCAGATGAATGAGCTGCCGCTGCGGCGACCATAGGCCATCATGGCGCCGATAAGTCCGCAGGCGGCGGCCGATGCTCCAATCGAGAGAGAGGGAGTCCAGAACATGCTGGCGACGAATCCGGCGACGCTCGCGACGAGGTAGATCACGAGAAACCGCGACGTTCCGAAGAACTCCTCGACGGTTGCTCCCAGGTCGAACAGTACCCAGCTATTCATCATGAAGTGCAGCGCGCCGCCGTGCAGAAAACCAGCGGTGATGAGCCGCCACCATTCGCCTCGCGCCACGATCCTGAACGTATCCTTGGCTCCGAACAAGACCAGGGCTTGGCCGTCAATACCGCCGAACAGACTGATCGAGCCGCCTTGTATCTTTGACGTCAAGACCATCGTGGCCAGGAACAGAGCCAGATTGATGAAGAGAATGATGAATGTTGTGAAGTGGCTCTGTTGAATGAATCCGCCGAGGGCCATGCCGGGGTCGGGACGTTTCCACGAAGGCGGGCCAATCTTGCCGTCGCAGTACTCGCAGACCTTTGCGTCGGCATCAATAAATGCCCGGCAATGCGGGCACATGCGGGGTTTCTTATCCATTCGGAACCGAATCCCTATCTTTGCGGCTGGCGTGAGAATTTGCAAGCGAAAGGCGAGAACGGGATTCCGGGAGCGCCTGACGGCCCCATCCCTACGAGTGGACCTCGGGCTGGCGAAGCCCCTGTTCGGCGCCCGGACGCACTACCGAGCACAGGTTCCGCCCTGGGAGAAACGGCGGTTTTGTAGTACCACCCCTAGTACGCAAGGACTAACGTTAAAGGTACTTACTGTCCATTTACTCAGTTGAAGACCTTGATTACTATAGGGGTGTCTCACTAAGGCGTGCGACGAATCTAGCTCATCGAAGGCGGCAACTGAAATGACGAATCTGAGTAGACAGTGCGTTCGGGGAAGTTTGGTTTCTCGACTAAAAAGCCGACGAGGTATCGCCCTACCCATGATGGCAATTCTGTTCTTCACGTTCTTAGCGTTTCTGGCTCTCGTAATCGACGGTGGCTGGATTCTCTTCGAAAAGAGACGGATGCAGGGCGCGGCGGACGCAGCCGCGTGGGGCGGGGCGCAAGAGGTTCTCCGAGAACGCCGCAACTGGCAGTTCATCGACGAGGAAGTTGCGGGGAAGGAAGACGCCAAGAGAAACGGCTACGAACATGGAGTCAACACGATCGACGTCGCAATCAATCGGCCGCCGACGAGCGGGGACTTCCAGACGGATGGTTTTGTCGAGGCGGTCCTCACAAGGGAGGTGCCGACGTTCTTCATGGGAGCCCTGCTCGGAAAGGACACAGCCACGATTCGCGCCCGCGCGGTTGCGGGAGCTCAGGACGCAAGCGGCGTTTGCATCCAGGCTCTCGAGCCCACCGCCCAGCGTGGCATTCAGATCAGCGGCACTCCAAACGTCAGTATCAACTGTGCCGCGAGGGCCAATTCGTGCAATAAGAATGATTCCTTGTCAGTGGATGGCAGCGCGAACGTGGTTGTGGACCGGTTGGAGTACTGTTACGAGGGCGCGTTCACAGGCGACCCTACCAACGTCACTTGCAACGATCAGAATGTCGATTGCCCATCGACGGCCGCGCCGCTTCCTGACGTCCTCTCGGGCCGGGGGGAACCCGATTGGACCGCCGATGCCGCCTATGCCACCGCGCAATCAGTCGACGTCGGGAATGGTGACGTCGTCGTTCTGAATCCAGGTCTCTACGACGCCGCGGCCGGCGGACAACCAGGCATCAAGATTTCCCAAGGCGCGACTGTCACCTTCAACCCCGGGTTCTATGTGATCGACGGCATGAGCATCAGCGGCGATGCGGCGACGACAACGGTAACCGGAACCGATGTCACGTTCTTCAGTATCGGGACCAATAACCTCGTCAGCATCAATGGCGGCTGGGTGGATTTTGACGCTCCAGATATGGCCGAGGGTTACCAGACGGGGCGGTGGACGCCGCTGGAAAAACAGTCAACATGGACAATGTCCTGTTCTGGTGCCAGCGGGGGCTTGCGGATAAAGCTCCGGGCCACAAATGGGCTGGAGGAGGAAACTCCGATTTCGAGGGTATCTTTTACTGCCCGGACCAGGACGTTGAAATCGCGGGGAACGGATCGACTGGCGGCTGGACAATGTTGATTGTCAATCAGCTTATTGAGTCCCGCAAAATATTATGACACCTTTTGACATGTTGGAGCGTCTATATATGTATGGGCAACCCAAG
>JAQBUE010000334.1 GCA_027624045.1 Acidobacteriota bacterium
CAGCAATCTAGGCCGGTTTAGCGGCCTTACCCCGACAGGCTTGAGCCGTTCACGACATGGGCGACGGCCCTTGAGGGAGCCAAATTCGACATGAAACGCAAATGCAACACAGCAAAGGCGGCCACGGACCGCCCCTCGACCTCAAGTCGTTATAAACAAGCCAGTTGCCCAATCCCCCGAGAGGACCGACTAACCCATACATGTTGCAAAGTGATGCAAAGTGTGGCACGCACCAGCGAACCAACAATCCTCAGCCCGCCCCAATACCCCAGCCGTCGTGACGACCGAATATCCCAAAAACGGTCTCCTCGTGGGGCATTTCGCCGCGCGGGGGCCGGGGACGAACGCCGGAAACGCCTCCGACTATCGCACGGGAGGAAGCGCGGCTACTGCCCGCCCTCGCGCGCCAGCATGGCCTCCACCGCGCGCAGATTGCGGATGGCGTCAGCGTTTTCCGGCGTCATACGCACGACCATTTCAAAGTCCTGCTTGGCTTCGGCATAGCGGCCTCGCTGGTAATACTCTTGCCCTCTCAGGCGGAATACACCGGGTTGGAGATCTCTGCGTCGAATAGCGGTCTGGACGGCCCGCTCGAAACTTTCCCAGCCCTCTTCATCGCGCCCGTCCCTAAGCTGCGCGACGGCCAGATTCGCCCAAAACTGCGCCACGCCCGGCAGGATGGCAACGGCCTTTTCGTAGTACTGGATGGCGCGCTCACGATCTCCAAGATTGGCGTAGCCGAGACCCAGATTATTCAGCAGGTGCGCCTGTGCGGGGGAACCCTCCTCGACATACTTCTCCCCCTCCTCCCAAGCCTGGACGGCCTGCGCATAAAGCCCGGCGTCGTTGTACACCTTGCCCAACCAACTCCAGGGACGCTCCTTGCGGGGCGATTTCGTGACGGTGTCTTGCCACAGCGCGATCGGATCAGCCCAGATCGCCGCGCGTTGGTACGTCCCCACAGCGTAGACCGCCGTCAGGGCGGCAACAGCGGCCCAGACCTTCAGCGGATGCGGCCGGACGAACGTCGCTATCGCGGTGCAAGCGGCAATCAGAATCCCGAGCACCGGCAGATACAGCCGACGTTCGGCGGCGAAGTCGGCGATCGGAAAGAAGCTGGACGTTGGCGCCAGCAGCAGAAAAAAGAACCCAACTCCGAAACAGATCACGGGGAAGCGGCGGTGATAGTAGATCGTGGCCGCGCCGATCGCGAGCAGGCCCAAAAGCGAGAGCCACGAGAAGTGGTCGAGCAGAGTGGCGGAAGGCTGAATGTCGTAATCGGCATTGAGGCCAAAAGGAAACGCTATGAGCCGAAAGTAGAGAAAGTACATCCTGAACTGAGTGAAGACGTACTCGGCCCAGGGAAGATTGAACCCGGCCGATGGCGAGTAGAGCAACGGTTTGATAACAAGAAAATAACCGCCCACCGCTCCCACTAAGAACAAACTGTAAACACGCCAGTTCTTAGCGAGGGCCCGCCACTCCAGTTTCGACAGGAGCAAATAGTCGGCGAGCGGCAAGACGGCCACGAGCGCTACCTTATCCTGCTTCGAGAGCACGGCGCATCCGAACAGAAACGCAACCAGGAGGGCATTCAGCCACGGACGCCGCTCCCTCATTAAGGAAAGAAAGGCCCACAACGAGCCAAGGACGAACATTGTCGAAAGCGCTTCGGAGCGGCTGCTGATATAGGCTACCGATTCGGTCTGGAGTGGGGAGGCGAGAAAAAGCAACGGAATGGCGTAGACCCAAACGGTGCGCAGGGATTCAGGGATCGCCTGATCGAGATGACCATTGCGGCGAAGGGTGCTCAAGAGCCCCCAAATGAGCAGCGCGTTGATGATGTGAAGCAAGATGTTGGTAATGTGGAAGCCGAAGGCGTCATATCCGCTGATCCTTCGGTTGAGCATGTAGCTGGCTATCAGCAGCGGCCGGCGCGTAAGAATCAAGGAATAAATCTGGGCGAGTGGATCGCCGACGTTGTCGCTACGCCGTACGGCGCTGCCCGCCTCGCTCAGATCGAAATCGTCGAGCACGAAGGCGCCGGGCAGAGTCGAACTGTAAATCGCAATGCCGCCCACAACCAGCCATACCGCGAAAGCAAGCGGGACGAGCCATGCCGGCCTGCCCGAAGAGGCCTGCTGCTTGGGTGCCGCACTCGGGACTGGGCCGTCTTGGCGGCGTGTCTTCTTGGTTTGCCGCGATGGGCCTTGCGCTTTCATTCGCTAGCCGATGCCGTACAGGGCCAGGATTTCGCTCCAGCGGTTTTGGGACTTCAGAAGTAATTCCATCACGTCGCGAACGCATCCCGAGCCGCCGCGGGATGGAGTAACGAAATGCGCCGCCGCCAGTGTTTCCGCGCGCGAGTTTGATGGAGCGGCGGCCAACCCGACGCTGCGCATGATGGGAACGTCGGTAATATCGTCGCCAATGTAACCCACCTGTTCAGCCGGAAGGCCGCAATCGGCAAGGATCTCTTCGAGCAGCGGCAGCTTGCGGGTGTCGCCCTGATAGAGGTAGCGCATGTGCGCCGAGCGGGCCCGTTCCTCAACGGCCGGCGAGGTGCGGCCGCTGATGATGCCGGTTTCAATCCCGACGCGATGCGCCCACTGCAGCGCGATGCCATCTTGCGAATCGAAGCTCTTTGTTTCAAACAAGCCGCCGCCGGGGGCGGGTAGAAAGTAGATGTGGCCGTCGCTCAGCACGCCGTCGCAGTCCATGAGCAGGAGCTTGATGCGGGCGGCGCGTTCGAGCAGGTCGGGGGGGTAGATGATTGGGTCGCTCATGAGTTCTTCTGAGTTTACCTTAGCAGCCTGTGGCAGAATACCCTGTTTTCAGGCGGC
>JAQBUE010000106.1 GCA_027624045.1 Acidobacteriota bacterium
GCGCCGCTGGCCACCCCGCTGCTTCTCGCCGCCTGAAAACAGGGTATTCTGCCACAGGCTGATAGAGTACCGGGACTATGGTACTAGCTTCTCACAGGTGAGCCCTTCAACGGTAGTCATTCGCAATAGGCTGGCCAGGCACGGATTCAGGAACGGATCACGGGCGACCGCCACGGCTCCGCTAACCCGGACGTGGGACGAAGCCGGGCGGCGTGCGGGAGCCGAAACGAGTGGTGTAGACGTATGAGAGTTGCGCGCCGAACAGAAAGATCTGCGCTGAATAGTAGATCCAAAGTAGTATGATCACGAACGATCCGGCCGCTCCGTAGACTGAACTCAAGGATGTGTTCGACAGATAAAGTCCGATCAAGAATCGTCCCACCGCGAACAGGAACGAGGTCACGATCGATGCGGGCGCGACGTCACTCCACTCTATCTTTACGTCGGGGAGAACTTTATACATCGCGGCGAACAGCAGGGCGCTGAGCACAACAGCGCCCATCGAGTTCAGAATGCGCCAGAGGCTGGTCGGGTTGCCGACTACAGCCCCGACGACGCGCTCCACGGCCGACAGCACGGTACCCGCGATCAACGAAGCCAGAAGCAAGAGACCGATCACCAAGACCATCAAGAAACCCACCAGTCGGCGGTAGAAGAAGCCGCGAATGCCCGTCCTTGATTCGACTTCCCACAGGCGGTTGAGAGCCGCGTGGAGTTCGCTGAAGACGACTGTGGCCCCGGCGAGCAAGGTGAGAACGGCAACAGCGGCCCAGCGGCCCGTCAGTCCGCGTTGCGCCGAGTCGACTACGCTCAGCGCAAAGAACGCCGGTGTCGTACCGAGCAGCCCTTCCAAGCCCGCCAACACCTGCGAGCGTACGTGGCCTTCGCCGAGCACCGCGCCGGCGATGGCAAGCGCGATGATGATCGTAGGCGCGAGCGAGAAAACCGTATAGAAGGCCAACGCCGCCGCCAGCCTCGATGCGGCGTTTTCCCGCCACGTCGCGAAGGCCACCGGCAACAGTTGAACAACGTTCCGGGCCGGGCGCCACAGCAGGTCGAAAAACAGTTGTTTCATGCGGCGTGGGAGCTGCCGGCAACCGTCATTTCTGTAGCCGCACACCGGGCGGGTCGTAGCTGATCTCAGCCTGCCTGCCGCCGTTGAGGATCGACAGGCGTCCGGCCTGGCAGACCAGCTCGTTGTAGCGGCTATTGGCCGGGGTGGCTACGATGCCTCGCCGCTCGATCTCGGCGATCACTTGGCGGCGGGCCGTTATCGCCTCTTCGCCGCTCGTCCCCGAGGTTTCCTTCTCGATTCGCAGCGCTTCGCTGACCAGAAAGTCCACTGAGCGAACTCCGTATCCCCACGGCACCAGGCCGGGGCCGCCGAGGTCTTGGTACATGAAATAGTCAGGGCTGGGCTCGATGTGCTGCGTGCCGCCTGGTGAGTCGAGCTTTTCGGTGAACGAATACTTGATGCCGCGGTACTGATCGGAGTGCTCCAGCCAGGCCCCGTTGCCGTTCCCGGAAAAATACAGTGTCATACCCTGGGTGTTCGGCCCAGGAGCGGCGTCAGCGAAGCTCAGGGAGTTCTGCACGTTGAGAGCGGCGCCGTTTTCCCAAATGACGCGCGCGTCAGTCCACAGGTAACCTTCGTTGCCGTTCGGGAAGCGATCCTTAACGCCGTAGACACTGACGGCGATGGGCTTGAGGCCGGTGATGAAGTGGACCAGATCGATGTAGTGGCAGCCGATGTAGACGAATGAATCCGTTTCGTCACAGGTAAACCAGTTCTGGAAGTTGGACGAGCGATAGTGCCACTTCTCCATCAGAACGGCTGTGCCGAGTTTGAGGTCCCCGAATAACCCCTGAGCGGCGCGGCTGCGCGCCATCAGGCTGCGAGGGTCAAAACGCTTGTGGTACTCGACGCTGACGAGTAAGCCGCGCTTGTGGGCTTCTTCCTCAATCTCGATGGACTGCCCGACATCGAGCACGAGCGGTTTGACGCAGCAGACGTGCTGGTCGGCCCGCAACGCGTCCATCACGATCTGGTAGTGCGTTTGATCGGGAGTCGCGACGATGGCCACACTGCGCGGCGGCAGTTCTGCCAGCGCTTCTTTGTAGAGATCGGGGTTGCGGACATCAGCGCCACCGGCTGTGTAATCCGGCAACGGACGGAAGGCGCGGTCAGGGAAGGCCTTCGTCAGGGTGGGAGCTTCGGCGAGCGCCTTGACGGTGCGGCCGTGCTGAGCACACACGGTAATGTCGCCGATGCGCTCTTCCCGCTGCATCTGGTAAAGGGTGGGGAGGATTTGATCGTGGGCTATCATGCCGCCGCCGATCAACAGAATGGATGTAGACATGTTTTCGATGACTCCCGGCGGCGGCGTGGACAGCTCGTACCCGCCCTCTCTTATCATGGCGCAAAGTAAGGTTGTGATCGGGCGCTCGTACCTTGAAGGCCTCAGCCGCCCGACTCGATTTCCTCGGGTGTCCACGTCGGGGTTGCCCCCGGACGGCTTGCGATCAGCGCTCCAACACGGTTCGCGAACGTGGCTGTGCGCGCCGCGTCCCAGCCTGCAGCGAGACCGTGCAAGAACGCGGCAGAGAAAGCATCTCCCGCGCCGACCGCGTCAATGACCTTGACCGCCACGCCTGGAACCTCATGGTACTCATCGCCGATCAGCATGGCGCAGCCGTTTGCTCCCCGCGTCACGCAAACCGCTTGCCAGCCGAAACGATCAGCGGCGTCACGGCAAAAATGCTGGGCCGACTCGCCCGGAATGCCGCACCAGCCCGCCAGCGTGCGAGCCTCATGCTGGTTGAGCTTGGCGGTGGTGGCCCGAGCGGCAAGATCGATGACTAGATCCGCCGTATAGCAGTTGGGGCGCAGGTTGATGTCGTAGAAACGGCCGGCTTGCGGATTCGCGCCAATCGCCCGCCGCGTAAGTTCGCGGGCTTGGGCGCTGACCTGGTGCAGCGTGCCGAAGTAGATCCAGCGAGGGCTTTGCAGTGTGATGTCCGCCAGCTCCGTTTCAGTCAGACTGATGTGGTCGTAAGCGGCGGGGCGATGAATCTCGAAATGCGGCTGGCGGTCGGCATCGAGCTTGACCGTAGCGGTTCCGGTGGGTACGCCGGAGATGGTTTGAATATGCGCGGTTCCGATTCCCAGCCGCTCGGCTTGCCGCAGGGCGCGCCTGCCCCTCGGGTCGGCGCCCACGCCGCTCAGGAACGTGACGTCATGCCCCAGCCGTGTAGCGTGAACGGTGAAGTTGAACGGCGCGCCGCCGAGGTGCTCGTCCGACCCGATCACATCCCAGATCGTTTCACCGATAGCGAGAATTTTCATTCGTCGAAGCACAGGCATCAAAAGGCCTGTAAAAAAGCCGGGAGCCCTATTCGGCCGCCGCGCGGAGCGCCTTCGTTAGCGCCGGAACGATCTCGAACAGATCAGCGGCGACACCGTAGTCAGCCAGTTCGAAGATGGGCGCGGTCGGGTCGCGATTGATGGCGACGATTGTCTGGGAGCCCTTCATCCCGACGACGTGCTGAATCGCGCCCGAGATACCGAGCGCCACGTAGAGTTTCGGTGACACGGTTTGGCCGGAGCTCCCAATCTGACGTTCAAGGGGCAACCAGCCGTTGTCACAGATGGGGCGAGAGGCGGCCAGTTCACCGCCGATGGCCTCGGCCAGTTCCCGCGCCAGGCCGATGTTGTCCTCTTCCTTAATGCCGCGTCCGACCGAAACGATGATCCGCGCCGATGACAGATCGACTTCGCCCTTCGACTCCCGAAAGGGCGCCTCGGACCGCGTCCGTATTTGAGAGGGATCTATTGCGACAGTCAGCGTCTCGACCGGCGCCGTCTGACCAGCGGGCTGCAATTGATCGGCCCGGAAGGAGCCGGACTGCAGCGAGGCGAAAAAAGGAGGTTCGCCGTCAAGCGTTACATCGGCGTGCAGTTTTCCCTGATACATCTGCCGCACGAAACCGAGCCGGCCGTCTGTGAGACGCACGGCGACCGCGTCGCTGACGAATGGCCGCTTGAGCGATGCCGCCAGGTTGGGAGCGAAGTCACGCACTTGATAGGTGTGCGGAAACAGAACGAGAGTGGGCGAGAACTTGTCGATCGCCTGACGCAACGCGATCACGAAGCCATCCGCTGAGTAATCACGCAATAACTCGTTATCAAGGGCGACGGCGCGGTCGAGTCTGTTCGCCGTCACCTCAGCGAGTGCAGCCGCGAGTCCGGCGCCAACGGCGGCCGCGTAGAGCGGGACATTCAACTCGCGCGCAATCTGCTGTCCGGCGGCGAGCGCTTCCCATGACATCGGATGCCAGCGCTCGGCCTGCCGTTCGATAAATACGAGGATGCTCACAGTACCCGCGCCTCGAACTTGAGTTTGTCGACCAGTTTCCTGGCGATCTCGTCCGGCGTGCCTTCGATCATCTCGGTCTGTTTCGTTCTAGCCGGCGTGTACAGTCGTTGTACGTTTTGGCTGGGGGCGAGGCTGACGCCAAGCTCCTCGGGCGTATAGCGGGCAAGCGGCTTGCTCTTGGCCTTCTTAATGCCCATCAGAGTGGCGTAGCGCACCTTGTTAATGCCTGACTGGATCGTCAGCAGCGCCGGCATATCCATCTCAACGTGCTGGAACCAGCCTGCTTCCAGTTCACGCCTCAAACGCAGCGTCCCGGCGTTCGCGACAACCTCGACAATGATCGTGGCGTGGGGCAAGGCAAGCATTTCCGCCAGCAGCACGCCGGTTTGCCCGAAACCCGCGTCATCGGACTGTAGCCCGGTGAGAACGAGGTCGTATTCTTCCTTGCGCAGGGCGGCTGCCAGGATGCGCGCGGTGACCAGAGTATCGGCCGACGCCAGCCTCTCATCCTCGATCAGTACGCCGCGGTCAGCGCCCTTGGCCAGCGCTTCGCGAATCGTGGAAGCGGCCCGCGCCGGCCCGGCTGAAACGGCGATAACTTCGCCGCCGTGTTTTTCTTTGAGCCGCAGAGCCTCTTCGAGCGCGAATGCGTCGGGCTCATTCATCTCGTAGCTGAAGTCGGCGTCATCGACGCCCGCGGCGGCCGGATCGATACGCAGTACCGAATCACGCGCGGGAACCTGTTTCACACAGACAAAAATACGCATGAGAGACGGGAAAAACGGTCAACCACGGCCCGAAGGTTAGGCTTCGAATCGCTTGAAAACGAGCGCCCCGTTCGTTCCACCGAAGCCGAACGAATTCGAGAGCGCGTAGTCGATCTTCATGGGCCGGGCCTTGAGCGGGATATAGTCCAGGTCGCACTCCGGATCGGGATTCGTAAGGTTGGCGGTCGGGGGAGCGATCTGGTTGACGATCGACAACACGACGATGCCCGCTTCAAGACCGCCGGCGCCCCCGAGCAGATGCCCCGTCATCGACTTGGTTGAACTTATGGCCACATGCGCTGCATGTTCACCGAATGTCTTTCTAATGGCGCGGGTCTCGATGCGGTCACCGAGAGGGGTTGATGTACCGTGCGCGTTGATGTAGTCGATGCGGTCAGGTGTTATTCCGGCGTCCCGGATCGCGTTCGCCATAACGCGGTTGGCGCCGTCGCCGTCCTCGGAGGGAGACGTGATGTGATAGGCATCCGCGCTCATGCCGTAACCGACGATCTCGGCCAGAATGGGGGCGCCTCGTTTGACGGCAAACTCCAGCTCCTCGAGAACCAGCACCCCCGCGCCTTCACCCACGACGAAACCGTCGCGATCCTTGTCCCACGGCCGGGAAGCCTTGGCGGGCTCGTGGTTACGAGTTGATAGCGCGCGCATCGAGGCGAAACCGCCGATACCCAAGGGAGTGATCGACGCTTCCGCGCCTCCGCAGACCATCACGTCGGCGTCACCGCGTTCGATGATCTTGTAGGAATCGCCCACAGCATGCGCGCCGGTTGTACAAGCCGTGGCCGTGGCCGAGTTCGGACCCTTGGCGCCGATGCGAATGGAAACCTGGCCCGAAGCAAGGTTGACGATACTCGACGGAATAAAGAAAGGGGAGATACGGCGAGGACCGCCCCGGAGCAGGTTCTTATGCTCTCGCTCGATGACGTCAAACCCGCCGATTCCGCTACCGATATAAATGCCGACCCGTTCCGCGAACGACGGGTCGACTTTGAGGTTCGCCAGCTTTGTGGCGAAATCGGAGGCCGCGATGGCGAAGAAGATGAAGCGGCCCATCTTCTTAACATCTTTCCTGTCGACGTAATCGAGTGGATCGAAGTTCTTGACTTCACCGGCGATCGTGCAACCGAAATCCGTCGTATCGAACAGCGTGATCGGGCCAATCCCGTTGCTCGCCTGAAGCAACGCCTGCCAGGTAGCATCGGTCCCGATGCCAACCGGCGAAATCAGCCCAACTCCGGTGACGACGACCCTGCGCAAACAAATAGCTCCCTTTTAGATGTTAGAAATGACTTACGAGGCCTACTTCTTCTTGCTACTTACGACGTAGTCGATCGCGTCGCCGACGCTGCGGATCTTCTCAGCCTCGTCGTCCGGAATCTCGATATTGAACGATTCCTCGAACGCCATAATCAACTCGACAATGTCGAGCGAATCGGCATTCAAAGTTTCAACAAACGAGGCGTCGCGCGTAACTTCCGACTCTTCAACACTTAACTGCTCGCAGATGATCTGCTTCACCTTCTGCTCTACGTCCATGAATCCTCCAGAAAACGGGTGCCAAGCGAATCATTGATTCTAGCGGGGAGTTCGGCATGGGGCAAGCGCCCATTCCAAGCCGCCGGCCGGCGCGGGTCGGACCCGATCAGCAACGCCGAGAAACAGGCCAAGACCTAAGCTGCCGCGGGAGTCGCGCACCGGTTGCGATTCGCGTTCTCTCGATGCCGAGATCAGCCGCTAGTAACGGCGGTGGACAGCCAGTACACGGCCCTGGATCTGAAGATCCTTGGCGGCAACCATAATCGGCTCCATCGCCGCGTTGGCAGGCTGCAGCCGGACACGGCTATCCGATTCGCGATAGTACCGCTTCAGGGTGCTATCGGACCCGTTGACCAGGGCAACGACGATATCTCCATCGCCAACTTGATGCGTATTCTCGACAAGAACGTAATCGCCTTCCATGATGTGGTCTTCGATCATCGACTCGCCGCGAACTTCGAGCGCGTAGACATCCTTAGCGCCGGAGTAGTCAGAGAAGGAGAGAGTCTCGGGGTTCGGGTAGCTTTCGATCGGCTGCCCGGCCGCGATCGTACCCAGCAAGGGCGTCTCAGCCGGAGGGGGATAGAACTGCTGATTCTGGCGCATCTCGCGGAAGTACTTCGGGGCGAGGTCCAGGGCGCGGCTCTGATTGAAGCTGCGCTTCAAGTAGCCTTTCGTATCGAGCGCGGTCAGATGTTTGTGGACGGTGGCAATCGACGCCAGCCCAACTCCCTCCGCGATTTCCTCGAAGCTCGGACTGTAGCCTTTGCCACTGATAAAGCCGGCGATGAAGTCCAGAACCTCTTTTTGCCTGCGCGTGAGTGCCATGCGGTATCTCCTTCGCCTTATATTCTAGGCGAATAAAGAGAGAAATTGCAACAGGCGTGACGAGATGGCCGGGACGCCAGACCTGGTCGTCAGTGTTCGGCCCCGGCAGGCGGTCCGCGCTGGCGCCAGCGGTTGAGGCTGTGCTCGGCGGCTTCGGCCTGCTGCTCGCGCTCTTCAGATCGGCGATACCCCTGCAACCGGCGTCCGCGAAGCTTCTCGAGGAGTCTGACCTGCCGGTCGCACTCGATCAGCTGGAGTCTGGCTTTCTCAACCGCGAGCCGGTTTCGCGCGCCAACCGCCCGCAGTTCGGCGCGGCGGGCGGTGAGTCCTCCTAGATAATCCTCGGAAGCCGCGAGTTCGCGGCCGGTCGCGTACGAGGCCCGCGAGCGCTCGTCCCGGGTACGGCTGGCGGATGCGGCGAGATCTGTCTCCTCGCGCTGAAGCACGGCAAGCCGTCGCCGGATCTGTTCGAGTTGGAGTTCCGCCGCCCGCCGCTGATTCTTGCGAAACTCCAAGACGCGGTCGAGCCGAAACGAAAAGCGCTTCATAGCTTCTCGACGAGCGCTTGCAAGCCGGCGACCGTGCTTTCCAGGGTTTCGTCACGGCTGAGGTCCTGCCGCAGGAACTCGCGCAACTCCGACTGACTCTTAATGGCGGAGTCAACGACTGGATTCGAGCCCGAAGTGTAGGCCCCGAGATTGATCAGGTCTTCGGTGGCGCGGTAAGCGGCCATGGTTTCACGCAGCCGGGCGGCGCTTACCCTTTGTTCGGGAGAAGAAATCCTCTCGGCCAGCCGGCTAACGCTTGCCAGTACATCAATGGGAGGAAAGTGTCCGGCCGAGGCCAGATCGCGCGACAGAACGATATGCCCGTCAAGAATGGCGCGGCAAGCATCGGCAATCGGCTCGTTCATGTCGTCGCCTTCGACGAGCACGGAGTACATGGCCGTAATGGAGCCTGTCTTGAAGTTCCCGGCGCGCTCGAACAGGCGGGGCAGGAGCTGAAAAACCGAAGGCGTGTAGCCTTTCTGGCTGGGAGGCTCGCCGGCGGCAAGGCCAATTTCGCGCTGTGCCATCGCGAAACGTGTGACGGAATCCATCACGAGCAACACATTTCGGCCTTGTTCGGCGAACGACTCGGCAATGGCGGTGGCTAGGAATGACGCTCGCACGCGAACGGGAGCCGGGCGGTCCGATGTAGCCGCTACGACCACCGACCTTGCCAGGCCTTGCTCCCGCAGGCTCTCTTCGACGAAGCCCCTGACCTCGCGATTCCTCTCCCCAATCAGTGCGATCACGTTGACATCGGCGGAACTATTCCGCGCAAGCGCCCCGAGCAGAGTGCTCTTTCCCACGCCGGAGCCTCCAAAGAGGCCGATTCGCTGGCCGAGCCCACAGGGCAACAGACCGTCCAGAACGCGAACTCCGGTCACAAGCGGCGTCGTTATCGCCTGCCGTTCCATCGGACCGGGAGGATCAGCGTAGAGCGCGCGCTTGCCTTCGTTCAGCAGCGGGCCCGCGCCGTCGATCGGGTTGCCGAGACCGTCAATGACGCGCCCCAGCAGTTGCGGCCCCGTAGGAGCATCCGCGCCCACGTCACGGGCGTGAATCGTTAGACCGGGCCGCAACCCTTGCACTTCGTCAAGCGGCATCGAGAGTACGCGCTCCCCGCGGAAACCGATCACCTGTGTACGAACGGCCACGCCCGGCGAGATCTCGATCTCGCAGAGGTCGCCCAGACGCACCGCCGGCCCCTCTGACTCGACCAACGAACCGATGACATCACGCACAACGCCCATGACGCGCACGGTCCGCATGGTGCGAACTCGTTCGCTGTAGGTTTCCAGAACTTCAGCAAGTTCAGCCATCGGCAAGACCGTGCTCGATCTCTTTCAGTTGCGTCTCGACACGGGCGTCGATCCTGCCCTGCGATGTTTCAAAGATCGCGCCGCCAGGGCCCACAGCGGGGTCGGAGACCACTTCGAGATTCGGTATGGGGTGACTCTGAAAGTAGCCGGATACGACCTTGTAGTCACGGGGATGGACTCCGAGGCGATTGATTTCGGTGGCGCTAAATTCGTCCAGGCAGGCGCGAACAATGCCCAGTACCACGGAGGGGTCGACTGTGACCTCGCGGTGCAGTACACGCTGGGCGACCGCGAGAGCCAGGCTGACAAGCTCGCGTTGGGTTGACAGGCGAAGATCCGTTTTGTAACCCGCCAGAGACTGCACAACGTCGCCGAACGATACCGTCGCTTCGCGGAAGCGGGCGGTGGCTCGCTCTTCTCCCGCGCTTTGCCCCTCGGCATAGCCCTCTTGAAAGGCCTGTTTGCGGATGTTTTCCTGCTCAATGTCGGCGGCCCGCTGGGCCTCCTCTCTGGACAACGCGCTCGCGGCGGCCACGTCTTCGGATGAGGGAAGCGCCTCGGCGGTGCTAGCGGTGCGGGCGGCGGGGTAGGCGAACGCCCGAACGCCCTGGGCGATATCGCCCCCCGTTGAGGGAAACGCCATGTGGCGGACATCGGCTCGCGATCCGTGTTTGTGCACGCTAGACAACGTATTGCTCACCCACGGCGCCCTTCAGACTCAATCCACCCTCGGATTCCAGGGTTCGCACGGCGGTGATGATCTCCTGCTGGGCTGTCTCGACCTCGCGGATCTTCACAGGACCAAGGGCCTCCATATCTTCTTTGAGCATTTCGGCGCCGCGTTCTGACATGTTGGAAAAGAAATGATCGCGAAGTTTTTCGCTTGTCCCCTTCAGCGCGATCGTCAGCGTCTTCTTATCGACACGCGAGAGGATTTGCCGCATGCCCATGGTGTCGATCAAGAGCAGATCCTCGAAAACGAACATGAGAGTGCGGATTTCCTCAGCCAGCGCGGGGTCATGTTCTTCGACGCTCCGCAGAAGTTCCTGGCCGCTGCTCGCTTCCAGCTTGTTGAACATCTCGGCGACGGACGGGATGCCTCCGTACGACTCCCGGCTGAACTGGCCCAGAGATTTGATTTTCTGTTCGAGCAGAGCGGCGATTCGTCCGACGATTTCCGGCGAGATCTGATCCAGGTGAGCCATTCGGGAGGCGACATCCACACGGATTTGGGGGGGGCAGAGCCGTCAGCATCCCGGCGGCTGACCCGCTGTTGAGGTGCGACAGGACCAGGGCAATGGTTTGAGGATGCTCGCTTTGAATGAGCTTGGCGACCTGTTGCGGGTCAGCTCGCTGCAGGGAGTCGAAGTTCGAGAGCTCGTCGCCCATCGACTTGACGAGGCGGTCAATGATGCGGCGGGCGCGTTCGGGGCCGAAGGCCGAGTTCAGGACACGCTTGGTGTAGTCGATGCCGCCGCTCACGAGGTATTCGTGGGCCATCGACAACTCGTGAAAATCCTGCAGGGTTTTCTCAGCTTGGTCGGGTGTGACGGTTTTGAGTTTCGAAATCTCGCGGCTTACCTTCTGCACTTCCTCCTCGGTGAGGAGACGGAACACTTCCGTCGCGACCTCGTCGCCGAGCGCCACGACGGCGATGGCGGCCTTGCGGAGACCGGAGAGGACTTGATTTTCATTTTCCGCGTTCGTGATCGCCATAACGGTTCGCTAGTCTTCGTCCTCGTGAATCCACGTTCGCAGCAATTGAACGAATCCGTCGGGATTCTTGGCGGCGGTTTCTTCCAGATGCTTCTTGAGAACTTGTGACTTCGTGGAGCCGAGGGTTGTCGAACGCAGGCCCTGCAACAACTTGGTCTCTTCGGCTACCTTGAGGCGCTTGGCTTCCTCAGTGGCCTCGAGTTCCCGTTGCATCTCCTCTGTCTTCACTGTCTGTTCGCGCTTGAGGCGCAGAGTCCGGCGTTTCATTCGTCGCGCGTTCCAGAATGAGAAGGCAAGGCCAAGAACCACCAGCAGAGCCAGCGCGGCGCCTAGGTTGTAGCGATTTCGCTTGATCCATTCAAGCCAGAAGATCTCGTCGGGAACCTCCGGACCGGGAGGCGGCCCGACAGGGGGATCGAAAATTGTAAAAGGGAGATTGGCGATGGTGAGCACATCGCCGCGGGTTTCGCTGATGCCGGCGGCCGCGACCACCAGCGCCCGGAGCGAGTTCATCTCCTCGTCGCCTCGGGGCTTGCGGGCCAGCTTGCCGGCCTGCTCATCCCAGAACACGACTTGGTCAACCAGGACCGCCACCGAAAGCCGCCGGACCATGCCTGCGGCCAGTTGCATGCTGGTGACGGTTCGGCTGGTTTGGAAGTTGGTTGTCTGCGTTGTACGGGACTGTGACCGCACGCCTACGCGAGGCGTGGCGGGCTGCCGCGGCAGGTTCGAGGCCGTGCCGGGCACGCCGGCGGGGTCGGCCGGTTGCGAGAGTTCCTCGGAGCGCTGCGTCGTGATCGGCACTGTTTCCGGATCGACAATTTCTTCGGTTTGCTCACCGGCGTTCCAGTCAACCTCGGCGACCACATTCGCACGGCTGCGATCGAACCCCACATAGGGCTCGAGGGTGGCGAGAATCTTGCGCCGCAGCTCAGTCTCAATCTTGCGCTGGTGCTCAATATGCTCGGAACTGACTTCGCTTCCCTCCAGCCCCGGCTGAGCTAAGATCGCCCCGGCCGTGTCTACGATAACCACCCGCTTGGAGTCGAGTCCCTCAACCGCGCTAGCCACCAGGTAAGCAATGGCGTTGACGTGCTCGCGGGCGATCTCGCTACCGCGCCTCAGTTCAAGAACGACGGAGGCTTTGGCGGGCTCCTCGTCATCTAGAAAAACCGACCGCTTCGGCAGGCTGATATGAACACGGCTGTGCTCGACCTCATCGAGTGCGGTGATCGTGCGCTCCAGTTCACCTTCGAGAGCACGGCGAAAGTTGACGTGTTCAGAGAACTCCGTGGCGCCAAAGTTCGCTTTGTCAAAGATCTCGAATCCCAAGCGGCCCGTTTGCGGCAGCTTCTCGGCCGCAAGTTGCAGCCGGGCTTCATCGAGGTTCTGCTCGGGCACCATGATCGTGGACCCCTGCGCCGCCAGCTTATAGGAAATATGCAGCTCCTTGAGCCGCGTGACGGTCAGGCCGGCTTCTTCCGGCGAAAGTTCGGTATAGAGAGGCCGAAACGCTTTCGCAACCATGTAGTCACGAAACATCCAGATGCCACTGAAAACGGCTATGGCGCTCGCAACGAGGACCACGCGCCGGCGCGGCGTGAGCCGGTTCCAGGCTTCGAGCACACGGATCCCGAAGGTCCGCAATAAGGCCGGCAGACCGCCCATCTAAAGACGCCCTCGGTTGATCTTCACGTCGTTTGTCGGACGGCACATGTGCGTTTCGCCGCTAATCGCGGCAATCAGACCTGCATCCGCATGATTTCCTGATAGGCGTCAACGACCTTGTTGCGGACGCTCATCATGAGTTGCGAAGCCAGGCCGGCCTGCTCTCCGGCCAGCAGCACGCGGTGCAGGTCTACCGACTCGCCGGCGAGCAAGCTCCGCAGCTCCTGGTCGGCGTGGTTCTGAACCTCGCTGAGGCGGTTTGTAGCTTCCGAAAGCAGGTCGGCGAACGACCCGCCACTCTCGGCGGAGGCCGTTTCGGGGAGTGAGATAAGCGCCGGTTTGATGATGGCGGAAATGGCGGCGGGATTCATCGATGTCCTTTCGTCAGCGGAAGCGGCAAGGAGTGGACCGTTGCCGCGCGGTTGTGCCTGGCGACCTACTCAGCGGCTCGCTCAGCGGCTGATGTCAAGCGTGCGACTAATCATCTCTTTCAAGGCCGCGATCACAGCCAGATTGGCCTGATATGACCTGACGCCGGAGCTCAGATCGACCATATCCTCGACGGGGTTGAAGGGCGGAAAGTCGACATAACCGTCCGGTCCGGCGTCGGGATGGCTTGGCAAATAACGGCGCTCAGGGGGAGAATCGTCGACCACGATCTCGTTGACGCGAACGCCGGCCGTCTCGCGGGCCGGGTCGACCCCGGAGCGCAGATGAGCCAGCATCGTACCGAACGGCGAGCCCGTTCCCGGCGCGGCTTCGACAACGACATGGCGGCGGCGGTACGGGCCTCCCTCCGGCGTGCGGGTCGTTTGGGCGTTCGCAACGTTCTGCGCGAGCGCCTCGACACGGGCTCGTTGAACAGCAAGCCCGGAGGCGCTGATATCCATGGTGCCGAATAGGCTCATGATGTTCTCATCCGTTTCGTCCCTCGTGGATCGCTGACCGCACAGCGTCAATGTTGCCCCGCGCGAGCATCGAAACCAGCTGATAGCGGATCACTGTTTCGCCCAGCAGCCGCAGTTCACGGTCCAGCGAGACATCATTACCGTCGTTCTTCACCGCCAGGCCGCCGATCTCGTGGGGAAGTAGCGGCGGGGGCTGCTCCGGCGTCTGGTTGTCGAGGGCCGCGGCAAGCTCCATCGCGAAGTCGATATCACGAGTCTTGTAGCCGGGGGTGTCGGCATTGGCGACATTCAGAGCTGTAACCTGCTGCCGCGCCGATAGTAAGTCCATATAGCGGGCAAGTAATAGTGTTTGGGTTCCTAACATGGCTTTCTCGGACTCAGGTAAAGCAAGAAGCGGGCCAAAGTCAGCGCCCCACTGCTGAGAGGCTTGCGGCGGTCGCGCGTGGCGGAATCTTGGCTGTCGCCAATATCTCGTCGGGGAGTCAGCCGCCGGGGCTGGTCTCGTTCGAGTCCTGGTCATCCTCTCTTTCATCAAGGGTGCGGAGTTTAGCGGCGAAGGTCGTGCGCTTGAGCCGCAGTAAGTCCGCCGCCCGTGTCTTGTTTCCGCCCGATCGTTCGAGCGCTTGTTTAAGGAGCCGAAGCTCGAATTGCATGACGATGGAATCGAGATCCAAGCCCTCGGCCGGTAGCCTGACTTCCGGCATAAATCCCGAGCCCAACTGCACCGGCGATGCGGGTACCGGGAAATCACTGGGATACAAAGTCCGGCGGGAACCGGCTAGGGCCACCGCCTTTTCGATCGCATTCTCCAATTGCCGGACATTGCCCGGCCAGCGGTACTCCATCAAGCGGGCCATGGCTTCGGACCCAGCCGTCTTCTGAGAGAGTTTCTCGCGGCGGCAGACCTTTTCGAGGATGTGGTCGACGAGCAGGGGGATGTCATCGCAGCGCTCGGCCAGACTGGGTACCATGATCGGCACGACGTTGAGGCGGTAGAAAAGATCCTCCCGGAATGTCCCGCGCTGAACCATCTTGCCCAGATCACGATTCGTGGCGGCGATGACACGCACATCAATCGTCATTGTTTGTGAGCTGCCGACACGCTGCAACTCACGTTCCTGAAGCACGCGCAGCAGCTTGCTTTGCATCTCGATCGGCAGCTCGCCGATCTCATCAAGGAAGATCGTTCCGCCGTTGGCCTGCTCGAAACGCCCGATACGCTGAGCGACGGCACCGGTGAAGGCGCCCTTGACGTGCCCGAAGAACTCGGCCTCCATCAGGTTCTCAGGGATGGCGCCACAGTTGACCATCACCATTGGCTGTTGCGCCCTTCTGGAAGCGCCGTGTATCGCTCGCGCGACAAGCTCTTTACCGGTACCGGTTCGGCCGGAGATGAGGACCGTCGATTGGCGGGGCGCTATCAGCTGCACGAGCTGGGTCACTTTGGCCATGGCCGGACTGCGCCCTACGAGTCCGGCAATCCCGCCTTCGCTGGGTTGAAGACGGTCTGGCGCCGCCAAGGGTTCGGCCAACCCATCGATCAACGCGAAAAGCTCATCAGTTGAGAGTAAACTGGCCTCGGGTAGCGGCAGATAGGCTCGCGCACCCAAGCGCGCCAGTCTCACCGATTCGGCGTAGTCCGGACAGCGGGCCAGAACAAGCACCGCGAGTCTAGGCGAGTTCCGCAAGAATTGCTCCAGAATCACCTCGGGCGAGGCCGAGCCCGATCCCGTCTCCAGTACGACTCTGTCGAAATGCTGCTCGTCCAGCAGCCAGCACGCCTCGCGAGGTTCCGGCACGCGCAGCATGATCGCCGACTGGCGCGCGCAAGTCCGGCTGAGCAAATCCGCGAACGCTTCGTCGCGGCCCGTATAGAGAATTCGTAGTTTCGATTCCATTCGATCCAGGCGTGGCCGGCCCGCCGACAACTGCCCGATCCCCGGCATGGGGCAGCGAGCTTACCCTTCTTGATCGGAGAATTCGCAGTGGGCGTGTATGTACCCGGCGCAGCGCCTGACATATGTCCCTGCGTGACCTGCTTAGCAAGAATCACTCCCCGCGTCATGGCAGAGTGTACGGGCGGATGTCACTGACCTCAGCCGTTCGCAAACGGAAGATGCGTACGAGAAGCGACAAACCGGGATCCTGGTAAGTGGTTTTCTTCTAGTAGTTAAGGTTGCCGGTTGATTGTGATATTGGCCGCGTCTACGGTATCACGTAGTAGAGGCGTGGTTGTACCACCAGCGGAACCCGAGGTAGAGGGGGCAACCTGAGCACCTCACGATAGGCACAAAGTGATCCAATGATCGAAGTTATTGTCTGCGAAACACAGCCGATCGTTATTGAGGGGCTGAAGAAGACTCTTCAGGAGGCCAAGGATCTGCGCCTGTTGTGCTGCGAGTCCTCACCGAAAGCCTTGCTCGAAAAGGCTATTGAGAGCTTGCCGAAGGTGTGCCTCATCGACAAGGCTCTAGGTACTTCGGCGGTCTTCCAGTTGATCTCCGACCTGAAGACGCAAGCCCCCGAGACGGAGCCCGTACTTTGGGCTGCTGAAATCTCCGAGGTGGAGTCTTTCCGCGCTCTACAGGTCGGCGCTCGAGGCATCCTCAAGAAGACCTTGCCGATTCAAGTTCTGCTTGACTGCATCCGTACAGTCGCAAAAGGTAATATCTGGATCGAAAGCTCGATCTCAAACCAGTTCGTCGGATTCATCAACCGCCGCTCCACCCCCCGGCTCACTCCACGTGAGGACGAAATTCTCAACCTTGTTATGCGCGGCATGAAGAACAAGCAAATTGCTGATGCTCTAACAATCACGACCGGAACCGTTAAGGTTCACTTGATGCATATCTTCGAGAAAACCGGTGTCAAAGATCGGTTCGAGCTGGCGCTCTACGGCCGCAAGCTGCGAGGATATACAGAAGACTATGGCGGCGAGCTCTTCCCGGAGGCTTCGGCCGATGACGCTGCGTAGTGCTTTCTCATCCTGATTCACCGCTCTAGCATGTCGGGTAAGACTTCGCGAATCGTGGTCCTCGCCGCGATACTCGCTCTGTACGCTGGTTGGACAGCGGCTTCGTGGTCGTCGGCCGACTTCGGTTACCTCCACGACGACTCGCTCTACCTCTCGTCGGCTCGCTCGCTGGCCGAAGGTGGCGGCTACGTTCTTCCGAGCCTTCCCTCTGAGCCGCCCCAAAGCAAATATCCGATCGGATACCCTTTCCTGCTTTCGCTGCTCTGGCGGATCGAACCTGACCTTCCCGGCCTGTTGCGACTTGTCTTCGGAACACACATCCTGCTCGGCTGCGGTTTCCTGCTGGCCGCTTATGTGTTCTTACGGCAACTGGGACGGAGCCCGCGCTCCTCGCTCGCCCTGACCGCTCTGTGCGCTCTGCATCCCGGCATCAGCGATGTTACCCGGCTCGCACTGAGCGACTTGCCGTTCATGTTGCTGTCACTTGGCTCGGCTGTCGCCGCCGAGAAAGCGCTTCGTGAGGACCCCCCGAATCGTTGGCTGACGCGATGGTGGGCCATCGCCGCCATGCTCGCCTGCGGGGCCATTTTGACTCGCTCCATTGCTGCCGCGGTCGTGGCCGGAATCTTCCTGGCGGCGGTTGTCCGCCGGGCGCCGAAGCCTGCCGCGGCCTATGCCGCGATTTGCGCCGCTGTCTTCTTCGCGTCGTCCGGTGCGCCCGCCGAGCTAGGCGTCGCGGCTGCCCAGCGCTACCCCGGCTATGAGCAAACCTTGCTCTTCTACACCGACTACGTTGGCTTTTGGAGATTCTCGGTCCCTGATTGGGCGACATTGGCGGAACAAGTCGAGTTTAACGCTATGCAGGTACTCAGAACGCCCGCCTACTTGTGCTTCTTTCTGCCGGTGCTGGGATTTGCGAGCGGTGCGCTACAGGTAACAGGAATCGTTCTTAGCGTTGGCGTGATGCGCGGAGCGTTCCGAGGAGTTAGTCGCGAGAGCTTTCATCCGGTGATGGGAGCTCTATTCTGCTATCTGCCTGTTGTCCTGCTCTGGAACTACTCGCTCGCCGACCGCTTTTTGCTGTTGTTTGTTCCGTTGTTCTTTCACGGAGCCGCCGCCGAAGTCG
This sequence comes from Acidobacteriota bacterium, assembly GCA_027624045.1. Taxonomy (GTDB): domain Bacteria; phylum Acidobacteriota; class Terriglobia; order Bryobacterales; family UBA6623; genus JAPPLB01. The sequence goes on from JAQBUE010000106.1 coordinate 17,785, forward strand.
GGTCAGTGCTCGCCCCGATGCGGGAACTGCTCAAGCCCGGTGGCGAAACAGGACAACGTATAGCCGCAGGAATCCTCTCGACTCTGATCGTCACCATATTGGGATACGCCGCCTACCTGTGCCTCTGGGCGATTCCCGCTGGGACACGCGAAGGCGTCGTGGAGCGCGCCGCGCTGGGCCGGCAAAAGCAGCAAGCCTATCAGCCTGTGGTGGAAGTCCCACATTGAAACAAGAGTCGATAAACTTGTTCTATGGCAATGGGAC
>JAQBUE010000335.1 GCA_027624045.1 Acidobacteriota bacterium
TTTCAACGATCGCCGCTCGGTGGGCCTCCGTGACGGCGCCTTGCATATCGACAACGACGGCGCCCGCGGACAATTCACCAAGTACTTCTGGCCCTCGCTGGAATCACCGGAATCGACATTGGACCTGACCTTCGAGGTCAAAGTGCTTGCCAACACCGGGCGTGGGGCTAGCGTGGTTGTGCCGTTCGCGGGCGTCCTGCGGCTCTTTCCCGACCACGTGGTGATGGCGCACGATCCGGCGCTGCGCGCAGACGTTAAACCGGGCGAGTTCCATTCCTACCGCATCCAGAGCCGCCGCGGGAATATGAAGCTGTCGATCGATGGACAGTTCGTTTGGGAGACCGACAAGGGACTTGCCAGCCTCGAAAAAATCTCGAGCTGGCTGCCTGTGGTGATTCCCAGGTACAACCTCGCCTTCGGAAATGAAGTTGCCGACAGCACCAACTGGCTCTACGTGAAGCCGACCGATCTCGTCGCGGAAGTCTCCGGCTATAGCATCTGGCGTTCGTTCGAGGCGATTACCGACGACCCCCACGAGAACATCGGCCGGCGAGTGACGTCGTGGAAGGCGGGCGACGATCGCTTCCCGGATCAATATCAGCTCGACCATATCGTCGAAGTCGAAGCGAGCGCCAACGGCCACGAGCAGGGATATTCCGGTTGGGTTCAACTTGACGACGGCCGTATCTTTGTTGTCAACTACACCGACGACTCGTCGCACGTGGCCGAAGGTCATGGCAGCGGCTACGGCATCCCCTGGATCCGCGGCACGTTCCTGTCACTCGACGATTTGCCACCCGTGAAACCACAGGAATCAAAATGATCAGGGCCAGATGTACTGCCCGAGAACGGTGCCGATGCCAGCGTGGCGGTCGGCGGTCTATTTAGCTAGAAAGAAGGTTGAAATGCTTCGCTCGAGCAATTTGTGGCTGTCAATTCTCACTCTACTGGTCTGTCACTCTCCGCTGGCAGCCCAGTCCCGCCAGGCGCCGCCCGGGATGTTCAAGGATCTGGATGACGAAATCCTCGGCGATGCGCTGGTCATTCACGGCAAGCAGCTTTTCATCGATGACTACGTCATCAGTGAGCTGCAGGGCGTCCAGAAGACGTTGAATCAGCCGGTCAAACATCCACAGAACCCACTGATCCGCCGCGACAAGCCGTGGGAAGACAAATTGTCGTCGCCGTTCGGCTATGGGGCCGTTGTTCGTGATGAGCGAGATGGACACTACAAAATCTGGTATCAGATCTGGCATGACGACAAGGACGCCGTTGGATCTTTCGGCTACGTCACTTCACCGGATGGAATCGCCTGGGAGAAACCGATCACCGATCCGCAGGCGGGCAACAACTGGGCGCTCTTTGAGCCGAAGGAGCCGTGGGTCGGCGGGGCGGGCGTGATGATCGACGCGGCGGATAAGAACCCCGATCGTCGGTTCAAGATGATGTATCTGGCGAAGCCCGACGGCAAATCGAGTTCGCTGCAGAGTTGCGTCGCCTACTCGGCTGACGGCGTACATTGGAAGCCCGAGCCAAAGAACCCGCTGATCCCGTACAGTGACACACAGATCGCGCCTTACTGGGATGCCCGGCTGAACCGATTTGTCGCCTATCTGCGATTCGGCCCGCCCAACGTGCGGATCATCAGCCGCATCGAAAGCGAAGACTTCTTTCACTGGTCTCCGAAGGTTACGGTCGTCAAGAAGGGCAAGCTCGACGCGCCGTTCAACACCGAACTCTACACGATGGGGGCGATGCCATATGCCGGTGTTTACATCGGCGTGCTCAACACCTATCACGGCGAGACGATCAAGCCGATTCCCGCTGACCAGCCTTGGATGGATCGCGTCGACAATCAATTGACCTTCAGCCGCGACGGTGTCACCTGGCAGCGGGTCCTGAAGGATGGTGCGATCTCCGCAAGTGAGCTGCGCGGCGAACGGGATTGGAAGCAGGCCGCCCAGCAGGCAACGTTTCTCCCTTACGGCGAGTTTCAAAAGGATTGGGATTGGGGCCAAATCTACCCCCATCACCCGCCGTTAGTCGTCGGTGATGAAATCCGCTTCTATTACACCGGCATCACGGGACGTCACTGGCACACCTATCACAAAGACACGAGGGATAGCGGCATCGGTCTGGCAACCTTGCGCCTCGACGGATTTGTTTCGGTGAACGCAGGAGCTGAACCCGGCACGCTCACGACCAAGCCGCTGGTGTTCTTCGGCGACACGCTGGAGATCAATGCCAATGCCGAAGGGGGTTCGCTCACTGTTGAAGCGCTCGATACGGACGGCAAGGTCATCGAAGGCTTCGGTGCCGCCGAATGTACGCTGATCTCCACCGACAGCGTGCGGCACGTGGTGAAATGGAAGGGCAACGCGGACTGTCACCTGCTCCAGGCGCGGCCAATCAAGCTACGATTTCATTTGAAGAATGCGAAGCTGTATGCGTTCGAGCCGCGGATTCGCCACAACCACTACCTGCAATCGTACGATTGAGATTCTCTATTTGACAAGAAGGGTCGAAATGCTCCGTTCGCGCAATTTGTGGCTGTCGATTCTCACACTTCTGCTCAGTCACGCTCCGCTGGCTGCCCAGTCCCGCCAGGCGCCGCCCGGGATGTTCAAAGACTTGGACGACGAAATCCTGGGTGATGCGCTGATCATTCACGGCAAGCAGCTGTTCATCGATGACTTCGTCATCGGTGAGCTGCAGGGCGTCCAGAAGACGTTGAATCAGCCGGTCAAACATCCGCAGAACCCGGTGCTGATTCAAGATCAGCCTTGGGAAGAAGCCGGACC
>JAQBUE010000107.1 GCA_027624045.1 Acidobacteriota bacterium
TTCAGGATCATCTTGTATTGGAAACACTCCCTCCTTTCAGGATCATCTTGCATTGGACAACTCTGTGGGTCTCAACGACCGTGTCGGTCGCATCACCTGGTTCGAAAACCCCGGCTCTCTCGATGCCGCCTGGACACAATCACGACATCTCCCGCCGCAAGCGAGGCATGTTCGACGCCTTCATCGCACGCGATATGGATGGCGACGGCGACGTTGACTTCGTTGGTACCCGCGGCAATAGCGGTGAGTACGACGGCGTGTTTTGGCTCAAGCAGCTTCACTCGGAAGCCCCCGCTAAGTGCTTTACGCCCGCCCGTAAGGAAGAGAGCGAGTTTATGCCGCTCCCTGATCGCTAACTGAGAGACTCCGGCCGCAATCCATTCGCAACAACACTGAGCGCAGTAGTGACGAACACTCGTGTTTGTCCTATGTGCAGCGGTCCCCAGCCCGGTTTCCGCGAGGCTGAGCCTCCGCCTTTATGCGGATCAGGACCGGAGGGTGTCGCCTCGCTTGACAAGCCGGTAATCCAATGTCACGATGAACGCCTGAGTTTTTATTTGTTCTGATCGGAGAATCCCTGCTATGTCGTATCCCCGAGCTTTGCTCGCCGCCGTACTCATCCTCATCGCCGCCGTGCCTACGGTGGCCGCTGACGACAGCCTCGTCATCGATTCGCCTATGCCGCCGCCCGGCTGGGCCTTGATGGAACAGAAGTTACTGAAGGCCAACGGTGATTTCGCCGAACTGTTCGCCGACCGTTACATCGACGACCGCGGCTACCTGCTCCACACAATTCGCTGGGGCACGCTCGACGGCCCCGACGACGCCATCGAAAGCTTCTACAACTGGACGCTGGCGCATGCCTTGGGCGGCCCCGATTCTATTCTCAACCTGTTCAAGAAGGCGCTCGACGGGCACTACGCACAGTACGGCGAAATGCGCACCGTACAGACAAAGATCGCGTCGAATGGCGCCTACCATCGCGAATTCATTGCGCAGTCTGACTGGTTTCATACCGGCGAAGGCATGCGGGGCATCATGGGGCAGGGTTTGGGCGACCCAACCGACGCCAAACTCCGTAGCCGCATGACGCGCTTTGCCAAGATGTACATGAATGATGATCCCGCCGCGCCGAACTACGACCCACAGCACAAACTCATCAAGAGCCTCTGGACCGGCAGCGACGGGCCGATGCTGCACAAGGCGACGACTTACGACTGGGTCGGAGACCTGACGCCGGGCCGCTTCAACCTGCTGCACGGCCCGAAAGGACGCAGCCAACTGGTCGACATGGCGTCGGTTTACGACAAGATGCTGGCCCATTGCGCCGAGTATCTCGACAGCGTGGGCGACCACCCACTCAATATGGCGTCAACGGGCCTCGGACTCCGCGCCTACGCCCTCACCGGAGAAGACAAGTACCGCGACTGGGTTATCGAGTACGTCGACGCCTGGAAGCGGCGCACGGCCGAAGCCGGCGGCATGATTCCCACCAATGTCGGCCTTGACGGCCAGATCGGCGGCGAGTACAACGGTCAGTGGTGGAAGGGCACCTATGGTTGGAACTTTACGATTTTTGACGGCGAAATCGAACAGATCGCCCACCGTAACACCTACACAGCCGGAAGCTGGCCAGGGTTCAGCAATGCCTATTTGCTGACGGGGGATACATCCTACATCGACACCCTCCGCAAGCAACTCGATCTGATCTACGCCCAGAAAAAAGTCGAAAACGGCAAGGAACTCTTCCCCACGATGTATGGCGATCCGCGCGGCTACAAGTACAAAGGAAAACCGGAGTGGTATCAGTTCCGCGAGAACGCTTTCCCCTCCGCCCGCGCCATGGAAACCTACATGTGGTCGATGGACCGCAAAGACCTGCGGGGCGTCCCAGTGCAGGGCTGGCTCGCCTACATCGAAGGCAAGGACCCTGGCTATCCCGAGCGCGCTCTGCAAGCGGAATTCGGACAACTGCGCCGGAAGGTGCAGAGTATCCACGAAGACGATACAACGCCCGACACGCGCCTTGCGGACTACTTGATGGGGTTCTCATCGCTGCAAACCGACGCGCTCACGAATTTGATGTTGGGCGGATATCTCACCGGCAACATCTGGACGTTGCATAGCCGCCTGCGCTACTTCGATCCTGTAAAGCGCCGCTCCGGCGTTCCTGAAGGCGTCGCCGCACTCGTCGAGAACCTCGCCGAAGACTCGGTAACCGTAACACTGGTCAACGTGAACCAGACACAGGCGCGCCCCGTCATCGTGCAGGCAGGCGGCTACGGCGAACACGAATTCCTCTCCGCTATTGTTGATGGCAAGCCGGTGGAGATCAACGGACCGACCGTCAATGTTCATCTTGAGCCGGGCACAGGCAGCCGGATCGTCTTCAAGATGAAGCGCTACACCAACCGGCCGACACTAGCCTTTCCCTGGGACCGCGGTCTGGTGGCGAAAAACTAGGGTGGGGCACCGCGCCCCGTCGGGCGCTGCGGCCTCTACGTTTCCGGGTGAATCGATAAGGCAGGGTCGGCGATGTCGAAAGACGGACCATCCTGGTTCCAATCATCGGCGCGGAACATTCTACCCGCGCCCATGGCTCCGTCGATTTCTTTCACTGTGAAGTAGACCTTCGAGCCCTTTACGTGCGCCCAAATCCAGTGATAGAATACGCCGTCGGAAAATCCTTCGCCGCGGATGCGTGACCCGTTCATCGTGCCCCCCGAGCTGCCGACCTCCATGTAGGTCACACCGTCATGCACCATCCGCACGAAGCGGTGTCCGTGTCCGCTGAGTACGTGCTTGACGCCATAACGCTTCGCGATTTGATGCAGCCGGAAATCGCCCGTTCCTTCACGGATCTCCTGAATCCAGTAGGGGTGGTGGACGATCACGAACTTGGGGTTCTTGTCCTTGTGCGCTTCCAGGTCTTTCTCCAGAAAGTCCAACTGCCCGTCCTCAAGACGCCGGGTCGGAGTGGTGTCGAGGATCGTGAAGTGGGCGTCCTGGTAGTTAAAGCTGTAGTGGGTCTGGCGGCCTGATTCCTTCTCGTAAAGGTCGCGCGAGAAGTCTGACCAGATGTCGTGATTTCCCGGCGTGAAGTAGAGCGGGTAATGGCTGTAGCGCGCCCATACGGGCCGCAACTCCATCCACTGAGATTCGGCCAGAGCATCTTCGCTTCCCTGAATGGTGTCGCCCACATTCACGACGAACTCAGGGTGCATCAAGTCCACTTCGCGCCAGACCCGGCCATAAATCTGCGGCTGAGGCCCGCCGGTGCGGTCGCCGATCACTGCGAAGCGGCAATCATTCTTCGGCTCCTCGACCGCCCGCAGGCCGATCGCGGCGAACGCGATCAGAACAATGGCATTCACAATCCAGGCTCGATGGATTTTAGTCATGGTTGAGATTCTAGCAGCGATCTGTTTCGTCGTCGTGACGAAAATCTCATTCTTTCCCGCATCTATACTGAGCGCGTGTCCGCCAGGGGAATACGCGCCGGGGCCGGCCGCTGGTGGCCGTTGCTCGTCGTCGTCGCCGGAATGCTCGGCTATCTAGGCTGGCGGCAGTTCCATCATGACCGCATCGAGGAGCTTTTCGAGTTTCTGCCCGCCGATCACGGGCTATACGCCTATCTCGGCCTTGGGACCGTTCGCTCATCGCTGCTCCTAGCCGGCGGCGAGACGGTCGCGCGGGTGCTGGACGAAAAAGGGCGTCTCGGCGAACACCTAACCGCCCTTTCTGATGCTGGCGCCGAAGACCTCGCGCTATCGGTTGGTGTTCACGAAATCCGTGCCGTGGCGCGAGGTGCCTTTGACGAGGCTGAGGTCAGGACCTATATCGAACGGCAAGGCCTGATCTGCGACGGCGCACTCGGCGACTTCACGTGCCTGACCGAGTCATCACAAGCCCGCACTGAAGTCCATCTCCGTGGCGGCAGCCGTATCGAGATCATCGACCGCTCGAGCGACAGCAACACTGCGCCCGGGCCGAGCCAGGCTACGTACTTGGCGGCTCCCGCCAGAGCAGGCCTGCGCGGAGGGGCCGTTGTTTGGATGGCTTTTCAGCCGGACCAACTTGAAGCCGCCATGAAAGAGCCTCCGCGCGGCATGATGAATCTCACTCTCATCGCACGCGCCTTGAGGGAGGCTGCGATCGCCTACGCCGTGCTGGAACCCAACCTCACTTCACGCTCCCTTGACCTGAAACTCAGCGCTTTGGCCTCAAGCCCTGAGCTTGCCGCGAAGACGCTGCGCGTTGTCGAGGACACGAGCGATCTTGCCGCTGCCGCCATTGATCTAGGCTCGGGTGAAGCCGGCCCCAACCCCTGGTCTCAACTCTTCCGAACAGGAACGTTCGCGCGGCACGGAGCGACCGCTCAGGCCGTCTGGCGGATCGACCCGAAGAAACTCCCCCAGATGTTTCCGGAATCGCGCTAGCAAAGCACAGGAGCAGTAGCGTATACGGGCAGGGTTAAACCGGTCACCGGAGTAGGCTAGATGTCGAGGACCTTCAGAAAGAAAAGCTAATCAGAGAACTGAAAGGTCGCCGTCTGGGGAGTGCTCTTCTGTAGATAACGGTACGGATTTACAGGCGTACCTTTGTAGCGGACTTCGTAGTGCAGGTGGGGTGAAGTAGCTCGTCCCGTTCCACCGGCCCGGCCTATCACCTGGCCTCGGCGGACGATCTCGCCGGGACGCACGAAGAACTCCGAAAGATGAGCGTAGTGAGTGGTCAGCGAGTTCGGTCCGTGATTGAGAATCACTTGCTTGCCGTACTGGCCCGACCAGCCACCGTGGACAACCATCCCGTCCGCCGTTGCCACCACCGCCGTGCCGCGGCGCGATCGCAGATCGACTCCCGAATGGAATGCCCCCTCTCCGCTAAACGGGTCACTTCGCGAGCCGAACGACGAACCCAGAGCCCCGTGTACCGGCCATATCGAAGGCGTCGTGTTCTCGAGCAAATACCAAAGGGGTTTGTTGTTGCCTTCCGGGGACAGCCGAACTTGCTGCAGGAAATCGTAGCGCGTGACGAAGTCGTCGAAGTGCTGCCGCGGAGTTTCTTCAGTCGCTGCCTGTGTTTCGGGCGCTTCCGGGCGCTTGATCCCGAACGCGATCGACACTTCCGTCGCCAGCTCACCCAAAGACTTCAGTTGCACATTGCGTTCTTCGACGGTCTTGAGCAACTCCTCGTTCTGCCGCTGCAGCGCTTCCTTCTCATCGCGGATCTCGTTGTAAGCGGCGGCTTTCCAGAGCATGCGGCCATAGCTCGACGCCAAGCCCAAGCCGACAATCGCCCCGAACAAGGCAAGGCTTAGAACAACATGGATCGCGTAATGAGGAACGTGGATGCGCCGAATCCTCCCGTGGACAGAGTGAGCGACCACGAGAATCAAGTAGTTCTTACGACTCGGTGATGGAGAAGATTTATCAGGCATTGGCTACCAGCCTTGCGGGCGACGGGTACCAACCTCTTAAGCCAAACGACGGCCAACGCACTGCTTCTATCCCTAACGGGCTAGAATTAGCCAAGCTATCAAGTTTTCCGAGATATGTCAAGGTCGTTACAGTTCTGTTTCGGTCTTGGGAAGGATACCAAGGGCTAATGACAGAGGATCGGCTCATTGACAAAATTCAAGCCCAAGCCGCGCGGTCGCGCCAAGCGGGCATCCGGCTCGGAATCGGTGACGACACCGCAGTTCTCAAGCCTCTCAGGGCCGGTCTGGAAATGCTAGTGACAACCGACCAAATCATTGAGAACACTCATTTTACCAGAGCGGGGCACCCGGCGGGAGCGCTTGGCTGGAAATGTCTTGCCCGCGGCCTGAGCGATATCGCTGCAATGGGCGGCAAATCCGGCCATTTTCTGCTGTCCCTGGCGTTGCCCGCGTGGACTCTCTCGAACGGCTGGTTAAAACAATTTCTATCTGAAATGTTTCAACTGGCCGATTTGGCCCGAATCCCGCTCATCGGCGGCGATGTGGCCCGCTCGGACCGCTTCGCCGCCAATGTCACCGTCATCGGTTCAGTGGCCGCCGGAACGGCCCTGCGCCGCGACCGGGCACGTCCCGGCGACATCGTTTACGTTTCGGGGAAGCTCGGAGGCTCTGCCCTCGGTTTCGAGTGCCTGCAGGCTCGATCGAAGCTGTTCAGCGATCCGGCCGTCCTGCGACACATTCGGCCTGAGCCTCGCCTCGGTCTCGGGGACTACCTGCGCAAGACCGGCCGCGCCAGAGCGGCCATGGATCTGAGTGATGGCCTGTCGACCGATGCCGCCCGGCTCGCCAAAGCTAGTAAGGCCGGTATCGAAATCAACGAAGCAGCCGTCCCCCGCTTCGATGGCGCATCACTGGAACAAGCCCTTCACGGCGGCGAGGACTACGAACTTCTTTTTACCGCCTCGCCGGACACACGTGTTCCGAAAAGTTGGAGGGGCTTGCCCCTGACCGCGATAGGAAGCGTTGTGAAACGGCGAGGGCTAGCCGTCGTCACAGCGGCTAAACGCCGCCCTCTCCCGCCGCGGGGCTTCCGGCACTTCTAGATGCCGTCCGCGGCCGGGGAGAGGGCGAGGCGTATCGCCCACGGAGGCTACTTGGCCGCCGTAACAGTAATCTCGATGCGGGCCTTGCCCACAAGAGTCGAAACACCCACGGTCGTCCGCGCCGGCGGGTCGTTCTTGAAGTACTCCTTAAATATTCCGCTCATGGTCGCGAATGTCGAGATATCGGTCAGGTAGACCTTGGCCTCAACCACGTCATCGAACGTATAACCGGCGTCATTGAGAATCATCTCGACGCGCTTGAACGTCATGTGAACTTCTTCCTTGAAATCCGCCGGGTATTCGTTGGTTTCGATGCTGGCGCCCGTCTGACCGGCGGCCCACAGGATGTTTCCCACCTGCACGCCGGGACTGAACGGCATATCCGGGCGATGCTTTTTCATCTCGGCCGGGTAGATGACCTTCTTCTTGGCACAAACGATACCGGGCGCAAGCAGCAGGCCCATCAGGCACAGAAAGACTGGGATTCCTCTTCTCATTACATTCCTCCAAAACTGTTGGGATCACACGCCCATGCCGCCATGGGAACTTACGAGCCGCCGGGGAGCAAGGGCGCACTGCAAAGAACCATCATCTTAACGCAGCACCGATCGGTTCCTCTTAGACCACTGCCTCCATCCGCTCACGGTCCCAGCGGATCCGCTTGCCGTGCTCCAGAGACATGTTTGCCAGATGTAGCACCAACGCCGCCTGAAAACCGATCTCAATCGGCGCCGAGGGCGTATTGCGGGAGCGAACCGCCGCGATGAAATTGCTCACATGCTCGGTTGTCGCTGTGCTGAATCCACCCGGCTCGTTCTTGTCGAGCGACGCCGTCTCGGGCGACTCCTTGCGATAAACTCGCAGCCGTTCCCGGCCCACATCCATCCGCGCCTCATCGCCGTCGTAGGCGTTGAGTTGATCGAGTTCACCTGGATACCGCATCGCCGCGTAGTTGATCGTAAAAACGGCTAGGAAGTCCTCGGGATATTCGGCCGTCACGACAACGGACTCAGGGCGACTCGCCCCATTGATGTGTCCGCCACAAGCGGAGGCGTTGACGGCCAGCGGATATCCGGCGTCCATGATCATGTGAATCGAATCGAAAATGTGGGCCCCCTGATCGATTACGATCCCGCCCGAGTAGTCTTTGAAATGCCGCCAGTTGAAAAACAGCTTCGGATCCTTGGCGGCGCGTTTGCCAGGCCCGATCCACTGATCCCAATCGACCGGCCCCTCGAACGGCTGGTCACGTAACGCCAAGCTGTTGTTCAGCCAGTAGGTCCGCACCATGCGCACCGTACCCAGCGTTCCGGCGCGGCGCAGGTCACGTGCCTGCCGGTAGAGGCTAAAGCTGCGCCGCTGCATCCCGACCTGCACAATACGGTCCGACGCCTGCACCGCCCTCACCATATCGGCCCCTTCTTGCGGCGTATGGCAAAGAGGTTTTTCGATGTAGACGTCTTTCCCTGCCGCGATCGCATCAAGAAGCATGCGGTGGTGCCAATGCTCGGGCGTCGCGATGATGACGACATTGATCTCTTTGTTGTCGAGCAGCTTCTTGTAATCGCGATAGGCCTGCGAGCCGGCGCCCGCCGCCGACAAGCCTGCTTCGAGATTCGGCTCGTAGACGTCGCACACACCCGCGATCTTGATGTCCGCGTGGCCGGCGAACCGCCCCATCACCGTGCGGCCGCGGCCGCCACTGCCGATCAGCCCGACCACAAGCCGGTCTGAAGGCGCTGCCGCCAGCGCCGCGCCACTGCCTGCCATCAGAAATAGCCGACGATTCACAAGTCACCCCCTTGACAAACGCATTTGAGCATATCATTGCCTCGGATACGATGCGACGCCGACCGGCCTTGATTTCAGAAGGGCTTCGCGCGCAAAATACTAGGTAACCAAGTCGTCGGGCCCGTTGCGGGCGCCTCGTTAACAAGGTCGCTATCCTCGAGCCGCTGAGCGGTCTTGAAAATCTCCGCTCGCTTTACCTGTCGGGCACGCAGAAGCACTCCGCGCACGTCAAAGAGGATTGAGCGAGCCTCGTTGACTGCTGATGAGCCGCGAGGCTGTTCAGCCTGAAGAAGAAATGCCGGCGGCCGCTGCCATCTAAGCGTTCTGACGCCTCAACTGTCATCCTTGGGATAATCGTCGTCCCGGCTGCCTGCCTGCCGGGATCACGATCAAGGAAGACACATGGCGCAACTATTCCTCCCGCGATTCCTGAAAACCCTTTTCACGACTCTGCTCTCGGCATCAATGGCATGGGCTCAACCCGTCACAACCGAGCAACTCGAAAAGGCCGCGGGTGATACCTCTTCGTGGCTGATGTACGGCCGGGACTACCAGGGCCACCGCTACGTTGAGCTCGACCAGATTACCCCTGCCAACGTTGACCGGCTTCATCCGGCCTGGGTCTTCGCAACCGGCGGCGAGAATCGCGGTTTGCAGGCAACTCCGCTCATCCACGAAGGAGTACTCTACCTCTCGGCCGACGGCTCGCGCGTCTTCGCGATCGACGCACGTACCGGTGCAAAGAAGTGGAGCTACGACCCCAAGATGCCGAGGGAATCCGAACGCGTCTATTGCTGTGGCTCGATCAACCGCGGCGTGGCGTTACTCGGCGACCTGGTGTACGTGGGGACGATGGACGCGCGTCTCATTGCCCTCCACAGGGACACGGGCGAAGTTGCTTGGCAGACACAGGTGATCGCATGGGAACAAGGCTACAGCATCACCGGCGCGCCGCTGGTTGTGAAAGACATGGTGCTGACCGGCGTCGCCGGTGGTGAATACGGCATTCGCGGATTTGTGAAGGCTTACGACGCCAAGACCGGAGAGCCACGCTGGACCACCTATACCGTCCCCGGTCCCGGTGAACCCGGCAACGAAACCTGGCCCGGCGATACCTGGAAGAACGGCGGTGGCCCCACCTGGACGACCGGCGCCTACGACCCCGCGCTGAATCTCATCTACTGGAACACCGGCAACGCAGCGCCCTGGAATTGCCAAGTCCGCAAGGGTGACAACAAGTGGACCGCCTCCACGATCGCTATCAACGCCGATGACGGCGATATCGAGTGGGGCTTCCAGTACACGCCGTGGGATTGCTGGGACTACGACGCTGTCAGCACCCCGCTTTTGGCCGACGTCGCGCTCAGCGATGGCGGCGATCCTGTGAAAGCTCTCTTCCACCACGACAAGAACGGCTTCTTCTACGCCCTCGACCGCACGAACGGCAAATTCATCTACGGCGAGCCGGTCGTCCCCGGCATCACTTGGGCGTCCGGGCTTGACCCGAAAACCGGCCGCCCCAACGTCAACATGGATATGGTGGCCGAATCCGGGGGGCCCGAGGTCGGGCCCATCATTCCGAGTCTCGAAGGAGGAATCGACTGGCAGCCGCTGGCTTACAACCCGGAACTCAAGACGCTCTACTTCATGTCGAACCAGTGGGCGATGGGATACAAGTTCTGGAACGAAGGCGAGTTTCAACCGCCCACGAACGGTGAACTCTATCTAGGCGGCGACTATCAGAACTATTTAACCAGCGACCAGCCGGGGAACTTTGTGGCGTTCGATGTCGTCAAGCGCAAGGTGCTGTGGCGGAGTGTCAGCCCGGCGCCTTTCTGGGCGGGGGCCGTGGCGACTTCGAGCGGACTTGTCTTTACGGGAGACATGCGCGGCTACTTCATGGCGCTTGATGCCCGCACCGGAACAATTCTGTGGCGCTTCCAGACGGGATCGGGCATTATCGGCAGTCCCATCACCTACCAACTCGACGGTACGCAGTACGTGGCGGTGCCGTCGGGCGGCATCGGCGGCGATATGACGTTCTATTACACCGAGCCGAAGGCAGGCAACCTGTGGGTCTTCGCCCTGGATGGCGGGGGGCCCGCGCGCGTCGCTCCCGGCACGAACCTGACTACTCTTGAGGGCGGCTTGCCGCATGTGGGCGAAGCGGGCCACACGCTGGGAGGCCGGGTGATTGCCGGATACGGTTTTCCCGCCACGGAAGGAACCAAGCCTGTGCGCACCGAAGACGCCGTCTGGGCAGCCGACGGCGGAATGACGAATCCATTGGCCGGGCAGCAGGAGGCGATCGCCCAAGGCGGGCTCACCTACCGTTCTCGTTGCGTGAGTTGCCATAAGGGCGGCCCTGGCGTCGGGCCGAATGTATTCCGAAGTCCGCTCGCGCCGAGGCACTTCGTTGACACGGTCACGGCCGGACGGCCCGGTACCGCGATGCCCCCGTTCGGAGAACTGCTATCGCGGGACGAGATCTGGCGGATCCACGCGTTTCTGATGTCTCGCGACTCGCTCTAGCTTTAGCCTTGGGAAACAGTTGAGCCAGTGGCCAGACCCAGCCGTGCGCCGCGAGCTGCCGGCACGATAGAATACACAAATACCCTTACAGTCGGGCCGTAGCGCAGCCTGGTAGCGCGCTTCCTTGGGGTGGAAGAGGTCCCGAGTTCGAATCTCGGCGGCCCGACCAAATCACTGATATATAAGAAGTTAGTTGCTCCGAACGGCAATCCGCCGCAGCGGCGCATGTTCCCGCTAGGCGCTCTTCGTAGCTTTCACGATGAGGCTGGGGATCTCGTCGGGCTCGACTCGGATGTGTTCGGAGACTTTAAAGGTGCGTCCCTCGCTGAGCATTCGGACGACCGCGATGACAACCTCCGGATCGCCGTCGAAGAATTCAAGGTCATCGCCCATTTCTTCCGCGATCCGCTCCAGGACATCCGTAGAAGGCCGACGTACCGTCCAGAAGCGATTCAGCCAAATGCCGTCTCCTCGGCCCAAGGAACGCTTCAGAGCGCCTGTCTTTGCAATCATCCGTCACCTCCTGCGTGGAGCCACACGGCTCAACGCATCCTTGTTCGTCCGGGCTAGGAGACTTGATTCAAGAGTCCGGTTAACTGAAGGCAGGCAAGCTCTGACGGAGAGACCGAATGCAACGAAGTAAAGAAATCTCGACTTCGGTCGAAGCCGGCGAGCCGTTCAATCTACTTTAGTCTAACAGTGTGCCGCCGGTTGACTTTTCCTCGATGGGCCAGTGATCCCGACCGATCTCGTAGCGGTTACGCTCGAGCTTCGGCTCATAGTGCAAAAAACGGAATCCCGCCTTCTCGAGAACCCGGATCGATGCAAGATTCTCGGGGCGTGCAAACGCTCCGATGAGCTCAAGACGCAAGGATTGAAATCCGTGGTCCAGGGCCGTACCTACCAACTCGGTCGCGAAACCTTGACCCCAGTAGTTTGGGTGAAAGAAATAGCTGACTTCGATGCCCCAACCCGGGTCAAATGGGTCGATACTCAACCCGCCCCAACCGATGATCCGGTCTTCCGATTGCAGAACCGCGGTCCACGGCGCAAACCCATTTCTCGCGGCCGATTCCGCATAGCCCCTCAGATTCCGCTCGGCCGCCTCGCGTGACGCCGCCTGGAAGGTGTACCGCATGGCGTCGCGGTTACCCTGGATTTCGAAAAGAGGATCGATGTCCTCCTCGTGAAAGGGTCTGAGAAGCAATCGCGATGTTTTCAGCGCAGTCGAGTCCAAGAGCGCTCCCCATCACCAACCTGCATCGAACCTTCGAGACCGCTGCTAGTAAATCCGCTCTTCGCGCCGCGGGCGCCGATAGGGCTCTTCGAGATATTTGCGGGCCGCGTCGAGCGCTCCCTGTGTGTTGTCGCGCGTGCGCAGGGCCAGTTGGTATTCATTCACCGCCCGGTCGCGCTGGTCGGAAATATCGAAGATTTGGCCGAGCATGATGTGCGCCCACACCTCCGTCCAGGCGGGCTCCTGATCACCGTTGAGCGATTCGCGGAACTGGTTGGCGGCAGACTGGATATTGTTCTGAGCGAAGAAAACTTCCCCGATCCGGTAGTGGGCAAGTGAGCTGTAGCGGTTGATGTCGAGGGCCTTTTGATAGGTGTCCAGGGCTTCGTTGTAGTAGCCGAACTGGAACAGTTGCTCGCCTTTGCGGATCGCGACTTGGACGTGGATATCCTCGTCGTAACGCAGGATACGGCTCTTGGGGTCGAGGATCACGCGACGCGGCTTGCCGAAAGTGTCGATCACGTAGTCGGAAGAGCGGCCCTGGACAGCGATACGCTCGTATTCGGGCTCGCCCTCGGTCTGAACTTCAACCTCGACCGGCATCGAAAACGTGTCCATGTCTTGGGTGATCTTTCCCATCACACGGAAACCCTTGCCGTCGCCAAGTCGGTATATGGTGTACTCCTGCGTGAACTCAGGCGTGCCAATGTTATCCATCCACTGCACGAAGAAGGCTTGCAGGCTCTTGCCGCTCACAGCCCCGGCGACATCGCTGAAGTCAGTCGTGACCGCCGAACTCCAGGCATGTTTCTCCGCGAACTGCTTCAGGGTGGCGAAGAACGCTTCATCTCCGATCGTAAAGCGCAGCATGTTGAGAATCATCGCTCCCTTCGAGCCGGCGAGCGAGTAAAGTTCCGGCGAAAAATCGGCGAGTCTTCCCGCCTGCAGCACGGGAATCTCGTCGTAGGTGAGCGCCTCGATCTGGGTATCGTGCAGAAAGTCGGTGAATTCCGTTTCACCCTCGTTTTCTTCGATCTCCATCATGGCGGAGTACTTGGCTAAACCCAAGTCGAGCCAGCTATGGTTGCGGTTGCCCGGCGAGACGACGGTGCGCCACCACTGGTGCGCCACCTCGGTTCCTAGAAGCAGCCGGTTTACCTCGTCGCCAATTCCCGCGGGGCTCAGAAAAAGGATGCCGGGCGCGGTGTAGCCGTTCGGGGCGGAGTCGCCCGTTTCAACAACGGTCAGCGTCGTCGCATACGGCGGGCCGAAGCGCTTCGTGTAGAAGCCCATCATCTTGCCGATGGCGGCGCCGTAAGCTTGGGCGACGTCAGACGACGCGGTCTTGAAGTACATCAAGGTGTTAATGCCCTCGGACTCGACCTGTACCGCTTCCTGCTGCACGACAGCGATGCTTCCGGGGAATGAGGGCTGCGAAAAGGTGAAGCTGTGCTGTATCTTGCCGTCCGCTTCCGAACTGGTTCCGATGCCGCTGGCGATGATGGTGTATCCCGTAGGCGCGGTGATATTCATCTCGGCCGAAAAGCGGTCGGCTGCATATCCATTCACTGGAAACCAAAACGCCGGGTAGAGCAGGTAGGAGCGGCCGGGATCGATTGAGGCCAGGCTGACTCCCTGAACCGGCGAATTCTCGGTGCCGGTGAGCTGCCCCTCATACTGAAACGTCACAGTGACGGGCTGGTCGACGGGCAGATGTCCGGGAAAGCTAAGGCGGATCTGGTTGGCTTGCTGGATTCGGTCCACCGGAATGTCCACGCCCTCGCTCGTCTGGACGCCGTTGACATTCAGGCCATTGTTGAAACTGAAGACAACGAGGTTGGTTGGCTCCTTCGGTATGAAGCGGACTTCGGCGAGCGCTTCCACGGAGCGGCCGAGCGGGTCGATCTCGGCGTTGATGCGGTAGAACTCGACATCGATGAGCGGAACCTCGTTCTGGGCTTGCGCCTGGCCCAAGAGGGCAAGGGTCGCCAGACACATAGCGGCGGCGACGAAAAGCCGCCGGACGCCCGGACGCGCGTGATCGTGCCGGGCGGCGATCGTCATGACACCGCCACTGGTTGTTTGTTGTGATCGCCCGTCAATGTGAGCTTCCTGCATATCACCTCCACAGCGCGTTCGGATGCCGGCTGGTCCCCGCTCAGGATCTCCGCTATGAGCGACAATTCCCGGCACATCAGTTGCCGCTCCTGGTCGTTCTCCAGTAATCGTTTCGCTTCGCTCGCCAGCTTATCCGCTGTGCAGTCCTGTTGAATCAATTCGGGCACGATGCGTCGGCCGGCAAGCAAGTTCACCATGCTGTAAAAAGGGACGTCCGCGAGCATCTTGCCCAGCATCCAGGTTGCCTGTGTGACCCGATAGCAGATAACCATGGGCGTTCCGAGTAATGCGGTTTCGACAGCCGCTGTGCCGCTGGCGACGAGGGCCAGATCGGCATGTCCGATGGCATTGTGTAGATCATCTTCAACTATATGGACGGGCGCGTCGCCGATGCGTTCCTTGAAAAATGCTTTCCCCGTCGTGTGGGAGGCGGCCAGCACGATATCGAGGGGCATCGCCCGGCCAAGCTGCCGGATCGCGCCGAGCAGGTAAGGCATGTGCCGGGCGGCTTCGGCGCGGCGGCTGCCCGGGGCTAGTGTGATCACTGGCCTTTGACCGCTGATCCCGAGCCTATCGAGAAACTGGCGGCGCGGCATCGTGGTCTTCGTGATGCGGCTCAGAGGGTGTCCGACATAGGTAGTGGGAACATCGTGTTCAAGGAAGAACTTTTCCTCGAAGGGAAAGATACAAAGCAGATGACTGACCAGGCGCCGAATCACGCGGATGCGGCCCTTTCGCCAAGCCCATACCTGCGGGGCCACATAGTAAAAGATCGGCACGCCGGCGCGTTTGAGAAAGCGGCACAAGTCGAGGTGGAAGCCGGGCGCATCCGTAACGACGGCGAAATCAGGCCGTTCGCGCTTGGCCGTGCGAGCCAGCAAAAATAGAAGGCGATAGATGCGGGGTGCGTGAATCAACACCTCAAAAAGGCCCACAACCGACAGGCTTTCCATGCGCACTATGGGCCGCACACCCGCGGCTCGCATCCGGGGGCCGGCGCAACCGAAAAAATCGGCGTCAGGGAATCTTTCGCGGAGTCGCTCGACCAATTCCGCGGCATAGCGGTCAGCGGAGGCTTCAGCCGCGGAAACAAGGATTTTCATGGCGAAGGTTCAGTTTATCCGATAGCCTGCATTCGATATCATGGGAGCACTTGGGATGAAGCAGCCGTTGGTTGCGCCTTTGGCCGCCCTGGCAATCGGCGTTGCTACAGCGCAACTCGCGGCCTTTTTCTTTACTGAAACCCTGCTATCGGTGTTGTTGTTGGGCGTCCTGGCTTGCCTGGGACTGAGGATGGCTGCGCCCCGCGCCGTTGCGCTGGCCTGCTGTGTCGCCTTCCTGGCTTGCGGCGTCATTCTCGGCTCGCGTCCGGAAACATGTGATCCAGAGCGGGTGGACCGCGTTTGGCAGGCAGGCCGCGACGAAGTGGACGACCCGGTCCGGCTGCGCGGCTGGGTGCGGCGTCCGGCGGAGTGGGCCGATTATGGCGACCGTTTCACGCTCGAAGCCGAGACGGTTTTCGCCGACTCGCCCGTCCACGGCGGCCTCAACGTCACGGTCTACCGCGACGAGAGTGAACCGCCCCTCCAGCTGCCCTATGGGACGCGCGTGGAGTTCTTGGCCCGTCTTCGAAAACCCAGAAATTTTCAGAACCCAGGGAGCTTCGATTATGTGGGCTATCTTGCCGCCGAAAACGTTTTTCTAACAGCCACGGCCCGCGCCGGAACACCGATTCACCAAGCCGTAGTAGGCCGTGGCGGGTCGGTATGGCTCTCCTGGATCTGGCAAGTACGCCAGGCGGCGGAACGCCGTCTGGACGCGATGCTGGATCGGCGCGATTCCCCGCAAGCCGAAGAAATTCTGAGGGCTTTGCTGTTGGGTCAAACAAGCACCCTCGGGTCCGAGACCCGGCGGGACTTCCAGCGCACCGGCGCCTACCACGCCCTCGTGATCTCCGGCCTGCACGTGGGTGCCGTCGCCTTCTCTCTCCTGTTCCTCCTCCGTCTGGCGATGATCCCTCTCGTACCGAGGACGCTCATTGCTGCGCTCATCGTCATCGCCTACGCCTTTTTCGTCGGTGCCGCTCTGCCCGTAACACGCGCCGCCTGGATGTGTACGGCCTATCTGGCAAGCGGCCTCGTCTACCGCCAGCGGCGCGCTCTGAACGTCATCGCGGCGACCGCTGTGCTGTTCCTTTTCGTCAAACCGAAGCTTCTCGAAGATCCCAGCTTTCAAATGTCGTTCTTGGCGGTAGCGCTCATCGCCGGCGTCGCGGTCCCCATCTTGGAGAAGACACTCGAGCCCTATCGGCGGGCGCTCATCGATCTGTGGAATCAAGATCGCGATATACACGTCGAGACGCGCGTGGCTGAGATCCGTGTAGCGCTACGGATGTGGCTCGATCCATTGCCGTCCGTGCCGCGGCTGCCACGAAAGGTGGCTGCGGGAGGCGTGATCCTCGTGCTTCGGGCCGGCGTCTGGGCGGCGGAGCTGCTGGTCGTCTCGGCGGTGATTCAGGCGGGCCTGGCGTTACCCATGGCCGCACACTTCCAGCGCGCTTCCTGGGGGGGCGTGTCGGCGAATCTGTGGATCATGCCCTTGTTGCTGCTCACGCTGCCCGTTGGGCTGCTCAGCTTGCTCACGAACTCGGAGTGGCTCGGAATGGCCGCTCTCCGGGGCGCCGAAGCCATCGCTTGGGTCGTCAACTGGCATGCCAAGACGTTGCCGACTGAGATCCGCACACCGCCTCCGCCCGTATGGCTGGCAATTGTGTTCTGCCTTTCGTTGGCGGCCGTCTGGTGGAGCTTCGAGCGAGCAAGCCGCCGGCAATGGGTTTCGTGGGCGGCTTTCACGATCAGCTTGGCTCTCGTCGTGGTCCACCCGTTCGCCCCCAGGTTCTCCCCAGGCCGTTTCGAATTCAGCGCGATCGACGTCGGCCAGGGCGAGTCGCTGCTCTTGGTCATGCCGGACGGCCAGACCGTTCTGGTGGATGGCGGCGGCCTGCCTGACTACGGTGGCACACGGACCGGTGGACTTGATATCGGCGACGCGGTCGTCTCCCCTTACCTTTGGTCGCGCTCGATTCGCCGCCTTGCCGTGCTCGCGGTAACGCACTCGGACGCGGACCATTTCGGCGGTGTCCCGGCTTTGCTCGAGAACTTTGAAGTGGGTGAAATTTGGCTGCCACAGGCGGCTTTCGGCGGCGAGCATCACGATTGGATCGAAGCGGTGCGAAACCGCGGCATCCCCGTTGTCCCTCTGGAAGCCGGCTACAGCCGAACGCTCGGAGGCGTTCTGTTCGAGGTGTTAGGGCCCGGGCCAAAGCTGGGCCTGCGTGAACCGTCGCGTAATGACCAGTCACTCGTTCTACGCGCGCAGTACGGTAACCATGGCTTTCTGTTGACAGGCGATATCGAGAAGCAAGCCGAAATCGATCTCGTCGACGGCCAGGGGCTGCGGCGCGAAGAGGTCCTCAAAGTCGCCCATCACGGCAGCGGCACGTCGAGTTACCAGGGCTTTCTTGACCAAGTCAGGCCGACGTTCGCTGTGATCTCGGCCGGCCATCGCAATACGTACGGACATCCGCACCCCGCCGTGCTAGCCCGTCTCAATAAGCTCGGTATCCACGTTCTTCGTACAGACCTCGACGGGCTCGTTTCCATAACAACGGATGGCCGGCGCCTACTAGTGGACTGTCTTAGAGGAAGTTTTACCATAGCGGATGCGATGTGAAGGTTTGGAGTACTTCCAGCGGAACGGTTT
>JAQBUE010000108.1 GCA_027624045.1 Acidobacteriota bacterium
CGGTCCTAAGGTAGCGAAATTCCTTGTCGGGTAAGTTCCGACCTGCACGAATGGCGTAACGATCTGAGCACTGTCTTAACAATCTGCCCGGCGAAGTTGTGGTCCCGGTGAAGACGCCGGGTACCCGCCACAAGACGGAAAGACCCCGTGCACCTTTACTACAACTTACCAGTGAATCGCGGTGCGATTCGCGCAGAATAGGTGGGAGGCTTTGAATCCGGATTCTTGGGTTCGGAGGAGCCATCGGTGAGATACCACCCTAATCGTTTTGCGGTTCTAACCTACTCCCCTTATCGGGGAGAGGGACACTAGTTGGTGGGTAGTTTGACTGGGGCGGTCGCCTCCCAAAATGTAACGGAGGCGCGCGATGCTTGGCTCAGGCTGTTTGGAAATCAGCCGCAGAGTGCAATAGCATAAGCCAGGTTAACTGCGAGACTTACAAGTCAAGCAGGTGCGAAAGCAGGCTATAGTGATCCGGCGGTTCCGCATGGAAGGGCCGTCGCTCAACGGATAAAAGGTACGCCGGGGATAACAGGCTGATCCAAGCCAAGAGTTCACATCGACGCTTGGGTTTGGCACCTCGATGTCGGCTCATCGCATCCTGGGGGTGAAGAAGCTCCCAAGGGTTAGGCTGTTCGCCTATTAAAGCGGTACGTGAGCTGGGTTCAGAACGTCGCGAGACAGTTCGGTCCCTATCTGTGGTGGGCGGAGGAGATTTGAGGAGGGCTGCCTTTAGTACGAGAGGACCGAGGCGGACGAACCTCTTGTGATCCAGTTGTCACGCCAGTGGCATAGCTGGGTAGCGAAGTTCGGTTTAGATAAGCGCTGAAAGCATATAAGCGCGAAACTTGCTCCAAGATTAGATCTCCCAAGCGTAAGCTAACAAGGGCACTCGAAGACTACGAGTTTGATAGGACGGATGTGTAAGCGTGGTAACACGTTCAGCTAACCGTTACTAATCGCCCGTTCGGCTTGACCATAAAATTGACTCGTCACTGAATTGTGCGAGGCGATAAGCATGGTTAACACTATGATGTCGCGACGTCGCGCTCGAGGCGATGATTGAAAGACCCTACGATATTCAGCAAGGATCGACCTCGAACGGCTTGATCAATCGGTCAACGACTTTCGGGTGGTTCTAGCGAGGGGGTCACACCTGTTCCCATCCCGAACACAGCAGTTAAGCCCCTCAGCCCCGATGGTACTGCACGGGTAACTGTGTGGGAGAGTAGGACGCCGCCCGATTAAACTTAACGCGAAGGCCCTGGAGCAATCCAGGGCCTTCGTTCGTTTCCCACGAGTGAGGCCTGTCATTCACCCCCGAAAACCGCCGAGTATCGACGCGGTCTTGATAGAATACAAAAGCTTCCCGCCTCAAGCCACGGTAGCTCAGTTGGTAGAGCAGCGGTTTCGTAAACCGCAGGTCGTCGGTTCGAGTCCGACCCGTGGCTCCAGTTTTTCAATAACTTAGCTTTTGACTCTCGCACCGGAAGCGGCCATTGTGCCCGCATTCGTGCCCGCGTCGGTCTGAAATGCGTCGAGACGGCGGGCCGCGTCTTTCAAATCGCTTTCGCAGACGATGTTGTACCGCTCGAAAACAGAGCGGGTCTTGTGACCGGACAAGGCCATAGCGACCCGCTCTGGCACGCCGGCCCGAACCAAGTTGCGGATGCCGGTCCTGCGGAGATCGTGCGGTATGTGAACGGCTCCAGCGGAGCCATACCTCGCGCCAATGAAGCTCCGCAAGCGGGCCTGGGGCGCTGTTTGCGGGGCAGAAATAAAGGGGCGCCAGGAAGCCCCTTCGGAGAAGGTGACGGCTCTCAAGATCCGACTGACACAGTAGGCCACAATATATTGTATCATTCACATTTGTGCAACTATATATAGTCGATGCGAGCTAAGTCTAATGTTTTATTTAGCTTAGGGTCTTGACAGGTGGGATTCCCGGAGAGTATAAGAAGAGCAGGTGGCTTGCACATTGGAGCAATCCCCCAAGAGTATCCGCTACGCTCGTAGGCGAGCACTATACGAAGCCCCCAGTTAAGGCTGGGGGCTTCTTTCGTTTGGCATGGCCAGGACACTCGCAGTTCTAATTGATGGTGGTCACCTTCGCGTTCACGCGAAGAAAGCCGGTCACAACTACGACCCGGACTTCATCGAGAAGGTCGCACTAAAATGCGCAGAACCCGACGACGAGATCCACAGGGCGTTGTACTACGATTGTGCACCCTACATCGGAACAACGAAGCTGCCCGTGTCGGGCAGCCAAAAGCAACATCAACGTTCGGATCCTTGGTTGCACGAACTGGCCCGAAAGAATCTCTTTGCGGTTCGTCGTGGAGAACTGAAGTTTAGAGGCTATAGGCTCAAGAGGAGCAGCATCCCGTTCAAGCCAACCCGACCACTTACCGACTCCGATTTCGAGCCCACCTTTGAGCAGAAGGGCGTTGACATGAGGATAGGGCTTGACATGGCGATATTCGCATCCAATCGCTCTGTCAGTGAACTTGCGCTCATCACCAATGACACCGATTGCATACCCGCCATGAAGCATGTCCGGAGGGCGGGTCTAAGGATAATCTTAGTGGTCGTACCCAACTAAACATTGACTGGCCCACCTAAGCCCAATCGGGGTCAGCCGTGGCCAGGGGCAACCGGAAAGAATGAGCCGGTCTCTCGCAACTCTGATTCGTGCCCAGATTCGTGCCCGCGACAGCCCAAAACCACCCAATTTCAGCACAACGCCTCCCAAAACAAGAACCCCGTAACCCATTGACACTACTAATATTATCACCGGGTTACGGGGTAACGACGCGGTTTTCGTAAACCGCAGGTCTTCGGTTCGACTCCGACCCGTGGCTCCAGTTTTTCAGTCAGTTACCTATACTCTCTCCGTCACACATGTCTGATCCCACGCTGTTCTAACCAACCGGAAACACAGGCCCCGTCAGAGTGTGATGAACGCGAAGTCCGGCACCAAGCCTCAATGGAATTGCGGGACAGTTCCGACGCGACTCTCATTCACATAGGCGTGATGCCGCAGCACCTCGACGTCTCGTAGAGCCCTCTCCAGCGGGTTCCCCTTCCTGATGCAACTTGTCCGGCAACCGAGGCGGCTAGGCGCATTCCGTCTGTAACCATCTCCATCGCCTGAAGCGCCGACAGGTAGAGATCCGCCTTGTCTTCGGAGGTGACCCTCTGGCCAGCCATCACCTTCGACCAGGCACGCTACAGAGAAGTCTCTATCAAAACGCAGGAGGCTTTGTATCGTCCTAAGGCCTTGCCGTAGTTGATCTGTGCGATTGAACGATGACGCAGCTTTGAGGAGGCAACGATGGGAGTCTTGTTCTGTGCCAGGTTGGAGATCCACTCAAGCGCAGCCGCCAGCGAACCCAGCACCGGCACGAATGCCAACGGCACGTTGTGACACACAGGCACGCGATAAAGATCGCCCTGGGAAAGGGGGTCCTGTGATGGCTTACCCACTGCCTCAAGGAGGACCGTCGATGACGCGGGGATCACTATGTCCTCAACTCTGTCCCGCTTTCTTCTGCCTCACTCATGGGGTGCAGTCCAGTCTGGTGCTATACAGCCAGATCGAAATTTTGATGTAACTGCGCGCCGACTGGGACAGCAAGTTCGGGCTCGGCCACGCAGGTTATTCACGAGAGCGGGATTATGAATCGAATCATCCATTTGAGTCTTGTCTTAATGATCGCGTGCAGCACATTATTTACTCAGCCGGCGTACTTGGTAAAGGAGGTCGACCCAGCTTCATTGTCGTCGTCGCCGGGCCTTCGGGCCCAAGCCGGTACCGTCGCCAGGACAAATTTAGTAAAAGATATACTTCCGGGCACGAACAGCTCCGCATCGGGTCTGGTCTACGATCGGGAGTATCAGGGAAAGCTCCTATTCGTCCCTCAGGAGTCTTTTTCGGGCTTTCGAATCTAGGAGAGCGACGGCACGGAAGCGGGGACGCACACCTTGCCTCGACGCCGCCCGTCAACCTAGATTGCGTTTGCCCGATTGCCTTTGACGGCGCGATCTACTTCGTCGCCGCCGGAGGTAGCGGAAATGAGCTTTGGCGGGCGAAGCCCGGTGGCGTCGACACGCAGGTACTGGACATCAACGGCACGCACTTGTTCCGCGTAGCTGACGCGGCGACTGGCTCTGAATTGCGGATGAGCGACGTCACGGCTGCCGGCACCGTTCTGCTGAAGGACCTAAATCCGGGTGGGGCTAGCTCAACGCCGGTACCGTTCCGCGTCCTCTATGGGGTACTCGTCTTCAGGGCGTTCGAACCCGCCACCGGGATCGAAGTATGGAAAACCGGCGGATCGGCCGCAGGGACGACGATCGTCAAAGATATCAAACCAGGCGCTGCCAACTCGATTCCAACTCGCTTCATCATCCACGACAACGTCATCTATCTCACCGCAGCCGACGATTCGACCGGGGCCGAGCTCTGGAAAACGGATGGGTCCGCCGCCGGCTCGTTCCTCGTCAAAGACATCAATCCTGGAACCGTCAGGTCGTCGCCGACCCTGATCACGAACTCCAATGGCGCGCTATTCTTCTCGGCGAGCCTGACCGCAACCGGAACCGAACTTTGGAGGAGCGACGGCTCCACCGTCGGCACCGTACTGTTTACGGACATCAATTCGTCGCCGTCGTCGTCAACGCCGATTATTCTGACGAACGTAAACGGTACGCTCTTCTTCAGCGCCCCCGACTCTACGTTTAGCCGCAGGCTCTGGAACAGCGACCGCACTGAGGCCGGCACTTAGATGACCGCCTTCTTTTCGACCGCCGACGGCGTTTGCGACCGCGAGCCATGGGCGGTGCCTCTGGCGGCCCTTTCGGTTTCCCTGGAGGAGTAGATTGGCCGGTTGCTTTCGCTGCTGAGCACGCTTTCTTCGGACTCCAGACAGTTCAACGCCTTGGACAATTGGCTCGAATCGGCCCGGCAGTCGATCGCGAACGGCAACAGCAGCTGAAACCTCACAGCCGCCCGGGCGCACGTGCTGAATTTCATCGGCCGGCCGGAGCAGTTGACCGGAACGGCCGATCTAGATCCGGCTGTCGCGGTGCCGCTGGCGTGGCGGCGCGCTGTTCAGCCTCTCACGCCGCGCTTCCGCTTCCACTGCTACGGGCGTTGTGCCGGGTTCTTCGTCGGTCCATCGTTCCAGCTGCAGGTTGCTGAGCGTTTCGCTCTTCGGCCCCAGTTGCTGAATCCGCAGCTGCCGCAACTCCTCGTGCCGCGCCGCCAACAGGGTCAGATGCTACGGCGATCGTTGGCGCGACATTGATCGATGGCACCGACTCTCCGCCCATCTTGGACAACAGTGGTCCTGGTGGCTGCCGGAGGGATCGCGGCAGTCGGACCCCGCACTGAAGTCAAGATCCCCGTCGGGGCCGCGACGATTGACGCGGCGGGAAAGACGCTTATCCCCGGTCTGATCGACCTGCATTCCACTATTCACCACTGTCGTCTTATCCCGACACCGTAAACGCTAGTTCGCAGGGCAACTGGCGTCTGGCGTCACCACGATTCGTTCCATGGGGTTGGATCCACCTCAGACAATGGAACTCTTCGCGCCAGCTCTGGCCGGGATCAATCGGCTGACACGAAGCACTTGAGTTCCTCAAGCCTGTTAAGGACAACAGTGATTTCTTCCGGGCGAGAACCGCTCACCCCCTTCATCATCAAGAAGCGCCCGTCCGGGTGCGACGTCAAAAGGGCACCCGAAAATATCCGCCCAGACATGGGGGCCAAAGGGAACCGGCACCCAAACTCTTAGTCTCATTCGGCCGCTGCGGCCCTTGCTTTCTTCGCAGGTCCGGTTTTGCGGTTTGTTCAAGCACCTTTCGAGCCTCGTTTCGAGTTCTGTCAAGAAATCCGCCGAGCCCAGCGGACGGCCTGTTCACGTCGCCTTCCGCAGCCGCCCCTTCGAAGCGCTCGGCCCGTAGCCAGAAAGGCGCACGTTGCCTAGTCAGCTGACACCTCCGTGCCGTGGAATCAGTCGATTAGCCCCTGTGCGGGTAGGGAACATCGGTTTAGCCTCGGCGTCGGTTTGTCGATCACCGCTAGAGACTAGCTCATCACCTCGTGCAGGCGAGTCGCGACGATCTCGGCTTCGCCCGTTTGCATCTGCCAAACCGAGATGGTCAGGCTGTTATCGCGGCCGCCCGAGATGGCGATAGACGGCTCGCCTTCTAGCATTTCATCGACCACTTGCTTGGCCGATTTGCCCACAGCGGCTTCATCCCAGCGAACCATCACGTGTGGCACGCGGTTAGCAATCTCGGGAACGTCGATGTCGCATTGGACGGTGCTGATGCCCTTGATGGTGTCGATGATATGCGCGGCGCGGCGATCGAGTTCCTTGCGCTCGGCGTCGTGGTCGATTCGCATGTAGCGCTCGACGGCCGCCACGAGTCCCATGATTTCTTCCTTGCCGACTTTCATGCCGCGTCCGATGCCGCCGCTGGGGCTGATCGACAGCCAAGCGGCGTTCACAAGGTCAGCGTTCCCGAGAAGCATGCCGCTGGCCTGAGGACCGGTCAGCCCCTTGCCGCCCGAGAAGACAACCAAGTCGAATCCTTCATCGACATAATCCTTGAGCCGCTCCTTGGGCGGTACGTCGGCGGCAGCGTCGTTGAGCGTCGGGATGCCGTGCTTCTTGGCGACCTCAACCCACTCGGCGCGTTTGATCTGGCCATCCGGTTCAGCCTTATTGAGGAAGAACATCATCGCCGTCTTGTCGCTGATGGCCTTCTCGAGTTCCTCGCGCGTTTCGACCCAAACCGTCCGCGCGCCCGTGAGCCACATCTGCGCCTCGTAACCGCAGCGGTGAGCCTTCTGCGAGATGATTTCGTTCGGGATGCCCGTCACATCGGGAAGCTGTGCCGCTTTCTTGGGGTCGCCGCGGTGCAGACACGCCGCCGTGCCGCATGTGATGGCCGACGCCGCTCCGCAGGCGATCATCGCGGCGGGCACGCCGATCATCTGGGCGATCTTAGCGCCGGCTTTTTGCTGCAAGTCCGGCAGGCTGACGTGGCTCTTGGCCGCGTCGACCATGGCGGCAACAACTTCCGGCGGCATAACGGAGCCGCCCAGGATTGTGACGGTGCCGCGGCCGTTGATCACACGGCGGACACCGATGTCCTCATAGGTGACGGTCGCGGGCGAGCTCATAGTGGATTGCGCTTTGTCACCGCAAGCCGTAGCGCCACCGGCGGTGGTTACAGCCGCGGCGGCGGCGGTGTTCTGAAGAAAGTTTCTGCGGGTGGTTGATGTGGCCATGTGTTTGGATCTCCGTAGGTTGCGACCTGTAGCTGCCCCTTCGGCAACGACAGTATTCTTTAAAAAAAAAGTAGAATCCTTGAACTGCGAGGGCGTTTAATTGTACCTTGAAGCCATGGCATCCCGCAGTCTCAATAAAGTTATGCTGATCGGGCATCTTGGTAAAGATGCCGAAACGCGCTATACCCAGAGCGGTACGGCGGTCACAAATCTCACGGTCGCAACCAGTCGGCGCTATAAAAGCCCGCAGACCGGCGAATGGCAGGAGGACACAGAGTGGCACGATGTTGTCCTCTGGAAAGCCGAAAACCTCGCGAACTATCTGCAGAAGGGCAAGCAGGTCTACGTCGAGGGGCGGCTCCAGACACGCAGCTGGGACGATCAAAGCGGCGTCAAGAAGTATCGCACTGAAGTGATCGCTGATCCCTTTGGCGTGATTCTTCTCAGCAGCCGTGATGAAGCCGGCGGCGGCGCTCCTTCCGGTGGCGGCAACCGGCTGGCTGCGAAGGCGCAACCCGCGGCAGCTGGAGGAGAGGGCGGCGGAGGCGGCGGAGGCGACGACTTCGGCGACCAGGGTATCACTGACGACGACGTGCCGTTTTAAGTCGTGACAAGGCGGGATGGTTGGCTTCCATCTTGACCTATAATGGTGGCAGCACAGGCTGACCGATGAGTTCGCATTGGCACCCCTACCGTAATCGTTTCTCTCGCCGCGCCATGCTTCGCTTGAGCGGCGCGGGGTTCGGCCATCTCGCGTTGGCCGGACTTCTCGGGGAAGAGGCTCGCGCGGCGGCGAAGATTGCCGGTGCGGCGAACGAGCAGCCACTGGCTCCCAAGCAGCCGCACTTCGCGGCGCGTGCGAAGCGTGTCATCTTCCTGTTCATGCACGGCGGCCCGTCGCAGGTCGACACATTCGACTACAAGCCCCTGCTGCAACGCGATCACGGCAAGCCGTTGCCGTTCGAACGCCCCAAGGTCGTTTCGAGCGAAACGTTCAATCTGCTGAAGTCGCCTTGGGAGTTCAAGCAGTACGGCGAGAGCGGCGCGTGGGTCAGCGACCTATTCCCGGAGTTCGCCAAGCAGGTCGACGATGTGTGCTTCATCAAGTCGATGCACGGCTCGAACTCGCGGCACGGCGGGGCGTTGCTGGAACTGCACACGGGTAGCGATACGTTCATCCGCCCTAGCATGGGCTCGTGGATCACGTACGGGCTCGGCTCGGAAAACCAGAACATGCCGGGCTTTATCACCGTCAGCCCGACGCAGAGTCACGGAGGCGCGAACAACTACGGTGCAGGCTTCCTGCCGGCGCCCTACGCGGGCACGGCGATCGGCGCTGTCGGCACGCCCGCTCGCGACGCTAAGATCCCGTTCATCACAGCGAAGACGCCGCGCGACATCCAGCGGATGGAACTCGACTTTATTCGGGAAATGAACGAAGAGCATCTTGACCGTTCAGGTCCGGATGCTGCTTTGGAAGGCCGGATCGAATCGTTCGAATTGGCGTTCCGTATGCAAACCGAAGCTCCGGATTTGCAGAATCTGGAGAGTGAATCCGCCGCGACGCGCAAGCTTTACGGCATTGACGATCCGATGACGGAAGACTTCGGACGACAGTGTTTGATGGCGCGGCGGTTCGCCGAGGCTGGTGTTCGCTTCGTCGAGGTCAGCCATAGTTACAAGTGGGATCAGCATGCCAGGCTGCGGCGCGATCACGAGCAGAACGCCCGCGAAGTCGACCGCCCGATCGCCGGGTTGCTACAGGACCTCAAAGCGCGCGGGCTGCTCGAAGACACGCTGGTCCTGTGGGGCGGAGAGTTCGGCCGCACGCCGACAGCGCAGGGTTCCGATGGACGCGACCACAACCCCGAAGCATTCACCATGTGGATGGCGGGCGCGGGCGTCAAACCGGGACTCAGCTACGGCGCGACCGACGATTACGGCTACTACTCGGTCGAGAATAAGGTCCACTTCCACGATCTGCACGCGACCATCCTGCACATTTTGGGAATGGATCACACGAAGCTCACCTACCGCTATGCGGGCCGCAACTTCCGCCTGACCGACGTCCATGGCAACGTGGTTCACGACATCCTTTCCTAGTAGCGAAACTTTTCTGAACTTCTCCGCGGGTCCTCCGTATACCCGGTTGAGGCACAATTAAGCGTGCCCGGAGTAGGCCGAAAAAGGAAATCAGAAAATGACAAGACGTCTCTTTGCTCTCTCGGTGGCCGCCGTGCTGCTGTGTGCCGCCGCTGTTCCCGTAGCAGCTCAGGAAGCTAAACCCTGGATCCATGTCAACGTCACCGAAGGTGCGGATGGCAAGAATGTCCGCGTCAACCTGCCGTTGTCGGTGATCGGTGCCGCGCTCGAAATGGTGCCCGAGAAGATCTTCGAAAAGGGGAAGCTGAAATTAAAGAACGCCGACGTGTCCATTGCGGACCTACGCAAGCTTTGGATCGAACTACGCTCGGCCGGTGATGCATCACTTGTCGAAGTCGATAGCAAGGACAGCACGATCCGCATCATTCGCGAAGCGGATTTGGTGATTATCAAGGTTGACGAGACCAACGAGAAGAACAAACAGGTGCGCGTCGAACTCCCGGTCAAGGTCGTCGATGCCTTGCTCGAAGGCGAAGGCGAGGAGCTGAACCTGCGTGGCGCGATCGAGCAGCTCAAGGATGAGCGCGGCGACATCGTTCGCGTGGTGGATGGCGACAGCAATGTCCGCATCTGGATCGACGAGACAAGCTAACGACGATGACGCGGCTTCAACAGGGTTTACTCGCCGCGGTCGGCGTAGTCCTGCTTATCGTGGTGAGCCTGCACTACGTGATCGTAAGGGTTGAGGAACGAGGCCCCGACGGAACGTCCATCTGGATACCCGTACCGATTGAGCTTGCCCAGGCGGCGTTGTGGTTTGTGCCGGATATCGATCAGCGGGTTGATGTTGATGTTTCCGAGATCGGGCAGTTCAGCGCGGTGGTCGAAGCGCTATTGAAAGAACTCGAAGACGTGGAAGAAGCCGAACTCGTTCATGTGGAAGACGGTGATGAGACCGTTCTCATCCACAAGAAAGGTGACTACTTCGAAGTCGCCGTCACAACACCGCGAGAGAAGGTCCAGGTACGCCTCGCAATGCGCACGCTCCAAGGGGTTCTTGCTAGTTTCGACGAAGGGCGGTTCGACATCGCGGCCGCTCTCGGCGCTTTCAAACATTCCTCGGGGCCGATGGTTCACGTTGATGAACCCGGCACCGAGGTCACCCTCGCCATCTGGTGAGAGTTTGCCCCGCAGCAGCAAGTCCGACCCCAACTTACGGTGGGGCCGAAGCGGGCTCCCCCTCTTTCTTGGCCGCGGATCGCTTGAAGCCGATGTAACCTTTCATGCATCGAGCGCGAACCCATTTGTTAGAACCACATGTTGCGGCTTGCGTTTCCCGGAATAAGGCTTCATCCTTCAGGGGCAGGCTGGATTCGCGGTCCATGGGAGTCGTTCACGTCGATGCGGCGCTACTCAAACCTAATCAAGGGTGTTTCTTTTCTGCTGATCCTGGCCGCGCTGATTCTTCTGTCGCGCGCGCTTCCGGTCGATAGCGGCGTGCAGGCGCTGCAAGGCTGGATCAAGAGCTTAGGGATCTGGGGGCCGTTCATTTTTGGGGTGATCTATGCGGTGGCGGCGACTCTCTTCTTACCGGCGTCAGCGCTGACGCTGGCCGGCGGCGCCATTTTTGGTCTCGCGGTGGGAACGCTAACCGTGTGGCTGGCGGCGACGGCGACCGTCGTATTGTCGTTTCTAATCGCGCGATACATCGCCCGTGAGAAGGTGGCGCGGTTGGCGGCGGGCAACCCGAAGTTCGGCGCCATCGATAAGGCCATCGGTGAGGGCGGCTGGAAGATCGTTGCTATGCTGCGCCTTTCGCCCGCCATCCCTTTCAATCTTCAAAACTATCTTTACGGCGTGACGGCGATTCGCTTCTGGCCCTGTGTTGGTGCCAGTTCGTTGTTCATGTTGCCCGGAACATTTCTGTACGTTTACCTCGGACACTTGGGCGGGCAAGGCCTTGCGGCGGCAACGGGGGGAGGCGGAGGAAAGACCGCCGGGCAGTGGGCGCTGCTCGTCGTTGGGTTGCTGGCTACTGTCGGGGTCACTGTGTACGTCACACGACTTGCCAACGCCGCCATCAAGAAGCAGACGGCGATCGCGGCGGCGGAGCCCGAGACGACAGAGGCTGCTCCCCAACAGGAGCTGCCGCAGGGTACGCCCTGGGGCACGATCGCGACGGCCGGCGTTGCGATCTTAATCTTTTCCGCGGCTGTCTATGCTTACCAATCGCGCGAAAGCTTGAAGGGCCTTTTCGGCCCGCCACGGGTCACTCTCGAAGAGGCTTACGAGCCTCGCCCCGGCGGAACCAAGTTTGACCACGCCACGCTCGATACGTTGCTCTGGAATCATGTCGACGATGACGGCTGGGTCGATTACAACAGTTTGCAGGCGGACGCACCTGATCTGGACGCCTACATCGAGTTAGTCGCGGGAGCACCTTTCGACGAGATGGGCCGCGACGAAAAGCTGGCGCTGCTGATCAATGCCTACAACGCGTTTACGCTGCGGCTGATCCTCGATCACTATCCAGTGGAATCGATCTATGACATCCCCGAGGATCAGCGCTGGGAAGCAGCGCGCTGGAGCATCGGTGGGAAGATCTGGAGCCTGTCGCAGATC
Source organism: Acidobacteriota bacterium (assembly GCA_027624045.1). Classification (GTDB taxonomy): domain Bacteria; phylum Acidobacteriota; class Terriglobia; order Bryobacterales; family UBA6623; genus JAPPLB01. The sequence goes on from JAQBUE010000108.1 coordinate 12,032, forward strand.
GAGCACGAACAGATTCGTCCCAAGTTTGTCGAGCCGCGCATCCATTTCGCTCTCGTATGCGCCGCCGTCAGTTGTCCCAAGCTGCGCAACGAGGCTTATCAAGCGGACCGACTCGACGAACAGCTTGAGGACCAGACGGAATACGTCCACGCCGGAGAACGCTGGTTTCGTTTCGATAAAGAAGCTGGCATTGTTGAGCTGACGCAGCTCTACGATTGGTACGGCGGCGACTTCGTTCAGGTAGGCGGCTCCGTGGTCGGTTATGCCGCGCGCTATTCTTCGCAACTTGACGCAGCGCTCAAGGCGGGCCGCGAACCGCGCATCCATTGGCTGGCCTACGATTGGTCGCTCAACATCGACCCGGCGGCCGCAACATCCTGAGCGGCGCGTGAAGCTACCGCCTGCTTTCCACCCTCTGTCCTTCAGCCGAACGCCACTTGCCCTATGACCGAATTTGAAGCCATCGCTGATGCAATTCCTCAGACTCTGCCGCTCGACGAACACAACAAGCGGCTTGTGCAGAACGTGCATCCGCCCGACTGGGTCAACCCCGAGCCCTCGGGCCGTTACAACATGGTCGTCATTGGAGCGGGCACGGCCGGCCTCGTAGCGGCTGCGGGCGCCGCCGGACTAGGCGCGAAGGTGGCGCTGATCGAGCGTGACCTGATGGGCGGTGACTGCCTGAACGTTGGCTGTGTCCCATCGAAGGCGCTGCTGCGCTGTGCGCATGCGTATGCCGATGTGCGCGACGCCCATCAGTTCGGCGTGAACGTGCCGCGGGGGTTCGCCGTGGACTTCCCGGCGGTAATGGAACGGATGCGCCGACTGCGCGCCGGCATCAGCCGGCACGACTCCGCGGCGCGCTTTCGCGACCTCGGAATCGACATCTTTATCGGGAGCGGTGTGTTCAGCGGCCGCGACACGGTCGAAGTCAGCGGCAAAACGTTGCGGTTCTCGAAAGCCTGCATCGCGACCGGCGCACGCGCCGCCGCGCCGCCGATTCGCGGCTTGGCCGAAGCCGGCTACCTGACAAACGAAACCGTCTTTTCGCTGACCCAGTTGCCACAACGGCTCGGCGTCATCGGAGGTGGCCCGATCGGCTGCGAGCTCTCGCAGGCCTTTACGCGCTTTGGATCGGAAGTAACGCTGTTCGAAGCAACGAAGCACATCCTCAGCCGCGAAGACCGCGATGCTGCGACGCGCGTCGAATCGGCCCTACTGCGAGATGGGACCAAGATTCGTTGCAGCGCGAAGATTGCGGGTGTCCGGGTCGAGGGCTCCGAGAAGATCCTGGAAGTCGATGGAGAGGGTGGCCGCGAGGAAGTACGGGTCGATGAAATTCTTGTCGGCGTCGGCCGCGCACCCAACGTACACGGGCTCGGGCTGGAAGGGGCCGGTGTTCAATTCGATGACCGCAAAGGCGTCAAGGTCGACGATACGCTACGGACAACCAACCGGAACATCTACGCGGCCGGCGACATCTGCTTCCCCTACAAGTTCACTCACACCGCCGACGCCATGGCGCGCATCGTCATCGGCAACGCGCTTTTCTTCGGCCGCGGCCGCACCAGTTCACTGACGATCCCGTGGTGTACTTTCACCGACCCTGAGATTGCGCATGTCGGCCTCTATCCACATGAAGCGGAGAAAAAAGGAATCGAGATCGATACCTTCACGATCGAAATGTCGCAGGTAGACCGGGCGATCCTTGAAGGCGCGGACGACGGCTTTCTCAAAGTCCACGTCAAGAAGGGCAAGGATCAGATCCTCGGTGCGACGCTCGTCGCTCGCAATGCAGGCGAGATCATCTCGGAGATTTCTGTTGCCATGGCGGCGGGTGTTGGACTTGGAACGATCGCCAAAACGATCCATCCCTACCCGACGCAGGCCGAAGTCGTCAAGAAGGCTGCTGACGCCTATAACCGCACGCGTCTGACGCCCACCGTGAAGAAACTCTTCGACATGATCTTGCGATGGCGCCGCTGAGGGGTCACATCTAGGGGGCGTTGGGCTTGCGTTCACTAAAGCGGTAGATCAGGCCGGTCGAGAACCGGAAGTTGCCCTGCCGTCCGCCGGCAAAGCTTGTCATAAAATATTCGGGCTGGATGACGCGCCAAGCCAACTGCTCGCTGATGTTGAGGTCCAGCCCTCCCCCGATCGACATGGCGAACTTATCTTCCTTGATCGCCAAGCGAAGCGAACTGCCGTTCTCCAACTGAAACGTGTCCGGGTCAGCGTCTCCGCTGGAGATACCGAACAAGGCCCGCACCATCCCGGAGAACCTCTTCTCCCGCGCCACCCGGATTTGGGGACCCAATAGATAGTTCCATAGTTCGAGGTCAACATTCGCGGTGCCACCGAGAGGGGGATTCAGAGCGGTTTGTCCGCGAAAGTAGGAAACGTCTCCTGTCAGGGCGAACCAGTCGTTCACGTAACCGGAGAGCGAGCCCTCGAAGCCATTCAAGCCAGCGCTGTCGATCTGCGTCTCCGGTTCGAAACTCAAGTGTGAGTAGCCGATGAAGACCTCGCCGGCATAGTCGTATTGAGCGGATGCAACGGAGGTGCTCAGAAATACCGGGGCAAGTAACGCGAACAGGCGAAAGATATTCCCACGGGGAACAGAGAGAAAGGTCATCGAGTTTCCTTAGTGAACGCCGCGCTACGAAACAGCGCAGAGGGCAGCAACTTCAAGTATATCTTTACAGCCGCTGGGGCTACGGAGCTGGGGCTGATTCGCGGGTCCTTTGATAGATTCAAGTTTGACTCTCCCCCGCCGGACCTACGCTCGCGTCGATCTCAACGCGATCATCAGCAACTATCAGTCGATTCGGGAAGTGATCGGTTCTCGCCCGGAAATCATGGCCGTCGTCAAGACCGATGCCTATGGCCACGGGGCGGTTGAAGTAGCGAGGGCACTGGCAGTGCGAGGCTGCGGGAAGTTCGCGGTCGCCTGCATCGCCGAGGCTGTTGAGCTTCGGGAATCAGGCGTAGAAGGTGAGATCGCCGTACTCAGCGGGCTTCTAGCCGGCGAGGAGGAACTGGCGGCGCACCTGGGTCTCACACCATTCATGCAAGACCCCGGCCAACTCCAGCGTTGGAACGAGCAGGCGCGCGCCGACGCCCGGCGGCTTTCCTATCATCTGGAAGTCAATACAGGCATGAACCGTTGCGGCTTCGACGACACGGATTTGAACATGCTCGCCGCGCTCGCGGAGCAAGCCGAGCATCTGGATTTCGAAGGTCTGGCGAGTCATCACGCTTCCGCCGAGGATTTCACAAGCGATCAATACGCCGCGCAACAACGGCGTTTCTCCGTGGCCGCCGCGGCGTTGGCTCAGCGTGGGTTGCGGCCAAACTACCTGCACTGCGCCAATAGCGTCGCGTTAGCGTACCGCCCGGAACTGGATCTCGACTTGGTGCGGCCGGGGATTTCTCTTTACGGCTACGTCTCTCAAGCGCGAGGAGACGCGCCTGCCTCGCGCCTGCGCCTCACGCCCGCTCTCGAGTGGATCACATGCATCCAAAAAGTGCGCACCGTCGCGGCCGGCACTCCAGTGGGCTACAACGGCCAATTCCTGGCGGAACGGGAGACGCGAATCGGCGTTCTGCCCGTGGGCTACGGTGACGGCCTGGACCGCCGCTTGTCGAATCGCGGGGAAGTCCTCGTCGCCGACCGACGCTGCCCGATCATCGGGCTGGTCAGCATGGATGTGACCTTGGTGGACCTGACCGGAGTCCCCGAAGCCACCGCGGGTGACGAAGTCATGCTGCTCGGAAGGTCGCTTGACGCGGCGTATATGGCGAACTGCCGCGGTACGATCTCGCTGGAAGTGCTGTGCGGAATTTCAAAGCGCGTGCCACGGGTTTACACTCGTTAGGCCCATCGGCGCGCTGTGGAATGCAGGTACTATGGGCCATTGTCGAAGTCCACGCAGTAGCGGAGCAGAACAAATGATGAACCGGCGGAATCTTTTGAAAGCGGGAGCAGGAGCGGTGGCAACTGGAGTGCTGTCGTCCTGCTCGCCGAGTACGGTCGAGCAGCAGACCGATGCGCGCCCGCGGGAACAAACGGGAGCTTCCTTCCTTCACCGGGGGTATCTCGGCTGGATTACAGACCTTGCCACACATCCAGATCGGACGGCGATGTGGCCGTCGATGCAGCTCGACGACGATCTTCTCGCCGACTACCGGCGGAAGTTCGAGTTGATGAAACGGCTGGGCTACAACGAAATGTCGGTGTGGGGTCTCTACGTATCGCGCGCCTGGCCGGTCGATATCGAGAGTTCCGTCAGTACAGAGCGGGGCGAGAAGGTCGAGCAGTTGCTCGAAATGGCGCATCAGAATGGCGTGCGGGTGTATTCGGGACTGGGCGTCTATAGTTGGGGCTTTGAGGAAATCATCAAGCAGAATCCCGAGCTGAGCCGAGGCAACGCCAGGGCCATGTGTCCACAGAATGAGCAGTCGTGGGATTGGATGCGACGTGTGATCGATTTCGTATTTGAGCGCTTTCCGATCGACGGCGTGAGCATGCAATCGGCGGATCAAGGCCGCTGCTCTTGTGACGAATGCAGCCGGTATGGCGAGGCGGAGTACCACGCGTTGCTCAATGTGCGTTGCGCCGAGTACATTCGGCAGCACCTGCCCGAGAAGACGGTCGCCGTGAATAGCTGGGGCATGAAGTTCGATGAGCCGGACAATCTCGAAGCGCTGGTCCGGATGGGGAAGACGGTGGACTATATCGTCGATACGCATGACAGCAGCCGGCGCCGGGACCCCGCCTATCGCCGGCAATTGATCGGCTCACTTGACTGCGCCTTCGGCACGACGGGCGGCCCACAGGTTGAGCCGCCGCAGCACTGGCGGCGCGACCGCTGGTTCTTGCCGACGGCGAAACGGCAAGGGCAGCATCTCGCGGCGCTCTACGAGGACGGTGGCCGGGCTTGCGAGTACTTCTTCCATATCCTTGACAACCCCGGCGATGAGATCTCGTTTCACATGGCGGGCAGAATGTTGGCGGATCCCGCGACGCCTTGGGAAAACCACCTGCGCTCGACCCTTCAGGAACTCTTCGAAACCACGAACGAAGCAGTACTCGAATCGTTGGCGAACCTCGTCGTGCGTTCCGAGGACGCCTATTTTCAGCACCTCCCCACCGGTATCGCGGGAACGATCTCGTTGGAGCCTCTGGTGTCGGACGAGCCTGGCCCGCCCGTATATTTATCGAGGCGTCTTGATGTGGAACAACGCCGCGGTTACGGCAAAGAGATTGAAGCCGTACGGGACGGTTTTCAGAAGCTAATAGCCGAGGCGCCGCGCAGAGAGAAGGTCGAGAAGATCGTTGGGTGTCTGGGTAACGTACTCGACGACTTGGCGAACGCCTCAGGCTAGAGAACGCCATACTTGGCGTAGACATCGCGCAGGTAGGCGCCGTTCATGAGTTCTTCGCGCGTATGGTCTTCCAGCACGGCTCGTTCCGCGGCCAACCGCAGGGTCTCATCAGCCACGCGCTGAGGGATGACCACGACACCGTCGTAGTCGGCGAAGACGAAGTCCCCCGGAGACACACTCACGCCGCCGCAGACGACCGGCACGTTGTAGTCGGTGACAATGCCGCGGCCCTTCGAGTCGACAGGCTTGATGCCGGCGGCGAACACCGGAAAGCCGAGTTGCTGAATCTTCTTGACGTCACGGACGAGGCCGTCGACAATGGTGCCCCTTGCTCCGCGCGCCTTGGCCGCGGTGGAAAGCAACTCACCCCATGGCCCGCTGCGCTTTGACTCTTGGGTCGATACTACGACCACCTCGCCATCCAAAATGCTGTCGAGGGCCTCGATCTCCATTCCGTAGCAGCCTGTGGTGGAAGTCCCACATTGAAACAAGAGTCGATAAACTTGTTCTATGGCAATGGGA
>JAQBUE010000336.1 GCA_027624045.1 Acidobacteriota bacterium
CTCGGCATGCTGAGCCGGGGTCACCCCCTTTGGAGCTTCTGGCCCTGGCGTTCTTCAGAGCGTAGCCGACTGGTGGGAGTGGCTTCTACACCACATAACCGCAACGTCTTTGGTGGTAGTAAGATTTCACCACCAAAGCAGAAGGGGCTTTCGTGGTTCGAGGGGGCCTACATCAAGTAAGGAGAGGAAGGGTTAGGAGGGGAACTCTTTGAAAAAGGGGGGCCTGACTCCGCCAAACAGTCGGCAAGCATCTGGAGGATATCCTTCGTCTCCGTTTCTCGGTGCTGCCGGTGACGATTGCACGCCCTTTCGGCGGTCTTGGCGTTGATGCCGAACTTGCGAGCGATCTTACCGAACGTGTGGTCACGTTGCCGCATTTGCCAGATCTCACGGTTCCGTTTTCTCTGAGCGGGAGGTCGATGGGACTTAATGCCATACAAGCTTTTCATCAACATAGTGAAGTTTCCGAAAACCGCTTGGAGTGCTCTGTCGAAATCCGGTGGTTGATCAGACAGGTCTTGCCATCTCTCGTCATCCGACAGGGGCTTGACCAAACGCGTCCTGATTATCGCCGAGAGAATAGCTTTTCGCATGCCTGCAAACTCGACCAACTCTTCCGGTTGAGTTAGACCACTATCCAGAAGGAGGTCTTCAAAGCTCCCTTTTCTTTGAATCGCGTTTGTCAGGCCTACTAGGAGCTGCTGTTCTTCGGTGAGTACGGGGTTCGGTTGTAGCCGCCGGTTCACTTCCCCTTGATTGCGCTCGTCGGTGCTGTGCTCTTCCACGGGTGCGGGTACCGGTCGTTTTCGCTTGCTCATGCCTCCTCCAGTTCGTCTCCGAACGTCAATTCTCTCGAAGGCTGTTCATCCTCATCTTCGATGTCCTGCTCGTCCAAATCGGATTCCACAAACACAGCAGCCAGTATTCGGCTGATGGCACCTTGGCGAGGTGGGCCCTCGCTGATGGTCTGGTTGTGACCCGGTCGAAGCTGGTCGCGATAACTGGCAATCTGGCGAATCAGACGGCGAAGTTCCATCGAAACGGCTCGGTCCAAGATGGCTCCCGATGAATGTTCGTGATCCAGAGCCTTCTTCACTCGCTTCTGCTGGACGTGGATAAGACTTAGAGCAAGCCTCTCAACGTCTTCCGGGCCGGAGATCTGCTGCGGCCAGGAATCCCCTGGAAGAGATGGTTCTTGGTGGCCGTTATTACACGACATAGTGACCTCACTTTGATTTTATCCGATTCGGCTTTTTTCTTGGCCGCGGTGTACATCCAGGTGGGGGCCTCATTCCCTTTGTAGGATTCGTTGAAGGTGGGGGGCCACATTGGGTCCGCAGCCTTGAACAGTTTTCGCGAACTACAACTTCGTGCCGTTGCGCCGGTCGGTCAACAGTGTGCATGATCGCCCAGTCGATCTACGAGCATGTCCCGGAGTACTGGAGCAACTCTCACCAACCCAATCGGACCTGGGAAACTCTTGACGGCAGCTGGGACTGGTACCTCTCCACCCTGGACGCCCTGGTGTTTGTCGGTGGAGTGAGGCTCAATCTGGTCCGAGAGAATGGACAGATCACGACAAGATTCACGGAGGAGGGTCTCTTTAGCGGCCTCGTGGCTCAGCTCTTTTTTGCGGCCACCCGGTCTCACGGTCTGTCCACATGCTCATCGTGCGGCATACCTTATCTACCGCCGAAACAGCCGTCCAAGGGCAGGCGGAGATATTGCCCTAGCTGTGGTCGCCACGCCGCCATGAAGGACGCTTCTCGGGCATACAGACTCCGGCAGAAGGCAAAGCGCTGAAACAGGCGCAGAATGATGGACTCGGCTGACCCACTCCAGACTTCAAGCTGCGAGCGTCGAAATCGACTTCTACAACTCTCATCGGGCCTTGTGGGGGGCTTCCCCAGGCGCTAAAAAGCAGTTCGAGGTCCTTCCAGTCCTTCGAGTCCCCAGGGACATCATGGAACCCGACCGGCGTGGCTCCCGATTGCACAGCTTCAAGGCCGATTTGGGCCTAAACAGCTCGTCTAGGCTCAAGGAAGCCCCCCACAAGGCCGCTGCGGGGCAGCCCGCCTAGAAAGCCCAAAGGACTATCAACCTGAAAACTAGTTTCCAGAGGTTTATTTGGGGTTTTGAGAAGGCCCTTAGAGACGGCCAAGAAGAACCTAAGCGGTTTACTATCAACAACTTATGCTTTCTGTGCTCTGTGCTGGCCCGGTTTCACTTGCGCCTCGGAAGGTAGAGGGCTTGGAGTAGTGTTTAAGGGGGATTCTCCGGTTGAGGAAGGGGCAGGAAGGCGGTGCCGTTGAGTCGTCAAGGCCAGAGCGTTCGCCTGATCGCTGACAAGCTCGGGGTGTCTCACGCGACCGTGTGCATCGTGCGGTTAAGGTTTGAGGCTATTGGGGACGGCCTGAGGCCCTACCTTTGGCTTCCTGCTGAATGATGGAATTACGCGACCGTCTTGGTGACAGCATGCCCCTTCTTGATCATGTTTGCCAAGTGCAATCGGCGGGGGCTGGAAAATTCTTCTCCTGCCTTGATGCGCCACTGATCGAACAAAATGCCGGGTTTGCCCTTGCGAGGGATATCCGCAAAAGCGTTGAACATCTGTGACCCGTCACGATACGGATTCTCTTCCACCTTGCGATGGAGGAACAACCCTGCATAGGCGGATGTACGGCCTACGCCTGGGGTTGCAGCTTTCTTCTTGGCAGCGCCCTCATGTTTGGTAGGGGCAGTTTCTGCGCGAGCTTCGATCAACCATTTCGGCGGGCGTCCGCGTCT
>JAQBUE010000109.1 GCA_027624045.1 Acidobacteriota bacterium
CCCATTGCCATAGAACAAGTTTATCGACTCTTGTTTCAATGTGGGACTTCCACCACAGGCTGCTAGCCGGCGGCGTCCAAACACCTGAGGCCCGCCCTCTAGGCGAGGAGAGCGCCAAGTGTTTTGGTAGCGGTCGGGAATTCGCCGATGCCAGCCCCCAAGATTTCGTCGGCCAAGGTCAGATAAACGTCACCCATCGTGCCGGTAACGCGCGTGTGTTCACCCCTCGCGATGCGCTTGATGCCGCCGGCGACGATCATCGCCAAGCCGCTGTTCTTATGCGGGTTGGCTTCGGCGTGCTCATGCACGTAGGCAAGGCAGGTGTGATCGAAGAGCGTACCATCGCCTTCCGGCACCGACTTCAGCTTGGCCAACAGGTAGGCGAACTCTTCGACGTGCCACTTGCAGATGTCCCGCAAAACACGCTGGCCCTCGACGCCATCAGCTCCCGGAGCCTTGCCGTCGGCGTGGGTGTAATCGTGGTGGCGCGCCGAGGTGTAGCCGAGCCAAGGGAATCTGGACAGCCCTTGGCACTTCGTGAGCATGTAGGATGCAACTCTGGTCTGGTGTGTAGCTAGGGCCTGCACGAGTAAATCGCTCTGGAGCTTGGCGATGCGCGGCCAGTCCTTCATATCGCCGTCAAAGTCCGGCGGATCGACGCGCCGGTATTCGGGAGGCAACCCGGCGATTGAGCGCTCCAGGTCACGCACGCCATCCAGGTGCTCGTCCACTCGGGCCCGATCGTCGGAGGGCAGCTTCTTCCGAATGAGTGTGGCATCTTCGCGGACGGCGTCAAGGATGCTGCGCTTGCGATTGACCCAACCCTCTTCGCGCTCGCCGAAAAGCCGGTCGAACAACCGCTGAGGAATCATCTCGGGCGGCAGCGCTCGCTCATATCCGGACCAGCTCATGTTGCGCTGCATACTCTCGCCGAACGATTCCTGCGAGACGCCGATCTGGAGTGACCGGAAACGCGACTCGTTGCCCAGCTTGGTGGCGATTACCTGGTCGATCGATGCTCCGGCGGGGCCACGACCGGTAAAGCCCGTTCCGGTCATCAGTCCGCTCATGGAATTCGTGTGCCCGTTGCCGTTTCCCGTCGCGGCAGCGTTGTCGACACCACTCAGGACATGGAAGTCTTGGCGGAACGGTGCGAGCGGAAAGAGGCAGGGCGTCATCCGGTAGCCGGCGCCTTCCTCAGAGGGGATCCAATATCGCTCCGGAATACCGTTGCCGTTGAACCAGAGCACAAAGCGGCTCTCGATCGGCTTTTCCGGTTGGAGCTTGGCCGGCGTGGCGGCATAGGCGGTGCCCAGCGAATTGAACATCGTCGTCAGCGGCGGCAGGCCGATCGCGATCGGTGAGCCGGCCGCCGTCAAACCCTTTAGCAAGGTCCTCCGGGAGATCCTAACGCGCTTGGTGATTACTTGCGACATGAGTAGCCTCTCCTCGATCTAACGATGCCCGTTCGCGCATGAGCGCCACGATCAGCTCTCTGAATCGAAAACCCGAGTTGCGGAACGCGTCGCCCACCCTGCCGATCATCGGACGATCCCCAAGCGTTTCCATCCGCCCAAAAGCATAGCGAAAATACTGCTTTACCACACACTCCTGGCACTGCTCGCTCTTGGCGAGCACCGCCCCGAGCTGCGACGGAGAAGTAAACTCCGAAGCGGGAAGGCCCGCAACATATCCGGCTGGGTCGATATCGAGGTCTACGGTTTTGACCTCGCGCTCGCCGTCTCCGCCTGCGGGCCGTGGCGCGACAAACTGTAGTTGAAATGTCTCACGCCTCGCGCCGATAGCGTCGAACCGTTCGAGACCAAAACCGATCGGGTCGATCAGCTTGTGACAGGTGGCACAACTGGGGTTGGTGACGTGCTCACTCATCCGGTCACGGTTAGTTTGCGGCTTGGCCTCTGTAATCGGAGGTAGGTTGGTGTTCACTCCAGCCGGTGGCTCGGGTACATGTTGGCATAGAAACTGTTCCCGCACGAAGAGCCCGCGCGCCGTGGGGGCGGAGTCGTCCGGCTTGGCCGTGATGGCGAGAAACAGTGCTTGGCCAAGTAGGCCCGCACGCTCCGATCCGGCGGGGAACACGGTGCGGTCGAACTCATTGGCCGGCGCCGGCACGCTGTAAATCGGGGCGAGCTCACCGTTCGGATAGCCGTAGTCGGCTGTGAATACATCCATGAAGTTGCGGTCTCCCCAGACTAGGTCGTTGACGAAAAGACGCGCTTCCTCGGTCATGGCGACGGCCATTTCGCGGGTGAACTGCGGGTACCGCCGCCGATCTTTGCTTGCCTGCAGGATGCGGTCGAAGCGTAACCACTGACTCACAAACTCGCTGAGGGACTCTTTCGCGCGCGGGCTATCGAGCATACGCCGGGTGGTCGCTGCCACGCCTTCGGGCGTCTGGAGGTCGCCACGCGCGGCGGCTGCGAGCAACTCCACATCCGGCGTCGTGTCCCAGATTGCATAGGAGAGTGCGCTCGCAGCGGCGTACGGAATCCATCTCGGGTCGAAGCTATCTTCGAGGCGGAAGAGAAAGCTCGTCGATTGGAGCATCACCTCGAGAACGAGCTGCGCGCCCTGGATGAGGTCTTCCTCCCCCGCCATCAGCTCTTGAAAACGCCGTTGTTCCGACGGCTCAAGCGGGCGGCGGAACGCTTTGAGGCCAAACTCACGGACGAACCGGGCGCGGCAAACGGCGGTGGCTTCGTTGCAGGGAATGAGCCCGTGGGTATCGCCGCCCCGAAAGGCGTTTGCGGCGAGCCGCTCCGCGGCGGCGCTGTAGGCCTCGATCAGAAGCGGGGACAGGGACTGCGACTCATATTGATTGCGGAAACCATCAACGAAATCGTCCGGCGGGAAACGGTTGGCGGGCGCGGTTTGTTCACCGAGCAGGTCGCGGACCGTGTGGTTGTACTGGCTATGCGTAAGGCGCCTGAACTCGGGTTTTGGAACATCGTGTCCGTCGCCGGCCGCCTCTTCCTCCCGATATTTCAGCGCGGACTCCAACTCGACGCCCGAAAGCCGGGTCAGCGTGGTGATCCACCCTCGGAGAATGGCTTCATCATCGCTGCCGGGGGCGATACGTGCGCCCCCGGCATGAGGGATGCGATTGGTCGGCTTGTTTAGCAGTAGCGAAGCATCGGGGTTGACGCGATCGATCAGCGTTACCAGTGATCTTCCAAAGGCATCTACGCGTTCCGGTGCGGCACCGAGTGCGGGGAAGTGGAGCCGCGTTGGCGAAGCCACGCCGTCCGGATTGTGGCAGGCCCGGCAGTCAGCCTTTTCGAACACCTCAAACAGGCCCGATCCAAAGGGTCCATTCTGCGCCAAAGCAGGCGCGATTCCCAACAGGAAGACAAGAGCCGCCAGACGTCTCATGGAGAAGTTCCTACCAACCAACCCAGTCGTACCGTTCCGAATTCTTATTCCTGATTTCGCTTCGCACTACGGCACGCCCATTGCTATTGGATACACTAGCAGTTTCGCAAGTCTGCAAAGTCTCGTTGTGTATCTCATGTTTCGAATCGTCGTTGCACTCTGTTTCTTTACCGGGATGGCGCAGAGCTCCGAGCGGGAGATCGCGGAGTGGATCATCCGCTGGGAAGGCCAGTTCACGGTGGAAGGCAGCCGGCAGGTAATCGGGGATCTGTCTGAGATTCCGGAAGGCGAGTTTCGCATCGCCGGCGTCGATCTCACCGGTACAGTGATGCCTCCCTCCTCGTTCGCGAAGCTCAGCGCACTGACTTCGTTGCGCGAGTTGTACCTTCCGGGCCCGGTCTGGAACCCAGGCGCCGGCAGTGAGGACGCCAACGATGCATTCAAGGCTCTCGCCCGTCTCACAAACCTGGAGACAATCGGCGTCGGCTGGCATTTCGCGGCGCAGATCAATATTCGAGATGAAGGGTTCGAACAATTGCTCGGTCTGACGCAATTGAAGCAGATCCGCTGCGCGCAGTGCGGCCTGACCGATATCAACCTCGCGCCCCTGACCAAGCTCCGCAGTCTCGACCTGAGCCACAGCCCGTTCAGCGATACCGGTATGGCGGGCCTGGCCGGAATGACGCACCTGCGGCGTCTGATTCTTCCTGGAACAATGGTGACCGACGCGGGAGTGAAGCATATTAGCGGCTTGACGCATCTCGAAGAGCTGAATCTGTCGGGCACACGGGTCACAGGGCGGGGCCTGGAGCACCTGCGAGATATGACGAAGATGCGCAAACTCGATCTGCTCGGAGCGGACGCGGGCGACGCCAGTATGGCAATCCTAGCGAGAATGGCGGACCTTGAGGTGGTCAACCTCTACCGAACCAAGATCACCAACGCGGGGTTGGTCCAGTTGCATAGCTTGAAGAAGCTGACCGACATCGATTTGCGCTACAGCCGTGTGACGGCGAACGGCTTGGAGTCGCTGCGGGCCGCCCTGCCCAACGCTGAGATTGAGTTCGTCGGCTCCACGAATGTGCGAGCGATGCCGGATGGGGCAGAGCGTCCGGCGGCGGATACGGATGAGGCGATCGGCGCGTGGGTGCGGGCAAGAGGCGGCCGGGTGGAACTCAGCGGCGGCCGGCTTACAGCGATCGATTTGTCCTCCACAGGGGTAAGCGATGCGCAGTTATCGCACCTCGCCGGACTGAGCGGACTCGAAAAGCTCAACCTCGCTGTGACCCAGGTCGGCGATTTGGGCTTGAATGCCCTCGAAGGCTTGGTGGGTCTCAAGGAACTCGACCTAAGCTTGACCACCGTCTCGGACGCCGGGCTGGAAAAGCTCGCCGGGTTGCGCCGCCTCGAAGTGCTCAAGCTCGGCGGAACGCTGGTGGAAGGGGCTAGGTTCGACACCCTAAAGCCCTTGACCGCTCTTCGGGAACTCGACCTGGGCGGTGCGCCGGTCAATGACGAGATCCTTGCGTACGTAGGTAAGATGACGTCGCTCAAGCGCTTGCGGCTGAGCCACGGCGATATCACCGACGAGGGCCTCAAGCAGCTTGCGGGCCTAACCAACTTGCAGGTTCTCGACCTCAGCGCCACCGACATCGGCAACGACGGACTGCATCAGATCGCCGCGTTTACGGATCTGCGCGAGCTCTACCTGAACCACACGCGTTTCGAGGATGAGGGGCTTGCGGCCCTCGAACCCCTGCAGAAACTGGAGCGGATCGAGATGTTCCGCACCCGCGCCGGCAACGTGGGTGCCGAATCACTGGCTGCCTTGAAGAACCTGAGCGTCGTCAAACTGGACTACACTTCGGTGGACGACAAGGGTCTGGAGTCACTGCAAAAGCTTCCGCGGGTGCGGGAGTTGAGCCTGGATTCAACGGATATCACTGACAAGGGCGCGACAGTGCTGAAATCGATGGTCAGCCTGCGGGACTTGAACGTTTACCACACGCTGCTGACGGAAGCTGGGATGAACGAGATCAAAAGAGCGTTGCCAGACTGTGAGATCACTTTCGACAGGGATTCGTCCCTTCCAAACCGAAGAAGCAGATGATTCGTTCCCGTCATCAAGATTCGAGCCTGTTCTCCCCTGGGAGTTCCTTGAGACAAGTTGCAGTCGCGGCACTGATTTGTCTGTTGTGGATCACTTCGCTTACGGCGTCCAACACGACCTGGATAGACGACCTCGGCGGCGCGGTAACACGCGATGCGTCCGGGGAAGTTACCGGCGTAGACTTGCGAGCCACCTGGGTCACCGACACTGACCTCCGCAAGCTGGCACAGTTCGGGAAGCTCAGCCGTTTGGACCTCTCGCTGACGCGCATCACCGACCAGGGAATGCAAGAGCTGAAGGGTCTACCTGGCATCGTCGACCTCAATCTGCGTTTCGCCGAATACGTGACTGACGAAGGTCTGGCTGCCATCAAGGAATGGAAGAAGCTCAAGCGGCTCAATGTCCACGGAACGAAGATCAGCGACACGACGCTCGACCACATTTCGGAGATCACCGCGCTTGAGTCGTTGGACGTGGGCTCGTCAATGGTGACGGACGTTGGACTGGATCGCTTGAGCTCACTGCTCAACCTCAAGGAGTTGACGATGGGAGGCATCGAGCTGGGCGATGCGGGGCTACAGGCGCTGCGGCTCATACCCGGCCTCACGTATCTTGACCTGAACGGCAGACAGGGAACGGACTCGAACGTCTGGACCATCAGTATGTCCGATCGGGGGCTGGAGGCGCTGCTAACGCTCAGGGAGCTACGGGAGCTGCGTTTTGGATGCACAACGCTCGGTGTGGGAAGCGAGGGCCGGCGATTCGCCACAGTCAACATGGTGAGTGTGACCTCGCGGTGGCTCGAGCGGATGAAAGCCTTGACGAAGCTGGAGAGTCTGCAACTGCAAGGGTGCGACCGCGTGGACGACGAGGCGATCAAAGTTCTGGCGGGGTTCCCTTCCTTGAAGGAGTTGGATCTTAGGGGGTCTGGAGTCAGCGAGACGGGAATCGCTAGTCTCCGGGCAGTGAAGCCGGATATGCGCATTCGCTGGGGGCCTTGGGAAGCGGCCGCCGCGGCCTTCCGGAATAACTAACGACGTATCCTTGCTTCAGAAGAACAGCTTCAGGCCAAATTGGATGATGCGTATGGGCGTGCGGATCGACCGAAATTTGTCGGTGACTCGAAACGCTATCCCCGAGCGCGGCAATGACGCGGTTGCCTCGCGGCGGATGCCGACGAGCAGCCGGCGTTCCTCCCACCAAGGGTGCGCTTCCGCGCAGCGACCCTGGGCTACGATATTCGAGCGCATCGCGGCATACAGAGGAACACACCCAATCGACTTGCCTCCGAGGCACAGACGAAACTTTCGCAGTATAATTTGCGACCATGCCAGACTCCGAGCACCCTGTTGAATCAACAGCCCGCGGCGACTCGTTCACCGAGAATGCCATTTCGTCGACGAATGTGCGATTCGTCGTTTCAGCTTGGCTCGCCATGGCCGCGGTTTTCGCTTACTTGTGCCGCAATAGTCTGGTGGTGGCCGAAAGTAGCCTGCGAGCGGATCTTGGGATCACCGAATCGCAGATGGGGTTCATTCTCGGGCCGGCTTTCTTTTGGACATATGCCCTGGCCCAGATTCCAACCGCCTGGCTTGGAGAACGGTTTGGATCGCGGCGCTGCTTGCCGATATTTGCCACGGCATGGTCCCTGGCAACAGCAGCGATCGCACTCGCTTCGGGCTTCGGCTTGGTCTTAGTGAGCCGCATCGGCAATGGAATCGCTCAAGCCGGCATCTTTCCTTGTTCCTTGAGAACGATCGCCCTTTGGCATCCACAAACGGGACGAGCACTGGCAAGCGGAGTACTCGGCGCCGCGATGTCGGTCGGCGGCGCACTCGGTGCCGGATTGACCGGTTGGATGCTCGGATACATGCCAGCCAAGTACGTTTTCGCAATCTTTGCTTTGCCAGGCTTGCTGTGGGCACTAGCCTTCTGGTGGTGGTTTCGTGAGAGTCCCGAAGAGCATCCATCGGTCAACAGCGCCGAGCGTGCCTTGATCGCGGAAGGCCGCACCACGAAGCTGTCGTCAGGCGATGCTGATTTCAATGCTCGGATGTGGCTGCAGTTGACGACCAGCCCGGCTGCGTGGCTCATCTGCGGCCAGCAGTTCTTTCGCGCGGGGGGCTATGCGTTCTTCGCCAGCTGGTTCGCGACGTATCTGATGGAGACGCGCGGCGTTTCGACTGCTCAGTCCGGCTTCCTGACGGCTCTGCCGCTGATTGCAACGGTGTTCGGATCGACGCTGGGCGGAGTTACTTCCGATGCGGTCTTTCGTGCCACACGAAGCCTGGCTCTCTCGCGCAAAGGGGTCGCGGGCGCGAGCTTGACGCTGTGCGCGGGAATGGTCTACCAGGCGTTCTTCGTGGCTGATCCGACAGCGGCTGTGTCGGTGATCAGTTGCGGTGCCTTCTTAGCCGCGTTCGCAGGTCCCTGTGCCTATACGGTCACGATGGACATGGGTGGGAACAACGTGGCGTCATTGTTCAGCACGATGAACATGATCGGCAACTTTGGTGCAGGGTTAATGCCTTGGGTGGTCCCGCGATTCAAGACCTGGATTGAAGAGACCCCGACCCTACTCGCGCAGTGCGACGGCAACAGCTGGAACGCGGTCTTGGTTCTGTTCGCAGTGACCTACTTGGGTGCCGCGATTTGTTGGGGTCTGCTTAACACAAACGGTACAGTATTCGATCAATCGTTGTTCGGAAGGCAACTTGACTATGACCAAAAGCGTTGAACCGAAGCAGAGTCTCGTGCAAGTCGGGGTCGCTCGCGGTGATGTGACGCCGCCAGTGGGCATCTACCATCGTATGTGGGGCGCGGCAACGCATGACCGTTCGACCGGTATTCATCGTCCACTGACAGCGACAGTGTTGTCGATCGCTCCAGAAGATACAAGCGGCAAGACGCAAAGAAAGATCATCGTGTCGCTCGATCATTGCTTGCTCTGGACCGTCGAAATGCGCACGCTGCTCGACCGCGTTGCCCAGCGAGCCAAGGTTGATCGCGATTGCATCACCGTCTTCTTTTCACACACTCACGCAGCGGGTCTGATGGGATTGGAGCGATGCGAGTTGCCGGGTGGCGACGTGATCCCTCAGTATCTCGATGACATCGCATCAGAAATCGCTCGACTTGTCCGCGCGGCGATCTCGACTGCACAGTCGGCTTCAATGAGTTACGGCACAGGCCGTTGTTCGCTGGCGACGAATCGAGACTATTTTGACGTTGAACAAAGTGGATATGTCTGCGGCTACAACCCTGACGGAATTGCTGACGACACTGTCGTCGTGGCACGAGTTACCGGCACGACCGGCGAATCGTTGGCTACCATCGTCAACTACGCCTGTCATCCAACGACACTTGCTTGGGATAACACGCTGATCAGTCCGGATTACGTCGGCGCAATGCGGGAAGTGATCGAAAGTTCAACTGGAGCACCGTGCTTTTTCATCCAGGGAGCCTCCGGCGATATCGGACCGCGGGAAGGGTTTGTCGGCAACGTCGCAGTGGCAGATCGGAACGGGCGACAACTCGGTTATGCGGCGCTTGCCGCGCTGGAAGCGGTTACACCCGCGAAAGAGCGGCTCGTTTATGCGGGCGCGGTCGTCTCGGGCGCAACGATTGGAACGTGGCAGTATCAGGCGCAATCAAACGAACAGCTTCGACTCGCAAGCGCCTGGCGCAGCGCAATCTGCGAAGTTGATTTACCATTCCGCGACGACTTACCGCGACGCGACGAACTGCTGGAGGACCAACGCCGCCGGCTGGCGGACGAGCAAACCGCACGCGCGGCGGATGATCCCCAGCGGGCTCGCGAAGCGCGTGCCATGGCCGAGCGCGCGACGCGGCGTTTGGTGCGAGTTGAGCATCTTGACGAGGGCGACACATTCCCCTACCGAGCCGAGTTGTGGCGAGTCGGCGATGCGATCTGGATTCCGTTGGACGGTGAACACTACAACGTTCTGCAACGCCGCCTGCGCGAGCGTTTCCCCGAGTACACGCTGATCATTGGCACGCTGGCGAATGGTTCCTGCGTCTGGTATCTTCCTGACGCGGAGTCGTACGGCAAGGGCCTGTATCAGGAAGAGGCATCGATCCTGGCTCGCGGCAGTCTAGAGAAACTCACGGAAGCACTTGTTGAAACTATCCAGGAACTAATCGCGTGATAAAACTCGCCGGATTAGGCCGCGAACAGCACACCGTAAGATATTTGGACTGCTGTGATTCGTTACAGTTTTGCTTTGTGGCACACCCGCTTTTTTCCGTGGAAGGATCGCGAGACTTGAAAGTGACTGCGTGGCGAAGAGGAAGGCGGCGACAAGTCGCCGCAGGCCAAGTCGCTGCCCGAGGTATGATCCGATGAAGATCACCAAGATCGAAACGTTTGTCTGTCATGCGCGGATGCGCAACTGGGTGTTCGTAAAAGTCGTTACGGACCAGCCAGGACTTTATGGCTGGGGCGAGGCGACGCTGGAGTGGCACACGCGCAGCGTTGTCGGCGCGATCGAAGACGTCGCTGAACTCATCATCGGTGAAGATCCTCGCCGCATCGAATACTTGTGGCAGATGATGTTTCGACAACACTTCTGGCACGGCAACGGAATCGTTCGGTCCACGGCGATCTCGGGAATCGATATAGCTCTATGGGACATCGCCGGGAAAGTTGCCGGCATTCCCTGCTCGCAGCTGTGGGGTGGTCCGGTGCGTGACTGGGTTCGGACTTACTGTCATCTTGGCGGCGGCAAGATGGAAGAGTTTTACGAGACAACCGTCGACGACGCGAAAGCCTTTGGTGAATTGGCAAGCCAGGCGGTTGCAGACGGATTTACGGCATTCAAAAGCATGGCCGTGCCACCGACCATGCCGGTCGAAGGCTTACGTCCGGTGCGTCTGGCCGAGGCCGCTGTGGCCGCGATGCGCGATGCGGTTGGCGACGAGATTGACATCATGGTGGATTGCCACGCTCGACCGTCACCGGCCATGGGGTTGAAGTTCGGCAAGGCGCTTGATCCGTACGGATTATATTTCTTCGAAGAGCCCTGCTGGCCCGAATCCATCGATGGGTTGGCAATGATCAACGGTGCACTCACGACTCCCGTCGCCACGGGCGAGCGAATTACGGAGCTTGCTACGTTTCGCGATCTCTTCGCGCGGCGCGGCTGCGAGATCTGTCAGCTGGACATTACGCATTGCGGTGGACTGACCGCTGCCCGACGGGTTGCCGCTTTGGCGGACGCCTACAAAATCGCCCTCGCACCCCACAATCCGCAAGGGCCCGTCAGCACGGCAGCCTCGCTCGAGTTTGGCTTCTCGCAGCCTGGCTATATCATTTGTGAAACCGTTCATACCGATGTGCCCTGGAGGAGCGATATCGTTGAGGAAGGGTTCACCATCGAACGCGAGGGCCGTATCGTTCGTCCCAATACGCGGCCGGGACTTGGCATCGAGATCAACGAAGACGCGGTTCGCAAGCATCCGTTCGAGCAAGAATTGCCGCAGCGGGTATTCTATCCAGACGGAAGTGTTGGAGACTGGTAGGGTGGGCCGTGCCGACCAACGTGGATGGCCGCTACGGCATTGTCAAGTTAGCAGCGCGAAGGCAGTTTTGCCCTCGGTGGCGTCGATGCAGTGATCGCATCGGCCGATTGGCGCCGACGATGTTAACTTGAGAATGCCACACGGTATTACCCGCATGTCCGACATCCCAAAGACTTGCCTCCCGACGTGGACGATCGACACGTTGCCTGAGCCGAAAGCACCCGGTCCGCGCAACCTCGCCGGGTTTATCGGTCCAGGGATCGTCATGTGCGGGATTCAGCTCGCCGGCGGCGAGTGGCTATTGGGCGCGGAGATCACAGCACGATATGGCGGTAGCCTCATGTGGCTGGCTGCCATCGCAATCATCGGCCAAGTGTTTTACAACATGGAATGTGGCCGCTATGCGCTATACACGGGTGAGCCGGTGTTCACTGGGTTCATGCGGGCCAAGCCGGGCCCGCCGTTTTGGATCGGGATATTGTTCTTGCTCAGCGTTGGATCTTTTATTCCCGGGTTGTCCACGCAAGCCGCGGCTGTCCTCTCGGCATTGTTACTGGATCGCGTTCCCGGCGAAGAAGACCGCTGGCTAGTCACAACGCTGGCGTTTGTGTTGCTGGGCGTGGTCTCGCTGCCCGTTCTGGTCGGTGGCAAGATCTATAACATGATGCAGGCGGTGATGACCGTGAAGGTCTTGGTCGTGCTGGGCTTCTGCTTGACCATAGGTATCCTCTTTGTCAGTCCCACGAACTGGGGAGATGTCTTCGGCGGGTTTTTCAAGGTTGGCAACGTGCCGGTTGTTGCCGGCGAGGACCGCAACGGCAACAACGTGCTCGACGCGGGTGAGGATTTCGATCGCGACGGTCATCTGGATGTCGTCGAGCCCGTCAAAGAGCGCGACAAGTCAGGCAACGTGGTTGCTTTTGACGACCTCGACGGCGACGGCAAGTGGGACGGTGAAAACGTCGCCAACCTCTTCATTACACGATTTCGGGATGGCGAATGGCCCGTCTTGCTACTGACACAGATTGCGTTACTGGGGGCGTTTATAGGCTATGCCGGGGGTGGTGGTTTGAGTAACGCCACTTACAGCAACTACTGCCGCGACAAGGGCTGGGGCATGGGAGCGCAAGTGGGCGCGATTCCCAGCGCCGTCGGTGGACGAAACGTGACACTCAGCCACATAGGGAAAGTCTTTGAGTTGACCCCAGACAACCTGTGGCGCTGGAAAGGGTGGTGGCGCATCATCGTTGTCGACCAATGGTTCATTTGGGCGCCGGGCTGTGTGATGGGGATGGCCTTACCCGCGCTTCTCTCGCTGCAGTTCTCACCGAACTCAGCGTTGTTCCACGACAAAGCGGGCCTTGACTGGGCGCAGGCCGTTATTTCCGCCGACGGGATGCGCCATGCCGAGGTGTTCAGTCCAGCAATGCAACAGGGCTTGTGGACCGCCACGTTGATTGTCGGACTGCTGGTGCTGCTGCCGAGCCAGATGTCGATTGTGGAAGATGTGTGCCGCCGCTGGACTGACATCATCTGGTCCAGTAGCCGCCGTGTCCGTGAGGGGATGAAGCCGAGCCAAGCAGGGCGGATTTACTACACGATCCTGGCGTTCTACGTCGTTTGGTCTTTTCTCTGCGCCTGGTATTTCACAAAGTATCAGAACCCCA
The DNA here is from genome assembly GCA_027624045.1 of Acidobacteriota bacterium. Classification (GTDB taxonomy): domain Bacteria; phylum Acidobacteriota; class Terriglobia; order Bryobacterales; family UBA6623; genus JAPPLB01. The sequence goes on from JAQBUE010000109.1 coordinate 12,712, forward strand.
AGGTGATGGTGTTGTTGATTGCCAACTTGAATAATATCGGGCTAGGGCTCTCGGCGTTTTTCATTCTGCGCAACAACCTGGCATACTTGCCGAAGCAACTGCGTCCAGGCTGGATTCATCGCGTCGGAATCATCGGCTGCGGTGTATTCTATCTGGGTATGGCGGCTTTGGTGTTCTACAACAAGCAGCTGCCGATTCTGAAAGAGCTGCTCGGGGCGGGGTGACAGTCCACGTTCGCCAACGGTGAATATCGAATGACGATGAATAGGAATATGTTTGACCTTTCAGGCCGTGTTGCACTGGTTTCGGGCGCGGCGAGCGGCATGGGCAAGGCGACGGCGATGGCGGTCGCGGAAGCGGGCGCCGACGTCGTCTTGGCGGACATTGCTGAAGAGGGGGTCAGGGCAACCGCCAGCGAAATCGAATCGCTCAACCGCCGAGCACTGCCTGTGGTCTGCGACATCTCGCAACCCGAACAGATTCGATCAATGTTCGCGCAGGTCGACGACGAGTTCGGGCGAATTGACTTCGTCGCCAACATCGCGGGCGAGGCGATCCGCAAGAAACCCGAACATATTTCGCTGGACGAGGTCGAATGGACCTGGCGCAATTTGGTCTACGGGCGCTTCTGCTGTTGCCAGGAGGCGGGTCGCCGCATGTTAGCCGCCGGGAAGGGAAGTATCGTCAATCTCGGTTCGCTGGCGAGCGTTACGGCGCTTGGCCGAGGTCACATCGCTTACAGCATGGCGATGGGCGCGGTTGTCCAAATGACACGCGAGTTGAGCACCGAATGGAGCGGCCGCGGCGTGCGCGTCAATTCGATCCTTCCCGCCCAGGTTCTCAACCCCGGCTTGCAGGCAAGAATCGACTCCGATCCGCGCATCAAAGCTCGTTTTCTCAGCGGCATACCCAGGGGCCGATTTGGCGCCTCGGAAGACATCAAGGGGCTCGCCGTATTTCTGGCTTCTGATGCCTCTTCCTGGATCACGGGCGCGCTGATTCCGATGGACGGCGGTAACCTGGCGATGAATGCGGGAGGTTCCGTCGGCACTGAAGTGTTTGGCGAGTAGAGACAGGAATCCAACAATGATGGGCACCGTCACCAAGAAAGAGCTAGACAAAGAAACACTGCTATCTCTCTACCGCACGATGCAGGTGATTCGGCAGTGTGAAGAGCGATTGGCAAAATCACATCAACGTGGTTTGGTTCACGGGGCTTGTCATACCTACATTGGCGAGGAGGCGATTGCGACAGGAGTTTGCGCTCACCTGCGCCAAGAAGACGTCGTCTTCAGCACGCACCGAGGTCACGGACACGCCCTGGCGAAGGGGTTGCATCCGCGTGAATTGATCGCGGAGCTGTACGGCCGGGAGTCAGGATGCTCGCACGGGCGCGGCGGCAGCATGCACTTGTTCAAGCCTGAGATCGGTTTGATGGGCACCAGCGGCATCGTGGGCCCTTGCATCCTGCAGGCATGTGGCGGCGGATACAGCTTCAAGATCAAGAAGATCGACCAGGTCGCAGTGGCGTTTTTCGGCGACGGCGCGGTCAACAATGGTGCGTTCCACGAAGGCGTCAACATGGCCAGTATTTGGAACTTGCCGGTGCTACTGGTATGCGAGAACAATCAGTTTGCCACCGAGGTTCCCTTTCAGTACTCCAGTGGCATTCCCGATGTAGGACGCCGCGCCACAAACTACGGCCTGCCGGGATTTGAAGTGGACGGCAACGATGTCTCGGAGGTTCATCGCATCGCGGGCGAAGCGATCGAGCGCGCGCGCAACGGGGAAGGACCGACACTGATCGAGTGCAAAACCTATCGCACCCGCGCTCACGCCGAGGGCATGGGCGACTTCACCTACCGCACACGCGACGACGTGGCGCAGTGGAAGAAACGCTGCCCCATCGAGCGACTGCGCAGCCGCTTGCTCGAAGAAGACGCCGCCACCGAATCCGAACTCGATGCGCTGGCCGCTGAGGTCACAGAGCTGATCGCCGAGTCGCACGAATTTGCTGAAGCCGCTGCGTTCCCCGCCGCGCAGTCGGCGACTTCCCACGTCTACTCCGAAGCTGGACGCTTGATTGGCCACGAACCGCCGGCGGGTAGCCGCGAAACAACCTTCACTGCCGCAACACTCGAAGCGCTCGCGCATGAGATGGAGAACGACCCGGGAATCTTCGTGATGGGTGAAGGGATCGGTGCGCGGGGCGGCAACTTCGCAACAACACTCGGCCTCTTCGACAAGCACGGTGCGGATCGGCTGTGCGACACGCCGATCTGTGAGCGCGGTTTCGTCGGACTGGGTTGCGGCGCGGCCATGACTGGGACGCGGCCGGTCATCGACTTCATGTTCATCGATTTCATCAACGACGCGTTCGGCGAAATGATTAACCAGATCGCCAAGATGCAATACATGTCCAGCGGCCGGTTGAAGATGCCCATTCTGCTGCGCGGCTGCGTTGGCATTGGGCACTCGGCGGCCACTCACCATTCCGGCAGCTATCATTCCGTTTACGCGCATATTCCGGGGCTGCGCGTGGTTATGCCTTCCACCCCTTACGACGCGAAGGGTTTGTTCACTCGCGCGCTGCGATGCAACGATCCCGTGTTGTTCTTAGAGCACCGCGAGCTGATGGCACTCAAAGGTCCGGTTCCCGAGGAGGCTTACGAAATCGAGTTTGGTAAAGCCTCGGTCGTGCGCGAAGGGACAGACCTGACGATCGTGGCTTTCTCCTTGATGCGGCATCATGCCGAGAAGGCCGCCACACAACTGGCGGACGAGGGAGTATCCGTCGAAATCATCGACCCGCGCACCGTATCGCCCCTGGACACCGACACGATCCTGACATCGGTGGCAAAGACGGGTCGCCTGTTGATCGTCGATGAAGCGTTCCAACCGTGTGGTATTGGGGCCGAAATCGCGGCACGTGTCGCCTCGGATGGCTTTGATGACCTGGACGCCCCAATCAAGCGCCTGAACGGCACTTTCACACCGACTCCTTACAGCCCCACTTTGGAGCAGGCGATCGTGCCGAACGTCGAAGAAATCGTAGGAGCCGCTCGACGGCTTTTGGAAGCGTAAGACCACTATGGCGATTGAGATTATTGTCCCCCGGCTTGGCTGGTCGATGGACGAAGGCAGCTTCGGCGAGTGGCTGAAGGAGGACGGCCAGCAGGTGAATGTGGGTGACATGCTCTTCGTACTGGAGAGCGACAAAGTGGATCAGGAAGTAGAGTCTTTTGACGCCGGTATCCTACGCATTCCGCCGCAGGCCCCAAAGCCCGGCGATACGGTTGTTGTCGGACAGGTGCTCGCCTATCTGGTCGAAGAGGGTCAGCCCGCTCCGTTTGAAGTTGAAGGTCGAGAGAGCACGGTCGAGAAACCACCCGAAACTGTTGCAGCAGAGGAAGTACAAGTCCGAGCGGACGAGGCTGTCACGGCGGGGTCGGCAAGACCTCGTAGAACAACGGGGGCAGCTATCAGCCCACGGGCAAGGCGTATCGCTAACGAATTGGGGGTCGACTGGTCCGGTATTGTAGGCAGCGGTCGTAACGGACGAATTCAAGAGTGTGACATCCGCGAGGCGGCTGCTTTGGCATCGAGCGTCCCGGTCTCGCGGAACGAGAGCACGACTCCCGGCGGTAGGTTGGCGCCGATCACAGGTATGCGCCGCACTATCGCTGAGCGGATGTCGACCGGGGTACACCAGGCGGCGCCGGTTACGCTTACGACGAGAGCGCATGCGACAAGCCTGGTCAACTTTCGGCGGCAGTTTAGGGAAGCAGAATCGACCGCCGATCCGGTTCCCAGTTACACCGACCTACTCGTCAAGCTGTCAGCCGCCGCCCTGCGAGACCATTGGCTGATGGCCGGCCAATGGCGCGATGATGGTATCTTCATACCCGATCAATGCAACATCAGCTTTGCCGTCGATACGGAGGCAGGCGTAATGGCGCCGGTGATCCATGACGTCTCCAGGAAATCGTTGCGGCAGGTAGCAGTTGAAAGTCGGCAACTCACGAAACTGGCCCGAGATGGCGGTTTGAGCGCCGAGCAAATGCAAGGCGGAACATTCACGATTACCAATCTCGGCAGCTTCGGAGTGGACACGTTCACGCCGATTATTAACCTGCCCCAGACGGCGATTCTTGGCGTGGGGCGCATCGTGGTGGAACCGGTCGTTTTAGAAGGTGAGATCGTTGCCCGCGAGGTGGTGTCGCTAAGCCTGACGTTCGATCATCGCGTGACCGACGGCGCGCCTGCCGCCCGGTTTCTCGACACCCTGCGCGCGTACATCGAAAACCCCAGTCCGTGGCTGATGCCAGGGGCGGAGCAAAATTAGACCAATGTGGCGCTCGTGACGGTATTTCATGGCGGCTACGACACTCACACCGACAAAGGGAAGATCAACAACGCGCCGTATCCGGTTTTCGATCAGGCCCGACCGACCAGGGGACCGTCATCGGCAACCCGGACCGCAGCTTGTTCTACGTTCCCGAACAAGATGGGGAACATCTACACTACGGAGACCTACCATGGCCCGCGGCTGCAGAAGTTCGTCTATAAGGGTTTGGCGCCGGTGACCAAGAAACATCAGGGGACCGTCTGGCCAAGCAGGTGAGGCAGCCCGATTCCCCCGTGACGCCTGACTTTATCCGCGAAACCCAGCCCTGCAGGCTCTCTCAGAATTTTCCTGTGTCGACCCATTCCTGCTTGAGAACGACCCACCAGTCCAGGGCCAGGCCTGCCGTTACGTACTTGTATGACATCCAGGCGTAGCCTTGATCTCCCCACATGCTGGGTCCTGAAAGCGGAGGAACGGAGACGCACGGACCCAGAAGGAAGGCGTTAATCCAACGACTTGATTAGGGGAAATTGGTGGACCTGGAGGGATTCGAACCCTCGACCTCTTCCATGCCATGGAAGCGCGCTCCCAACTGCGCCACAGGCCCTAAGCAAGCTTAGTGTTTTGAACGGCTTACAGAGATTCTATCACAACTTGGCTGAGTTGAAAAGAGGGGGCAAAAACCGCCAGGGAAGAGGTATTTTAGCCACTGACACGGGCAGAGTGTTGCACTGTTGCAGTGCATTTCAGGGGTAGGGGGTCCAGCAGAAATTGCTTGAGAGCGTCCCTG
>JAQBUE010000110.1 GCA_027624045.1 Acidobacteriota bacterium
TCTCTCGCCCCAAGGGGATCGTTCTACTTTGCTCAGTAGGGGATCTTTTCACATTGCGCCGACAGGAAAGCACGCCTTCTTGTGCAAGCGCCTCGGTTGTTTGGAAGATGAAGCGCGCCTCTTTCAATTCGGCTGCCGAATGCTTCACGATTGCCGTCTCTTCCGGTACAACAGAATCATCGTCGTGACCGAGAATGCCCAGCTTGGCCCTGGTCTGGTTCGCCAGCGCCTCGGCCTGCCGCAGCCGGAACTCGTAGTCGGTTTTTTCCAGCTCGGCCAACACCTGTCCGGCTTTGACCACATCACCCAGATCGACATACAGCTTCGCGATGCGCCCCGGAACCTTGGGCCCGAGCGTCGCCTCTTGTTCGGCGTAAAGCTCGCCATTGGCCGCTACGATCTCCGGAATCGCCTCCTCCTCGACGCGCTCCACGCGCACCTGGGCAGGCGCGACGGCCGCAGGCGCGACGGCCGCAACCGTTGCCTCGCTATACGGACCAGAGCAAGCAGCGGACAGTGCCGCCAGGACGATCAGGATCGAAAGGAAGCGCATAAGAGTCGAAGCTATTCTCGTACGGCTCAAACAGAGGTAACTACCGCCCCCCTGGCGGCGATCAGACCGAGCGCGTCACACTCGGCAGTACTTGCCTGATCCCGACGCGAGCGCGGATTGTAGCTCTTGCCGCCCCGCTGTGGGCATGAGCTGCCGACGTGCTCCGAAAGTGCAACAATCTTTCCAAGCTTTCGGATGTCGTTGACGCATGATCACAGTGCATAGAGCAAGGGTGCCGCGGCATAGAGCGCTATTATTCGCGGCCTGTGTTTTGTTCTCCTCTCCTGTTCCGGTTGCCGCCCAGGCCGATGCTCCGCAAGCCTCGGCACGGCCGGTGAATCAAGACTGGCCCGCGTATTTGGGCGGTAAAGACCGCACCCTTTATTCGACGCTCGGCCACATCAACAAGAGCAACGTCACGCGGCTCAGCGTGGCCTGGACCTACGATACAGGCGACCACGCAGAGTTCCAGGCAAATTCCCTAGTCATCAAGGGCGTCCTCTATACCGCGTCGCCCACACGAAAAGTCATCGCTTTGGATGCGGCAACCGGCAAGGAGATCTGGCGGTTCGATCCAACGATGGTGCGGCCGGGCGGCGACGCCAAGAGACAGCGCGGTCTCGTCTACTGGGAGAGCGGCGATGACCGCCGCATCTTTACCGGAGCCGGTCCGTACCTCTACGCCCTGAACGCAAAGACAGGCCGGCTGATTCCCAGCTTCGGCCAAGATGGCTCGATCCATCTCGGTGCCGGTATCGAGGTTCACGATCAGGAAAGCCCACCTAGCATCCTCATTAACACCCCCGGAGTGATCTATAGGGACCTTTACATCGTCGGGGGCACAACGAATGCTCCCGGCACGATTCGGGCCTATGACGTGCGCGGAGGCGAACTGAAGTGGATCTTCTACATGATCCCGCGTCCGGGCGAGTACGGTTACCACTCGTGGCCGCCCGAGGCGTATAAAACCACGGGCGGAGCGTCGAATTGGTCAGGGCTCGCTCTGGATGAAAAGCGCGGGATCGTCTACGTGCCTACCGAGACGGCCGGTCCCGATTTTTGGGGCGGTGACCGCCATGGCATGAACCTTTTCGCGAACTCGCTCGTCGCATTGGAAGCCAACACGGGCCGTCGGCTCTGGCACCAGCAGCTCGTACACCACGATCTGCTCGACAAGGATCTTCCCACTCCACCGGTGCTGCTCACGGTCAATCACAACGGGCATACGATCGACGCTGTCGCGCAAGGCACCAAGAATGGGCTTCTGTTCGTTTTCGACCGCGTGACGGGCGAGCCCCTCTGGCCGATCCATGGGCGCCCGGTACCGCAAACCGATCTGCCCGGAGAGCAAACCTGGCCCACCCAGCCGTTTCCGACGAAGCCGCCTCCGCTCACCCGGCAACTCTATACCGAAGACGATGTGTCGAACATCTCGCCGGAGGCCGCCGCGATGACCTCGCTGCGCTACAAGCAGGTTGGATCCTACGGGTCATTCCCCGCCCCAAGCCTCAAGGAGACGATCATCTTTCCCGGCTTTGACGGCGGCATGGAGTGGGGTGGCGCGGCGGCCGATCCCGATGGCATCTACTACGTCAACGTCAACGAAATTCCCTGGATCTATCAAATGGTCGCGACTCGCCGCGCGGATGGACAACCGGTCTCGATGGGCGAGCGCGGCTACACAATCCATTGCGCCTATTGTCACGGGCTCGACCGCGCCGGCGATCCCGCGGCCGGCTTCTCATCGCTGCTCGACATCGCCGAACGAAGCACCGAAACAGACGTCAGCCGCGTCGTCGAACAGGGTACGGGTCGCATGCCCGGTTTCGGTGCACTACGAGAAAGGCAGCGCCGCGCGATCGTCGATTTCCTGTTCGGCAAGGAACAGGCCGCGGCGGCTTATCTTGAAGGCGGCCGCGCAGAGCGTGGCGTGCGGCGAGATGAACCACCCTACTCTTTCGCGGGTTTTCGCCGCTGGTTTGATGACGAGGGATATCCCGCGATCAAGCCGCCCTGGGGCACGTTGAATGCAGTCGATCTGAACACCGGCAAGATCAAATGGAAGGTTCCGCTGGGAGAGTATCCTGAGCTGACGGCGAGAGGCATTCCCCCGACCGGCACCGAGAACTATGGCGGACCGGTCGTCACCGCCGGTGGACTTATTTTCATCGGCGCCAGCGCCGACGAGACCTTTCGAGCTTTCGACCGCGAGACCGGCCGAGTCCTGTGGCAGGCTAAGCTGCCCTTCAGCGGCAACGCTACACCCGCTACGTATATGGTGGATGGTAAGCAGTTCGTTGTTATCTCCGCGGGCGGTGGAAAGTCGGGCCGACCGGCCGGCGGCATTGTCGTCGCTTTTGCCTTGCCTGACTAACGCGCGGAACGGGCCTGCGTTCCTCGATCAGAGGGGACACACTCCGCCGACCGTTATAATCCCGAATTGAACTGATGGCTTCCCCAGCCAGAACGCCGCTGATGCGGCAATACCACTCGATCAAGAGCGAAGTTCCTGAAGCGCTGCTGCTATTTCACCTCGGTGATTTCTACGAGCTGTTCTACAACGACGCCGTCGTCGCATCACGCGATCTCGGCATCACGCTCACATCTCGTAGCAAGGATCAGGGTGAGCCGGTCCCGATGTGCGGCGTGCCGTGCCATTCGGTCGACGGCTACATCGCCAAGCTGATCGCCAAGGGGCATCGTGTCGCGATCTGCGACCAGGTAGAAGACGCCTCCAAGACCAAGACGATCGTTCGCCGCGAAGTGACCCGCATCGTCACGCCCGGAACGGCCAGCGACTCGAATCTGCTGCGCGCCGCCGAGAATAACTACCTCGCGGCTGTCGTCGAGAAAGGCGACTCGACAGGACTGGCCTACGTCGACGTCTCGACCGGCGAGTTCCGCATGACCGAGCTCAGCCACGCCGAAATCGATAACGCCCTTGAACATCTTGGAGCCAAGGAAGTGCTGTTTCCTTCAGCCGGTCCGCTGTTCTCCGAAGAGCCGTCCTCCATGCCTGGCGGGAACGGCTATCTGCGTACCGATCTCGAACCGTGGATCTTCGAGACATCCTACGCCGAGCGTACCTTGCGCGACCAATTCAAGCTGCACGTCCTCGATGGACTCGGTGCCGCCGACAAGCCCGCCGCGCTTTCCGCCGCCGGAGCGGTCTTGCACTACGTTCGCGAAACACAGCGCGGCGCGTTGCAGCATCTCGATCCGCCCACCTACTACCGCCGCCAAGATTGGATGGCGCTCGATCCGGTCACCGTCCGCAATCTGGAACTGGTTGAGCCGCTGTACGGAGGCTCCGCCCAATCGACCCTGCTGCGCATCATCGATAAGACACGGACTCCGATGGGCGCGCGCCTGCTGCGGCAGTGGCTGCTGCGTCCGTCGATCGACAGGGAGGAGATCGAAGCGCGGCGCGACGCGGTCGCCGACCTGCATCGCGAGGTGATCACGCGCACCGAACTAGGGAAAGAACTGCGGCCCGTTCTCGATATCGACCGCTTGCTCGCGAAGGTGACTCTTGGATCGGCAACGGCGCGGGACATTGTCGGTCTCGGATCATCACTCGGCTGCCTGCCGGCAATCCGGACCCGCATCGCTCAACGCCCGGCGACGCGCATCAAGCAGCTCCACGAGCGCTTGGACGAGTTACCGGATATCCGCGAGCGTATCGAAACAACGCTGAGCGACGAGCCGCCGGCTCATCTCGCCGACGGCGGAACGATTCGCGGCGGCTTCCACCCCGAACTCGACGAGTTGCGCGATCTCCGCAAAGACGGCCGCGGCTACATCGCCCGGATGGAGGCGCGCGAGCGCGAGCGCACCGGGATTCACTCCCTCAAAGTACGCTTCAACAATGTCTTCGGCTTCTACATCGAGGTTTCGAAAGCCAATCTCGCCGCCGTTCCCGACGACTACGATCGCAAGCAGACACTCGTCAACGCCGAGCGGTATACAACCCCGGAACTCAAAGAGTATGAGAGCAAGGTACTGGACGCGGAAGACCGCATCCTGACGCTTGAGAAAACGCTATTCGAGGACTTACGCGCGTGGCTGGCGGCTGAAGCGCGGCGTATTCGCGCTACGGCGACGGCGGTGGCCGAGCTGGACGTTCTGCGCGGGCTGGCGCAGGTCGCCGCTGAAAATAACTACGTGCCGCCTGAGCTCAACGCAAGCGGCGAGATACAGATCGCCGGCGGACGCCACCCGGTCATCGAGCGCCTCTCGGAAGAGCAGGGCGGCGAACGTTTCATCTCGAACGATATTTACTTGAACTCATCCAGCCATCTCATCGCGATCATTACCGGCCCGAATATGGGCGGCAAATCGACCTACCTCAGGCAGACGGCGTTAGCGGTGATTCTGGCGCAGATTGGCTCTTTCGTGCCCGCAACGAGCGCCCGTTTGCCGATCATCGACCGTATCTTTACGCGCATCGGCGCGAGCGACAATCTGGCGCGGGGCCGCTCGACGTTCATGGTCGAGATGACCGAGACGGCGCAAATCTTGAACACCGCCACCGCGGCAAGTCTCATATTGCTCGACGAGATCGGGCGCGGGACCTCCACCTTCGACGGCTTGGCGATTGCCTGGGCGGTGGTCGAACACATCCATGGCCGGACGCATGCCAAGACACTCTTCGCGACGCACTATCACGAGTTGACCGAACTCGCCGAGCAACTCAGCGGTGTCACCAACCTGCACGTCTCGGTGAAGGAATCGGGCGACAATATCGTTTTCCTGCGGCGCGTCGAGCCCGGCAAGGCCGACCGCAGCTACGGCATCGAGGTGGCGCGGCTGGCCGGTTTGCCACCGGCGGTCATTGAGCGAGCCCGTTCCGTGCTGCGGACGCACGAAGAGCGCGAGCTGACGGTTTCCGAGGAGTTGTCGACGGATCCGAGCAGCGTTCCAGTCCAGATATCCTTCGTGAATGAACAGGAGCGGGCGGTAGCGGGCGAGATTGTGGACACCAACGTTGACGCGTTGCGTCCCATCGAAGCTCTCAGCCGGATTGCGGACTGGAAGGCGCGCCTGAGCAGCAAACAATAGAGACGAGAGGCGCTTCCCCGCCCTCACGACTCGCGCTGTTACGAATATCCCATGCTAGTAGCTGGAATCATGAGTGGCACCTCCGTCGATGGTATCGATGTCGCCCTGGTCGAGATTCGAGGGGAGGGTCTGAAGCTCAAAGTTCAATCTCGTGCTTTTCACTCGATCCCTTATGCGCCCGATGTGCGCGACGCCATCTTTTCGGTCACTAACACCGAGACGCACACGAGCCGCCTGAGTCAGGTTCACTTTCTCTTGGGGCGGCTGTTCGGGGAGGCGGTTCGTGAAGCTTGTGAGCGCGCGGGAATCCCGCTCGGGAAGCTCGACCTTATTGGCTCACATGGCCAAACCGTATACCACCAGCCCTCCGAGAGTGAGATCGGCGGAGTTCTCGTCAAGAGCACTCTGCAACTGGGCGAATCGGCGCTGATTGCGGATCTGACAGGCGCGCCTGTCGTTGCCGACTTTCGGCCCGCCGACATGGCCGCGGGTGGCGAAGGCGCGCCCTTGGTCCCATACGTCGACTATCTCCTGTTTCGAAGCCGTGCCGAGGGCCGAGTCGTACTCAATATCGGCGGCATCGCCAACATGACGGCGATTCCGTCCGCGAGCGAACCGCACCAGGTAATCGCTTTCGACACGGGTCCGGGCAATATGGTGATGGACGCGCTTGCGGAACACTTTTCCGGAGGTCAAGCCCGCTTTGACCGCGACGGTCATCTGGCGTCCGAGGGGCAGATCGATTCAGATCTATTGGAGCGGCTGCGCAACGATGAGTATTTCAAGAGGCCGCCGCCGAAGAGTACCGGCCGTGAGAAATTCGGCGAACGGCACTACCTCGAACCGTTCTTCGACCCGGCACTCACGCCCGCCGACGCGATGGCAACCGCTAACGCTTTGACGGCTACAACCATCGCGCAATCGGTGCAGCAGTTTGTCGCGCCCAAGATGGGGGTGGACGAAGTGATTGCCTCCGGCGGTGGAACAAGAAATCCGGAATTGATGGGACGATTGCGCGAACTGCTGAGCCCGGCGCTCCTTCGCACGTCAGGCGATTACGGAATCGACAGCGATGCCAAGGAAGCGATCGCTTTCGCGGTACTGGCGTACGAGAGCTTCCATCGGCGGCCCGCGAATCTTCCAGCAGCGACGGGGGCGCGGCGGCCATGCGTATTGGGAAAGATCTGCCATCCACCGCCCAGGTGAAACTAGCGCGGCGCGCCGAGGAGTGCCCCCTTCTTCTTCACAGCCGCTCACGGTTCCGCTGGTGCCGCTAGGATAAGAGACTGAATCGGGAGGGGTTTATGGCGGACGAAGTCAAAGAAGTCAAAGTAAAAGAAAACCTGTACCAGGCTAAGAACCTGGGTAGCGGGACCTTCAGCATCACCAAGCCGAAACGCAAGCCAAGAAAGCTGCGGCAGTCGCGAGTCAAGAAACCGCAACGGCAGGCCCGCAAGTAGGGCGCCCACAGCTTGGCCGTATTCAAGGAAAAAAAGCCCTGCGGGATGGAGGCGTTCCCGTGGTCCGACAGGTTAGGTACCCCGCAGGGCTTTCGACTCAACGGAAGAGTCAGTGCGATTCGAAGGGCTCCTTCACGGCTGAACGAGGGTTCGGTGCCAAGGCCCGCACGATGACCGACAGCACGCCCCACTCCGCGACAAGCGCGAGAGCGAACGATGCGATGAGGGCCAACGCGGCGGGAAGAATTTGCTCGATCGAAGTCACGTCTTTGATGAAGCAACTCGCTGGCCAAACTCCCAAGCTCACCTGGAAGCCGCAGAGTGGCCGTTTTTAAAGGCTGGCGGCCCCTATCAGAGGTTTCTCAAAAGTGGCGGATCTTACGCACTTGCCGCCCAGGTGTGTAGGATCTTCCCATGGCGATGAAGACGCCCCCCGAAACGATCGCGCGACGATTCGTTGTCCACGGCCGCGTGCAGGGGGTTGGCTTCCGCTATTTTGTACAGAACGAGGCCAAGCAGCTTGTTCTTGACGGTTACGTCAAGAACCGGGCCGATGGGACCGTGGAAGTCTGTGCCTCGGGCAGCTGCGAACAGATCGAAAAACTCAGGCGGCGGATCGCGCAAGGGCCACGCTGGTCGCGGGTCGATCGAGTCGATGAGTCAGAGACCACAGCAGCCACCGGGCGCGGGGGCTTTCACGTAGAATACTGACTCGCAAAGGTTTTACGAGTGAAGGAACGCACGATGTCGAACACGCCACAACATGCAGAAGACCTGAAAAAACTGATCCGTCGGGTGCCGGACTTCCCAAAGCCGGGAATCCTGTTCTACGACATCACGACGCTTCTCAGAGACGCTGCTGGGCTGAAGACGCTGCTGCACGAAATGTCGGCGCCCTATCAGCAACAGCGCCCCGACCTCGTTGTCGGCATCGAAGCGCGCGGATTTGTGTTCGCGCCCGCGATGGCGGAACGGCTTGGCGCGGGCTTCGTGCCGGTGCGGAAACCGAACAAGCTACCGGCCGAGACTCTGAGCGTGACTTACGATTTGGAGTACGGCCAAGACACGCTTGAGGCCCACCGCGACGCGGTTCAGCCGGGACAGAGTGTTCTGATCGTTGACGACTTGCTGGCCACTGGCGGCACCGCCGCCGCGGCGTGCCAGCTGGTGGAGGATCTGGGCGGCACCGTTGCGGGATTGGTTTTCGCTGTCGAGCTCACGTTTCTGAAAGGCCGTGACAAGCTTGCCGGCCGTAACATTCACTCCCTGTTGCTTTACGACGAATGACGCATGCCGACGCTCACAGGCCGTGCTCCCGCCAAGATCAACTTGGCGTTGAAAATCCTCAATCGCCACCCCGACGGCTTCCACGAGTTGCGTACCGTCCTCCAAACAATTTCCCTCGCTGACCGCCTGAAGGTCACCTACCGGCCGCGCGCGAGGAATGCTGTGCATTTAGTTTGCGATCGCCCTGAACTCGCCGGAGACGATAATCTGGCCGCGATCGCGGCTCGCCGATTGATCGAGGCGGGAAGTCGGCGCGGCACGGTGGAGATCGAGCTCAACAAGCGCATTCCCGTGGGGGCGGGCCTTGGCGGCGGATCGAGTGATGCCGCCGCGGTGCTGCTCGCGCTCGCCAGAATGCTGCGCCCGGCGCCGCCGCCAGCGTTGCTGTTTACCGTCGCCGCCGGACTCGGCAGCGATGTCCCATTCTTCCTAGTGGGCGGCCGTTGCGTGGGACTGGGAAGAGGCGAGGAGGTTTATCCGCTGCCGGACATCCCTCGCCAATGGCTGCTCGTTCTGGCTCCGGATCGGCCGATTTCGACCGTGCATGCCTATCGTGATCTCGATCGCGCCCGCCGCACTCGATTGACAGTCGCCGCGTCGCGCAATATCATAAGTGGTTTCTGCTCAGGTATTAGTGCGCCTCAGGAAACCGGGACGCACTCAACCACGGAAGCCCCGCCGAATCAATTCGTTAACGACTTCGAAGCGGTTACCTTTCAGCGCTTCCCCGAACTGGGGAGATGGAAGGACCGTCTCGTGCGCGCGGGGGCAAGTGGGGCAATGTTGTCCGGCAGCGGTTCAGCCGTGTTTGGGCTGTTCCCAATCCGAGCATCGGCTGTGGCGGCCTCTCGGGCTTTCGACACTTTTCCCGGAAAGGTGCTGATCGCCTGTACGATAGGTCGCCGTGCCTGCCGGGCTGTCTGGGGAACTGAAAGAGGCGGTGCCTGAACGGACTAAGGTTTCCGTGACTGGCTCAGGGTAATGGATCGTAGTCGGATTCGAATTTTTAGCGGTACGGCCAATCAGAAGTTGGCGAAGGATATCTGCGCCACGCTGGATGTGCCGTTGTGTGATTGCTCGATCAAGCAGTTTTCTGATGGTGAGATTTGGCTCCAAGTTAATGAGAACGTGCGTGGCGCGGATGTGTTCGTCATCCAGTCGACCTGTACCCCGGTCGATCACCACATCATGGAGTTGCTGCTCATGATGGATGCGCTGCGGCGAGCTTCGGCGAAGCGTATCACGGCGGTGCTGCCGTACTACGGATACGCGCGGCAGGACCGCAAGGACAAGCCGCGCGTTCCGATTTCAGCCAAACTTGTCGCCAGCCTCATTGTGGCGGCCGGCGCCCACCGGGTTCTCAGTCTTGATCTGCACGCGGCCCAGATTCAGGGCTTCTTCGATATTCCCGTGGATCATCTATTCGCGGCCCCGGTGATGGTTGAATACATCGAGACCTTGGGCCTCAAGAACCTTACGATTGTGTCGCCTGATCCCGGCGGCGTTGAGCGCGCGCGCGCCTTCGCGAAGCGTCTTAAAGCTCAGCTCGCCATCATCGACAAGCGCCGGGAACGCGCCAATATGGCCGAAGTAATGCACGTGATCGGCAAGGTGCAGGGACGCACCTGCATGATCGTCGACGACATGGCGGATACCGCGGGCACGCTCGTCAAAGTCACTCAAGCGCTCATGGATCACGGTGCATCGGCCGTCTACGGCTGCTGCACACATCCCGTGCTCTCGGGGCCCGCTCTTGAGAATATTGAGAAATCGCCGCTGACTGAGCTGGTCGTGAGCGACTCGATCCCGCTGAAGAAGCGAGCGCGTGACTGCAAGCGGATCAGACAGCTGAGTGTTGCGCCGCTCTTGGCCCAAGCGATTGAATCCATTCACGAGGAGACGTCCATCAGCCGACTTTTTGACTAGACGCCGCCGGCGCTGAGACCGCGCCCCCGAACTGGCCAAGGCCCTAACGGGAGGCCGCCGGCGGACGCAGGAGACCACCGATGCAACTACAAATTGAGATGGATGTGCAACCGCGCGAAGGGCGTGGCAAGAACGCCGCCCGCCGTGTGCGCGCCGCCGGCCAAGTACCGGCCATTCTTTACGGCCTGGGCAAAGAGCCCGTGGCCATTTCCTTTGACGCAAAGCAGATCACGAAACTATTGCAGTCCCCGTCCGGGCACAACCAGATCGTGAACGTAAAGGTAAGCGGCGGTGAGACGGCCGCCGCCATGGCCTCCGACTGGCTCGTGGATCCTGTGCGGGGGAACCTACTGCACGTCGACATGCGGCGCACTGATCTGACGCACGCCGTCGAGGTGTCGGTCGCGGTCGTGATCGTCGGCGTCTCGCACGGGGTGCGGAAAGAAGGCGGGCACGACGAGGTGGTGACCCGCGAGATTGAGTTGCGGGCGTTACCCCTTGAAGTGCCCCAGAAGATTGAGATCGACGTTACGGAAATGGTGCTTGGAAGCGCCTTCCGCGTCGCGGACCTCCCTGCGTCGGACACCTACACCGTGCTAACACGGGCCGAACAAGTGCTCGTGCATTGCGTCGCGCAGAAGGTCGCCGAGGAAGAGAAGCCTGCCGAAGAAGTTGTCGAGGCAGTCCCCGCTGGGGCAGGTAAATCAGCGGACGGCGCCAAGGACAAGGGCAAGGATAAGGGCAAGGAGGGCTAGTTCGATCTCGATGGTCCCTTCTTATGGATGCGTGGCAACGTGTATGGTCGCGGCTCAGCGGATCAATGGGTCCAGACCGGCGAGACGCCGCTGGTCCGGTCTCGCAACTGATTGTCGGACTCGGCAATCCCGGAAGCCGCTACGAGACTACGCCCCACAACCTGGGTTTCCTTGCTCTCGATCGCTTGGCCGAGCAGGAAGGCGTCCGATTCAGCTGGAAAGAAGCGGACGCACGCCTCGGCCGCGGCGAGATTGGCGGACGGAGCGTGTTGCTCGCGAAACCGTTGCTGTACATGAATCGCAGCGGCGGGCCGGTCAAGGCGCTCGTGAAGAAATATGAATTACAGTCGCAACAGCTTGTGGTCGTTTATGATGAGTTGGCGCTCCCCTGGGGACAGCTCCGGATACGGGAACGCGGTTCCTCAGCCGGCCACAAGGGTGTTCAGTCGATTCTGGATGCCATAGGAACGGACGAGTTTGCTCGCGTTCGCATGGGCATTCAGCCTGGCCACCCCGTCTCCGACGGAGCGGCTTTCGTGTTGCGGCCGTTTCGCCGCGGGGAGTTGGTAGAGTTGAACAAGTTTGTAGGACGGGCGGCCGACGCCGTTCGTCTGATCCTAACCGAGGGCGCCGCTCAGGCCATGTCGGTGTATAACCGGCGCGCCCCGGGAGAATGAGACTGAGGTAGCATGAGAATCTATGAACTGATCTATATTTTGAATCCTACTCTGCCTGACGAGGAGACCGATGCCCTTGTCGAGCAGTTCACAAAGAACATCACCGACGGTGGCGGAAAAATCGACAAAGTCGACCGTTGGGGCAAGCGCCGTCTAGCCTACCAAGTCCAGAATCACGATGAAGGCTATTTCGTCCTGGTGCAGTATTCACTCGAGAAGAATCACGAATTTTCAAAGGAAATCGAACGCCGCCTCGGGGTTTCCGATGCCGTCATCAAGTACATGACGATCCGCATTGACGAGGACTTGGCGCGGATCGAAAAGCGCAAGGTCAGCCGCGATAAGAGAGCAGCCCGCAAGCCGGCGGGCTCGGGCGGTGATGGACGGCCGCGACCACGCTCCGCTCCTGCCGCGCCGGGAGCACCCGCCGCGCCACCTGCCGTGCCGCCCGCGCCGACTGCCGCTCCAGCCGCAGCCAGTGAGTAACCTAAACTAGAGAGATCGTCGGAGGAAATCATGGCAGAAAACGAAGAAAGCACCGACACGCCGCAGGCTGGCTC
Source organism: Acidobacteriota bacterium (assembly GCA_027624045.1). GTDB lineage: Bacteria > Acidobacteriota > Terriglobia > Bryobacterales > UBA6623 > JAPPLB01. The sequence continues at coordinate 12,280 of JAQBUE010000110.1, forward strand.
CGCGACGCCTGCGGAATCAGCCGCTGAGAGCACCGTTCCAGCTTCCGATACGGCTAAGCCGGCCGAAGCCGCGGTCGCCCGAAATGTTTCGTCTTCACCCCCTCGCTCGTCGAGCGGATACGGAGGTGGCGCCTCCCGAGGCGGCCGTCCCGACAGTCGGGGCCGGAGCGGTGGCGGTGGCGGTGGCGGTGCCGGTGCCGGTGGGCGCCGTTTTTTCCGGCGCCGTAAGGTTGACTTTTTCAGTGCCAACAAGGTCGACGACATTAACTATAAAGATGCCGACACTTTGCGACAATTCATCGGTGACCGCGGCAAGATCCTTCCGCGGCGCCATACGGGCCTGAGCGCCCAACACCAGCGGTTGCTGAAAAAGGCCATCAAGCGCGCCCGAAACATCGCTCTGCTACCCTTTGCGGGGCCCGGCAGGCCGACCGGCGGTGGGCGCTCTGGTCCGCGGGCCGCGAGTCGGCAGGAGTAAGCGACGATGCTTGAAATCATACTCAAACAAGAGGTCCGCAAGCTGGGGGACAAGGGCGATATCGTCCGTGTCGCCAACGGCTATGCGCGTAACTTTCTATTTCCCAAAGAAATGGCCATGCCGGCCACGGCGGCCAATAAGAAACAGATCGATGAAATGAAGGCATCCGCGGATCGCGAAGCGGCACGCCTCCAGGGGGATGCCCGAAAACTGGGCGAACTGATCGAGAAGTTGACGGTCGAGATCACCGCCCGCGCCGGCGACACCGACCAACTCTTCGGATCGGTAACCTCACGCGATATCGCCGCGTATCTCGAAGAACAGGGCTACATCATCGACCGTCACAAGATCATCATCAAGACTCCGATTCGCACGGTCGGCGAACACGAGGTGGCGATCCACTTGCATCGTGACATCGAGGTTCCGCTTACCGTGAAGGTTCGCGCCGAAGGCCGTAAAGACGAGGACGAGTCGCCTGAGGGTGAAGCCGAAGCTGGTGAAACCGAAGCAGGTGAAGCCGTGGAAGCGGCCACAGCCTCCGCGGACAGCGAGGACGTAGCGGCTGAAGATTCCGCACCAGCCGCTGAGGAATCAGCTGCGAACTCATCGGACGAGGCGAAAGAAGAAGCCTAGATGCACTTCGAACTGGGCGGACAGACCGCAATCGTCACCGGCGCGGCACAAGGCATCGGTGAAGGCATTGCTACCCGCTTGGCGGCGGCTGGCGCGGTCGTGGTCGTGGCCGACCGAAACGCCGAAAACGCCCAGGCGACGGCCGAGCGACTGAAAGACTCAGGCGCGGAAGCCTTCGCGGTGGCAGTCGACGTCACCGACACGGCGTCGATTCAGTCAATGGTCGAGCATGTTCTGGCCAAGACGGGCCGCATCGATATCCTCGTCAACAATGCCGGTATCGGCGGCAAAGCCGCTCCGATCTGGGAGCAGAGTGACAGCGACTGGCTCAGTGTCATCAACGTCAATCTCACCGGTGTCTTCCTGTGCTGCCGGGCCGTGATCGGCCACATGCGCGAGCGCGAGTACGGTCGCATCGTCAACATCGCTTCGGTCGCGGGTAAGGAAGGCAATCCCAACATGACGGCCTACTCGGCGTCGAAGGCGGGCGTGATCGGTCTTACCAAGTCGATCGCAAAAGAAGTCGCGGAGGGGAATATTTGTGTCAACTCCGTGACACCCGCCGTCATCCGAACACCGATTCTCGAGCAGCTCACTCCCGAACAAGTCGACTACATGACGGCGCGCATCCCTCGCCGCCGCACCGGAAAAATCGAAGAAGTGGCAGCCGTGGTGCACTTCCTTGCGAGTCCGGACTGTTCGTTTGTCACAGGCCAAACCTATGACGTGAGCGGAGGGCGTTCCACGTATTAGCCCGCACTCCTGTTAGCCCGCGGATTGATCCGCTCGCAGTCCAGCTACTTCACGAACTCGACGTAGCCTTTCTTCTCCAGGAAGCGGAAATACCCGGCAAAGTCGAAATCCGTCGGGCCCAACTCAAGTTCGGTCAACTCGATCACCTCCGCCAGATTCCGTTTCCCGTCACACCAAAACAGCGCCGAGACCGGCGGGCCCCACCATGCCGCGGCCGGGTAGCCTTCGCGGTCCGCGACCGGCAGGTCATCAAACGTGATCGTACCGGGCCGTTTCCTTCGAACGACGATATTCTTCGCTTCCGCCAACCGGGAGTCAGCCGTGCGCGCCGGCTCCACGACTCCGCTGATCTCCAAGTCGAGCCCGATCCGCTCCGCCGCGGCACGAAACCGTTTCTGCTGCTGGTCACTGAAATCCATCAAGTGGGCAACCAGCGGCGCCGCCATCTCGCGAACAGCCGCCTTGCGGTTCGCGGCAACCAAACGCTCGACCGACTCGATCGCCTGGCGTTCCCGCCCTGCTTGGTATTCGATGAGCCGTAAGCCACGGTCAAGCTTTTCGGCGAGTTGATCCTTCGCAGCCGACTTCGAAAGATCTTTCAAAGCTGACTCGTAGGAGTCAAGCACTCCCTCGTAACCGCGCGTCAGCCCCACATCCGCCAACCATAGCGCCTCGTCCTCGCCCGCCGAGGCCAGCGTATAGAGATAGGCAGCAGTGACCACTGCGAGATCTTTCAACGACCGTTCGTCAACCGTATCAGCCGTGTCCGCGCTGTTGTGGTGGGACTCAACGCCCGTGCCGGAGTAAGGCCAGGCTGTGGGTACGCCGATCTCCGGCTCGCCGAGAAAGTTGTCGGTGCCCGTCATGTAAGGGCCCCAATGCCACGCCCGTTCCGGCTTCATACGCTCAAAATACGATCCAGCGACACGCACGATCAGCGAGTCCGTGTACGAACGCGCCACATCGGGATTCATATGAAACGTGTATTCCGTTCCGGCCAACTCGTAAGGACCCGCCGGGGTGTCGAGACACATCGCACCGACCGTCCGCTTCATGCGCTCCGGGTTCTGGGTGATGTAGTGCATCGTGCCGTACAACTCGCCCAGCACGATCATGCGAATCGTTCGTTTCGGGCGCGGCAGCTTGCCGTCCTCGATCAGTCGATGGATCGCCGCCAGCGCTTCCACCATCGCGGCCACGCCTGTGGCGTTGTCGTTCGCACCCTGCTCGGCCATATGACCCATCGTGAGAACTTCTTCGCCGTCTTCGTCCGAACCCGGCACGACGCCCATCACGTACGGATAGTTGCCCGCGTAGTAGATCGAGTTGACGACAGCGCGCACGACGACCTTTTCGTGATCCTTGAGCAGCGAGCGAAGATAGGCCGACTGGCGCGGTGTAATCGAAAAGCCCAGCAGCGCCGTGCTCGACTTCGTAAAGCCCCATCCGGCATCGCCCCAGGCATTGATCCACTGGCGATCGTCCTCAAGATCTTTGTTTTCGGTGAAAGCATTGATCGCGCCCGCCGCTCCGGCCTTCACCAGCGCCCATTTGAGTCCCGCCGGGTTCTTCGATGTGAGAACGAGCTTGCCTTGAAGGTCCATCTTGGCGATCGCCTCGGCCCCCGCGTCAGCAACATCAACGACCTCAGTCGTTAACCCGCCGGGCGGCGTTGGGCCGCTCCACATGCCGAGCGAAGTAGGCGTCTCTTGGAAGTCCGCGAGCACACGGAACTTGGGATCAGGCTTCGGGTCGATAATCTCCAGGCGCGCCTGCTTGGCGTCCCAGGCCAGCGGCATCGTCCAGTAGCCGAACTGCGTCTTGCCGTCGGCCGGCGGATTGACAATCTCAATCTGACGCAGCCCCGCGTCCTCCATCGTCCGCGAAAGATTGCGCGCCGTCTCTTCGAACTTCGGGAAGGTGAACCAGCGGTCGGTCTCCCAAGTCTCCCGCATTACCGTCATCAGCTCGTCCGTACGCACCTCGCTTGAGATCCGGTCCACCAACTCGTCCAACTTCCGGTCGGAAGCCGCTAGGGGGCCAGGGGACTCGATCACGAGTAACGCTGCGAACAGCAGCAGCCACAGGCGGTTCGGAACTGTCATATCCATTTGACTTAACGATACCGAAATGCCCAAGCCTCAATCCGGTCGCCCGACTCCGGGCCTTTCTCAAAGTGCAGGAAGATCCGCCGCACCGGGTCATACTGCATCAAATAGTTCATCCCGTAGAGCGGCGGTGAATCGATCTTGAGCCGCTCCCACTCCCGCGTTCGCGAGTGATAAATAAACGTCGCCGACTTGCCCGTTGGGTTGTGATACTGCGTCGGATGATCGTTCGCCAGATACAGCATCACCCCTTCGTCCGGGTCGAACGCGATCGCCGCACCATTGGCGGGCAACGGCTTCCCCTTCGTTTCGATCTGCTTCCATGCGGGCGCGTCCGGATCATAGGCGAGCAGTTCATCGCTTCCCATGTTCGTTCCCAGAGACAAAACGCGGTCCGCCACGGAATCGTAAACGATGCTGAAGTGCCAACCAGCCTCGGTAGCCGCGCCGGTCGTCTTCCAGACATTCGCCGCACGATCAAAATGATACGTGCCGCCGCCACTGAAGCCGATCAATTGCCCGCGCCGCGAATCCCGAGTCAGCGCGGCGGCAAACAGGCGCGGCGCATTGGTTTCAAGCCGCGACCATTTCTTAGTCGCTGGATCGTACTCCCAATGAGACGGCTCCAGCTTCGTGTACCAGTCGCCCTCGAACATCGGAAACCGTTCTTCGGGCTCGAACCTCGTGTGCCCGGGAAAGCTCACCACCACGACGCGCTCCACCGTAGGATCCCACTCGACCGCGTCGAACGTGTGCATCGCCCAGGGCCGCCCGGTCGTCGTCTCCGCCTGATTGTTCGCGACGATGCGATACGTCGACTTCGGGTCCTGCTCGTAATCTTGGCTCCACGTCAACGTTGCGAGGTTCAACCGGTAGACCGCGTTCGACTCGCCCTTCTCCAGCGTCGTCGGGGAATGCGTATCGGAGCCAACGAAGTAAACTTCATTCCGCTCCGGCGCAATTGTGGCGCCGCCATGAAACACTTTGGGAGCGGCCGTCCCATGAGTGGAGAGGCGCACCCAGCGGCCCGCCGGAACAGACTCCCAGTCGAAAGAAACTCCGGTTTGGCCATACGATACGCCGGCCCACAGGCAGCCGATCAATACGGTTCTAAACAAATGGAGCGAAGGTCGGTTCACAGGCGGCTCAGTACGAAATGGCGAGAGACTTACAGCGAATCAATCCCGGCGCATCAATTTCATACACCGCCTCGTTATCTCGAAAGTCCCGCGCCGCGAGAACCTTCTCATGACTCCGCTCGCCCGCTTTCGTTTCATAGCGATACGTGACGCGAATCGGCCCATCCACATTCGACGCGTCCCGCACCTTAAAACGGATCTTATTGCGCCCCGCGAAGATCCGCGGAATCGACATGATGCCGGTTTCGAAGTGCGACGACAGCTTCAAAGCTTTTAGGCCCACCTCGACACCCGCCTTGGCGTTGGGCTTCACCACAACCCGCACCTGAAAGCGATACACGCCGTGCAAACTCGGCTCTCCGGCCGCGGCCTTAGCAGCCTGTGGCAGAATACCCTGTTTTCAGGCGGCGAGAAGCAGCGGGGTGGCCAGCGGC
>JAQBUE010000111.1 GCA_027624045.1 Acidobacteriota bacterium
GCGTCATTGATACGCAAACGCAGTATCGACGCACAGGTTGCGCCGAACAACATGTTCCTGAGCGACGACAACGAATTCCGTTGGTGGGCGCGCGGCCGCAAGTCTCTTCGACTAGAAGACTTCTATCGCGAAATGCGCCGTCGGACGGGGCTGCTGATGCACGGAGGCAAGCCCATCGGGGGCAAGTGGAACTATGACAATGACAATCGAGAGACTCCCTCCGCGGATGCCGAGTTTCCGGAGATACCTCGGTTCCTGCCCGACATGGCGACCGAGTCGCTGATCGCTCTTGTCAATGAAGAGTTTTCCGACCACTTCGGTGAATGTGACGAGTTCGCTTGGCCGGTCACCCGAGATGACGCTCAACGATTCGCATCCGATTTCCTCGACAGTCGCCTTGACTTGTTCGGCCCCTATCAGGACGCGATCGTAACCGGTGAGCCGACCCTCTACCACTCACTCCTTTCGCCACTCATCAATCTGGGGCTCCTCGAACCAATGTGGCTGTGCCGAGAGGCGGAGCGCCGCTATTGCGAAGGTAAGGCACGGCTTAATTCAGTCGAGGGCTTCATCCGGCAAATCATCGGCTGGCGCGAATTCGTCTACCAGGTCTATCACCTGAAGATGCCGCAGTACACCGAGAGCAACCACTTCGAAGCAACATTGCCCTTACCGTCGTTCTATTGGAATGGCGATACCGATATGTACTGGGTCTCAGACGCCGTGCGCTCGCTCATTGGCAATGGCATCAATCACCACATCCAGCGGCTCATGATCACGGGCAACTTCGCGCTCATCGCTGGTTTAGACCCTCAGGCCGTCAACGAATGGTACTGGTCCGCCTATGCCGACGGCTGGGAATGGGTTGTGACGCCAAACGTCCTCGGTATGGCGCTCTACGCGGATGGGGGCATCGTCGGATCAAAGCCCTATGCCGCCTCCGCGAACTACATCAATCGCATGAGCGACGGTTGCGGTAAGTGTGACTATGACCGTCGCAAGACCGTTGGCAGCGATTCTTGTCCGTTTAACAGTCTCTACTGGGATTTCATCGATCGCAACTGGGAATCGCTATCGACCAACCGGCGGATGAGTCTCGCTGTAAGGAATCTCGACAAGAGGGAGCCGAGCGACGTGGAAGCGACTCGGGCGCGCGCCCACGAGCTAAGGCAACGGATACAAGACGGAGAGCGGATCTAGTGTTTGTTCGAAGGTGACCTTCCTCGGTACCGCCGCTCCGGCCAGCCCAGCCCTGAGCCGAGCCAGTTCGAACCATCGGAGGACGCAATGAAGAAACCGAAGCTCAAGCCAGGCCAAGAGTGGGTTTGGGACTATCCCCGACCGCCCCGGGTCGAGCCGACACCGAAGAGATTACGAGTCGAGTTCGCCGGAGAGACGATTGCGGACACCACCAGCGCCGTGAGGGTCTTAGAAACGAGTCATCCGCCGACTTACTACATTCCGCTCAAAGACGTTCGAATCGAGTTTGTCAGACTGGGCTCGGGACACAGTTTCTGTGAGTTCAAAGGTGGAGCATCCTATCATGACCTCGTCGCGCACGGCAGACGATCCGGTAACGCGGCTTGGGGCTACGCCGAGCCGAGCCCGAGATTTCAGGTGCTGAAGAACAGGCTGGCTTTCTATGCAGGACGCGTTGACGCTTGCTACGTCGACGAGGAACGTGTCGATGCCCAGGATGGTGACTTTTACGGAGGGTGGGCGACATCGGACATCGTCGGCCCCCTCAAGGGCGGCCCTGGAACTTTCGGATGGTGAAGCGTCCCAACCGATCCGGCTCCTGGTCTCCTCTCAGGACCATTCTGGTCTCCGTCTCCTTATGAACCAATCTCCACACATCCATTGGTTCCGGCTGGATCTGCGCCTCAGTGACAACCCGGCCCTCAACGCGGCAATCGAGTCAGGCCGACCTGTGTTGCCGGTCTTTATCTGGGATCCCAGATCGGAGGAAGGTTGGCAGCCGGGGGCGGCGAGCTGCTGGTGGCTTCATCAGTCGTTACGTTCGTTGGACGATCAGCTACGTGGCAAGGGATCCCGACTGATCCTTCGTCGCGGCCCCACCCTGCGAGTGCTGCAACAACTGATCGAGGGGACGGGAGCGGTCGCCGTCTCTTGGAGCCGACGTTACGAACCCGAGATGGTAGACCTGGAGAGCAGGGTCCGACAAGCTCTGGAGTCTTCCGGCTGCAGCGTCGAAAGCTCTTGCGGGAATCTTGTCTTTGAACCCTGGACGGTTCAGACCAAGTCAAAGACACCGTTTCAAGTTTTCACTCCTTTCTGGAAGGCTTGTTGCGCCTTGCAGGAACCCAGTAAACCGATTCCCTCGCCAAGGTCCGTCCCCTCTCCAGATCGTTGGCCCAACAGTATGTCGATCGAATCTCTCGGAATGGAGCCTACGATCGATTGGGCAGCCGGCATGCGCAAGACTTGGGCACCGGGCGAGCCGGGAGCAAGATCTCAACTCAAGCGTTTCTTGAGCAATGCGGCGGCAGACTACGAATCGGGCCGTGCCCGGCCCGACGGGGACGGTACATCGCGACTCTCCGCGTACCTGCACTTCGGCGAGATTAGTGCGCGGGAAGTCTGGCACCGTGTAAGAGCTTGGACTGTTGACGGCAAGGCACGAGTCGATTCTCAAGCTGAGTCCTATCTGCGGCAACTTGGCTGGAGGGAGTTCGCTCATCATGTGCTCTTTCACTTTCCTAGAACGCCGGAACAACCACTACGAAAGGCTTTCGAGACGTTCCAGTGGGTCGAGGACTCGAAAGCACTCAAGGCATGGCAGCGCGGCCTCACAGGTTATCCTCTCGTGGACGCGGGCATGCGGCAGCTCTGGGCAACCGGCTGGATGCATAATCGCGTGCGTATGCTCGTCGCCTCGTTCTTGGTGAAGGATCTTATGATCTCTTGGAACGAAGGGGCGCGATGGTTTTGGGATACGCTCGTCGACGCGGATCTCGCAAACAACACCCTGGGCTGGCAATGGTCGGCCGGCTGCGGCGCCGACGCCGCGCCCTACTTTCGCGTCTTCAATCCAATCACGCAAGGCAGAAAGTTCGACCCCGATGGAGCCTATGTTCGCAAGTGGGTTCCCGAACTGTCCAAGCTCCCTACTCGATGGATCCATCAGCCCTGGGAGGCTCCGGAAGGCGAGTTATTGGGAGCCGGGGTGATACTTGGGAGAACGTATCCGTTTCCGATTGTCGATCACGCCGAGCGGAGAAAGCTCGCCCTCCAAGCTTTCCAATGGGATCGCCCGATTCTCCGTTGAAAGTAGCGGCTCTCGCGTAACCCACTTTACGACGCCTTCCTTCGTTTGACAACCTCCGGCTTGGAAGGAGCCAACGCTTCCAGTTCTCTGAGAAGGACCGGAATTTGTTTGTGTCCTTGGACCCGGCGGAATTGTTTTTCAGCCACCAGCAGGCCGGACCCCACCCAGCGTTCTCGCTGATCTCCGCCATGCCATCGTTTCACGTTGGCGCACACTTGTTCGACGATCGAGAAGGCCGACTCGATGACGTTGGTGCTGGCCAAGCTCTTGCGCAGTTGCGGCGGGACGTGGAGCCGATGCACCGTCAGCGTTTCCTCCAACCCTTCCCCCAGGCTCCGCGCCGCACTCGGGTTCAATTCCATCAGTTCCCGATGCAGCGTGTCCAGCGCTTGCTTGGCTGTGGCGTAGTCTTCCAGCGCGTAGGCGGCATTCAACTTCTTCGCCACCACGGGCCGTTGTGCCTCGGTCAGATGGTCTAACACGTTGCGCCGCTTGTGGACTTGGCAGCGCTGGATCAACGCCGCTTCGCCGCCATGCTTTTTCACCGCCGCGAGTAGCGCTTTGCCGCCGTCGAGTACGTACAAGCGAGACTCGCTGAAGTCCAGGCCGCGATTCATCAGATCGCCCAGCAACTCGCCCACCACGGTGGCGTTCTCGGTGGCTCCTTGCCGCAGCCCCAAGATCGTTTTGCGCCCGTCCTGACTGATGCCCAGCGCCGCCACCATCTGTTGCCCGGCAAACGGCGTCGCGTCGATCAGCAGCGCGCACAATTGCACCTTCTCCAGGCGCCGCTCCATCATGGCCTTCAGCTTTTCCCGGCTGGCTTCGATGAAATGTTCGCTGATGGCGCTCTTCTCGAGACCGTACGCCTCGGCGAACTCGCGCACCGCCTGGCCGTACTTTCGCGTGCTCAGACCGAGCATCAGTTTTTCCCACACCGTTTCGGTCAGCGGCTCGCCGCGGTGAAACATCTCGTAGCTGCCCAAGCGCACTTCCTGGTCCTCGGTCGTACGCACGCGCGGACGCTCGATCGGAACCTTTTGCCCCATCACAACGCAGAAGCCGCGTTCCTTGCCCCAGCGGTTGGCCGTGCGATCCGGCCGCGGCTGGCTGCGCTCGCCCACTCGCTCGCGTACCTCTTCCTCCATCAACAGTTCCATCACCCGCAGGCCGGCTTGGCGGATCAATGCACCCACGCCCTCCCGCAGCCAGCCCACCATCTCGGCCATCGGCAACACCATTTGCACCGCCGGATTTCCCTCCGCGGCCATGGCCTCGAGCTGCTTCACAGCTCGCTGAGCGTCAATCTGATATGGTTTCTTCATAGCGACTCTCCTTTTCTCGGTGAAAGAAAATTTGCCCCAGCCTATCAAGGCTGGAGCGGAGAGTCGCTACTTTCTACGAGGTTACGGGCATTCCCTTTCCAATCGCTCAAGACACATGCAGGATGACGACACATTGAGGGTACAGATGGCAAATAGCTCTTTCTTGCCAGACTGCATTCAACCGATTGCGCGTCTCGGCGGACGCACAGGTAAGACTGCCCCAACCCGGCGGTGCTGCGTCCCCAATTCACGTTCCGGTCTTCGGACTGCTGGGCGTAGTTCAAGCCTTTGGGTATGCCTAACTGGATGAGTGGACACGACTTTCGGCCCGAAACTCAACGATTGTAGACACACCATATGCGGAACTACTTGATTCTTGTCGTTCTCGTCACGATCTGCCTCGCGGTCGGCTTCGTCGGCTCTCTTGCGACGCGAACGAGCGTAGATACTTGGTACGCCGGCCTCTCGAAGCCTGCTTGGACGCCGCCGAACTGGGTTTTCGGCCCTGTTTGGACACTGCTCTACATCCTGATGGCTGTTGCCGCCTGGCTAGTCGTCCGGCAGTCTGTACTGCGCGAATCGCGCCTGGCAATCTTTGCGTTCGGAGTGCAGCTGGTTTTGAATCTAGCTTGGTCCTTCTTGTTCTTCTGGCTGAGAGTGCCGGGAATTGCTTTCTTCGAGATATGGGTGCTGTGGACAGCGATTCTCGTCACCGTCGTTCTCTTCTTTAGGGTGAGTGCTACTGCGGGTTGGCTCATGGCTCCGTATCTGGTATGGGTGAGCTACGCTGCGGCGCTGAACTTCGCGATCTGGCGGATGAATACTGGAAGTTCCTGAAGTTTGGTGCCCGGATAAGGAGGTCATCTTGATCAGGATCGGTATCTCGGCGTGTTTGATGGGCGACGCTGTCCGCTACAACGGCGGCCATGCGCGCGACCATTTCCTAACGGACACGGTGGCGAGGTTTGTGGAGTTTGTACCGGTTTGTCCCGAGGTTGATATCGGTCTTGGCACACCGCGGGAAACGATCCGCCTTGTCCGGATTGGTGATGAAATACGGCTGGTTGAGCCGAAAGCAGGAACTGATCACTCTGACGCTATGCGCGCCTACGCGGCCCGCAAGGCGAAAGAACTGCTCGGACAAGGACTCAACGGGTTTGTCTTCAAGAAGAACTCACCGAGTTGCGGACTGCACCGCGTAAAGATCTACGACGAAAACGGTTCACCGAGTCCGCAAGGCCGTGGGCTCTTCGCCGAGGCGATCACCAAGCTGGCGCCTCGATTGCCTGTTGAGGAGGAGGGTCGACTCAACGACCCGAGGCTGCGGGAGAATTTCCTTGAGTGCGTGTTCGCCCACCGGCGTCTCCACGAGTTCTTCGCCCGAAGATGGACCGTCCCCGATCTGGTCGCATTTCACACGGCAGAAAAGCTACTACTGCAGGTGCACGACATCAAGGCCCAGAGAGATCTCGGCGAGCTGGTGGCGCGTAGTAAGAGGACCCCTCGGTCGGAGTTAGCGGCACGATATCAGGAGAGGTTCATGCAAGCCTTGGCGCGGAAAGCTACCATCGCACGCCATGCAAACGTGCTCCTCCGTTTAGTTGGCCAACTCAAACGAACCCTCTCCAAAGACGAACGCGCTGAGCTATTGGATTTAATCGAGGATTTCCGGCAGCAATTCGTACCGCTCATCGTCCCACTGACCTTGGTCCGTCACTACGTGCGAAGGTACGACATCGCATACCTGAAGGGTCAGACCTATCTTGAGCCGCACCCGAAAGAGTTGATGCTTCGCAACCACGTTTGACCAAGAACGGCATGAGCCAACCACCGATGGCATCCGGAATCGGCCGAGAGCCATTCACCCCTTCCGATTTCAATGTTTTTGGGATCTGCTTGCAGGATTCAGAGTTTCCTCAACCTGGGCCCGGTTCTTGGTTCGTCCACAAGCAGGCCGTCAGAGATCAGAAATCACGGATTCAGCTGCGCGTCTTCCTGACAGGAAAGCGCCTTGAATTGAAGCGGTGTCAAGGTGATCACCGCAAGCATATAGGCCCGGGCGTAAACGAGTATCTTGGGCGGCTGCTCCAGGAAGTTGGGTGGGCAGAGCCTTGCTGATTCGGTAAATCCGCAAGAGCTTCCATGCACGCACCTGTATGCCGAACCACGCCTCAAGCTGAGATCGAACGGCATCGCTTAGGTCCTTGTCATTCGCCTTCGGTACGCCCAAAACCGTGACGGAAACCAGCGACCTACCAGGAGGCGCGTAAGTGGACGCTACTTGGTCCAGAACGACAAGGTTGTTGACGGGCCCGCTTCGCTCCCCGTCGAGTACGAGAACTGGCTGGTCTACCGGAGGCTCTTCCGCGGCGAAGTAGAGGCAAGTGCTTGCGTTCCAGGTTGCAACCTGCCTCCGACCGCAAAGGCGCCACGCTTCGTCCGCATCCGTTGCGACGACGATGGCCTGCGCGCGAACCTCCTCACCCGAATCCAGAACGACGGTGCCTTGATTGAGTGCTTTGACCTTGCAACTCGTGCGAATGAACCGTGAGCCGATGCTGGATGCTAGCTGCTTGGGAATTGCTGCCATACCAGAGGCCGGGACCGCGGTGCCGCCCTCCGCAAACATCTTGAACGCAAACTCGAACTTCCGACTGGTCGTGTTCAGTTCGTGTTCGAGGAAGACCCCACCGAGAAAAGGTCGGAAGAACTGCTCAATCATCGCTTCTGAGAAACCCTCCTGACGCAGCGCGCGCAGTGTTGTTGTCTCGGGTCGTCGATGGATCTCCTCGAGCGTAGTACGGGCAAGTCTCAACCTAAGTCGACCGACCCGCAACTTGTCGCCCAGCGTGCCGATCGGGGAAAGCGCTCCCACGATCGCATCGAAGGGACGTCGCCAGGGGTCACCCAGGCGGTGGAATCGTCCCCCAGATCGAATGAGCGCTCCGGGATAAAACGTTCGTAAATTGAGTGCCTCGTAGTCCAAGATCCGCTTTGCCTCCGGATAGGCGGGCAGGAATACCTGGAAGCCTCGATCCAACTGGAAGCCCTCGAACGAGTCTGTCTTGACTCGCCCTCCGATGGACTCGTCGCATTCGAGGACCAGAACCTCAATGCCCTGCTCACGCAGCACCCTGGCGCAAGCCAATCCGGCGAGTCCGCCACCGATGATGACAACAGGATTGCTCATACGACGTCGATTCAGCGACGAGCCCGGTGCTCGACATCCGTCAGGAATCGTGGGAACACAAGAATCAGATGACCTCGCACGCCCTTTTTGTCACTGCATGGCGGTGCGCGAACATTCGCCCGAGCCCTAGCTGGACGGCCCAGCCTAAGCACGTGTTCACCACGGCACCGCCGCGCAAGCGGTATTCGACGCGATCTGTCAAACGGGTGCGGCCACCCAAGTCCTCAAACTCGTGACGATGCACCCAGCGGGCAAACGGACCTTCGATTTGCTCGTCAACAAACAGGAGTTGCCGCTCAAAAGCCGTGTGCAGAGCAACCCAAGGCAGAAACAGTATGCGTAGTTCCACGCGTGTCCCAACCGCTAAACCAGGTGTCTTGGAAACGAGCTTGACCGGAGGGAACGCCGGAGCCAGCAACTCGAAAGCATCCTCGCGTTCGTGGAAGCCGAAAACGGTTTCCACCGGGGCTTCGATCTCAACACATCGTGCGAATCGCGGCAACCCCTTAGTGTAGAGTCTGCGCGGAAGTCAATTGGCCTCAGTCCGGCGAACCCGGTTGTGTCTGCATTCGCTATCGAGATACGGCGAATTTGCGGTAGAACGATGATGGCCGGTTTCAAGAGCTGGTCGAACTGCAGAATCGTGTCGAGTAACAGGAATCTATTCGGTCTCTTGGGCAAGCGGGCCCGTCCTTCCAAGCTCGCGCAACCAGGATATAATCCGCCGGCGATTCGCACCGAGGTCGGAATAGCCGTAATGGGAGCGACCATAGATCGCCATGGTCGACCGCTTGTCGTCTAGCGGGATGAACTGTACCGTGACGTCGTCTGGGAAATGGATCAACGCTGTCTTCACCCGATGAGTGAACCGCTGTTTCTCCAACTCGCTCAGGACGAGGTTCGTCCGCGGTTGGCGCCGCATTAAGGAAAGCCATCTTGCCCTCAGGCTTTCAAGAGGCTCCTGGAATACGGGGCTTTCCATGTGTGCTTCGGCGGCGCAGAGGTCGGGAGGACAAACAAGGTACTGATTGGGACTCGGCTTGAGCCTTAGGTTTTCGAACTCGACCGCTTGGACCGGCGCCGGACCGAAACAGAGTTCGAGGATTCGAGTTCTGCCGATCGTCGCGGCCAGAATGACATACGCGACCCCGACTGAAGCAACACCGCCAAAAATTCCCTTTGTGATCTTTCGGAACATGATTTCCTTGGACTATCCTGCATGTCGGATCACATCAATACATGCCTAGTGGATTCGCCCCGTAACTATATCTTCGGCCATTGGCAATCCGACGCAGCACTCCCCGGGGCTGCAATCAAGCAACCGTTCCGTCTAGCGATCGTCGGGACGCTCAATGCCCGTTCGCAGCCGGGTCCGGAGCTCGCCCGGCGCATTGGCGGGTGTCTGATGCGGCTGTCGCTAGTGGGAACCGCTCTGTTGAATTATGAAACTCTTTCGTCCCCAGGTGTCTCAGACTGCTTGGCTTTCGGCTTCCGGGCCACTGGCCTAGGCGCCTGACATGGGCCATTGTCGGGGAGAAAGAATCTCTCCGACAGTTCACCTGTAGCCCCTCAAATTCGCACTGACGGCGAAGTGTTGATCCCGCAGGCAGAGTTGCTGCGGATTCTGCGCTGGATCGACCCTTACCGACAAGGGCGGATCTAGTCCGCTGAGAGGCCCAGGTGGGCTTCAGCCGGCGGAAAGGTGGACGGTACCGGATTTTACCGACACCTAACTTCAAATCGACTCTATCTAGTTCAGCCCTTGAGGTTTAGAGCCTTAGTTCTGCTGGCGATCGCGGAACTCTTCGTACCAGTTCAGGACAATGCGGATCTTGGGGGCTCGGCGTCGTCCTCCTCGACAGGCGCGACGGTCAAGAAGCGTTGACCGTCGGCGGAGACGTCGTAGCTCCTGACGTTGCCGCCCGATGCGGTCAGGTCAGCGTACTCAAACAACTGTTGCGGCTGCCCCAAAGTGAACGTCGATTCTTGCGAGACGGAGACCGCCATCAAGATGCGGTCCTCGACATAGTACAACTCCTTGCCGTCGCTGCGCCACCTCGGCCACCTTCCACCGTTGACCGAGACTTGCCATTTGCCATCGCCGCTGGGGAACGGACGCACGTAGATCTCATGGCGTCCTGATTCAGTGGAGGTATAGGCCAGCAAGCGGCCGTCCGGCGAGAGCTTCATCATCCGCTCGAGGGCGGGCGAGCGAAGAAACGTGACGGGTTCGCCAACGTCGCCGGCGGTCCCCAACTCGACATAGCGGATATCAAGCTCCGTCTCTGAGTTCGGGCTATCCTCTCGTCGATGCCGGCATGCGGCAGATCTGGGAGACCGGCTGGATGCATAACCGGGTACGCATGCTGGTTGCCTCGTTCTTGGTGAAGGATCTGATGATCTCGTGGCACGAAGGGGTGCGATGGTTCTGGGACACCCTCGTTGACGCGGATCTTGCGAACAACACACTGGGTTGGCAATGGTCCGCCGGTTGTGGCGCTGACGCCGCCCCTTATTTTCGTGTGTTCAACCCAATCAGTCAGGGCGAAAGGTTCGATCCCGACGGCGCCTACGTGCGGCAGTGGGTACCTGAACTCAGGGAAGTTTCCAGCAGGTGGATACACAGGCCCTGGCAGGCTCCTGACGGCGTGCTTCTCGCCGCTGGGGCCAGACTGGGCAAGACCTACCCGCTTCCCATCGTGGACCACGCCGAGAGAAGAAAGATCGCCCTGCAGGCTTTCCACTCCATCAAGGGGTCCGGTATTGGCTAGTGCCGGAGTGACAGCGCCTGCGGCACTACACCCGGGAGAACCTACCCACCTAACTGCTGTCCGGCTTCAGCGATGCATCAGAAAAAGACTTGCATTGCATGTTTCTATAATGTATAGTTAATGTATATATAAAATAGAAGACCGCATGGCCACACGCAACTCATTGACCACAAGCTGGTTACAGAACAACATACGATGCTCGTTGTCCGATGAGTTGTGCCGCTTTCGGGGTTCGGAGTCTGTCTGTCTGCAATTTCTAGACGAGAGGTGCACATGATGACCCCCGGTTGGCTGCTTCGATGGGTGGACAACTATGCGGGAATCGAGTCGGCGAGTGTGCGGAATGCGGGAGATCGCGTGGACTGGTTGCGCTGCATCCCCTTTATCGCGATGCATGTGGCATGCGTAGCTGTTTTCTGGACAGGGGCAAGCGTGGCAGCGGTGAGCACGGCGGTGGTCCTTTACGTCGTGCGGATGTTCGCGATTACGGGCTTCTACCATCGCTACTTTTCACATCGGAGCTTCAAGACGTCGCGTTGGTTGCAGGCGTTGATGGCTTGGGTGGGCTGCACCTCCGTGCAACGGGACCCGATGTGGTGGGCGTCGCACCACGCACATCATCACGCTCACTCGGACGATCCGCCGGACCCGCATTCTCCCTCGCAGCGTGGCTTCCTGCGAAGCCATATCGGCTGGTTCATGACGCCGGATGCGTTCCTGACCCGCAGGAGTTACGTGCGTGACTGGGCGCGCTATCCGGAACTGCTTTTCCTGAATCGTTTCGATTGGGCCCCGCCGCTCGTCCTTGCGCTGGGGTTGTTTGGCGTCGGAGAACTTCTCGCCACCTTCGCCCCAGGTTTGGCTACGAACGGTTGGCAAATGCTCGTGTGGGGCTTCTTTTTGTCGACGATCGCGCTGCACCACGCAACCTTCACCGTCAACTCTCTCGCGCACACGTGGGGGGCACGCCGCTACGAGACTGGCGACCACAGCCGGAACAACTTGCTGATCGCAGTCCTGACCTTGGGTGAGGGCTGGCACAACAACCACCATCACTACCCCGGATCGACGAGGCAAGGTTTCTACTGGTGGGAATTCGACTTCACCTACTACGTGCTCTGGCTGTTCGAGCGGCTTGGGCTGGTGTGGGACCTGCGGCCCGTTCCGGCGGAGGTGTTGGCCAGGAACCGGGTTGATCTCGCTCCGCGAGAGGCGCAGGCATGAAGATCGCCATCGTAGGCTCGGGAATCTCGGGGCTGACCGCCGCTCACTATCTGCGCCCGCGGCACGATGTCACGGTGTTCGAAGCGGGGAGCTATGTCGGGGGACACACAAACACGGTCGCCGTTGAGCTAGACGGCCGAACGCACCACATCGATACCGGCTTCATCGTATTTAACGAGAAGAACTATCCGCGTTTCACCCGGCTTCTGCGTAACCTTGCGGTGGAAACACAGCCGACGCAGATGAGCTTCAGCGTCCGTTCGGACCGGACGGGCCTTGAATACAACGGTACGTCGCTCAACAAACTGTTCGCGCAGAGAACCAACCTGCTTCGGCCGAGCTTTCATCGCATGATTCGAGACATCTTGCGCTTCAACAGGGAAGCGCCGCGGCTGTCCGGGGTCGGTGGGGACCAGACAACGGTCGGTGAATACATAGCCGCAGACGGCTACACGCCCGAGTTCGCTGAAAACTATCTCATCCCGCTTGGATCGTCATTGTGGTCATGTCCGGCGGGAACGTTTCGAAACTTCCCGATTCGGTTTGTCGTTGAGTTCCTCGGTAATCACGGAATGCTGCAGGTCGTAGGACGTCCGACATGGCGTGTGATCCGAGGCGGATCGTTCCGCTACGTGGAGAAACTGATCGAACCGTTCGGTGACCGTATTCTGCTCAACCGTCCGGTCCGGAGTGTCGAACGGCGCTTTGACTGTGTGCGGCTGATTGACGGAGACGGGGTGGAAGGGCGCTTCGACCACGTCATCTTTGCTTGTCACAGCGGCCAGGCGCTTGGGATCGTCAGCGACCCGACGCGAACGGAACTCGAGTTGTTGAGCGCGTTCCCGTACGAGCCGAACCAAGCCGTACTGCACACCGACACATCTGTCTTGCCTCGGCGGCGGCGCGCCTGGGCGAGTTGGAACTATCACATCCGAAAAGACGATCCGGACCGCGGAGCCGTGACTTACAACATGAACATCCTGCAAGGTCTGGCGCCGCAGCCGGTGTTCAACGTCACGCTGAATGACGACGAGGGAATTGATCCAGACAAGATCATCCGGCGCATTCAGTACGAGCACCCGATCTACACATCGCGGCGTGCGGCGGCCCAGTGTCGTCACGGCGAGTTGATCGGTGCTAACCGAACCTCCTACTGCGGCGCGTATTGGGGGTACGGTTTTCACGAAGACGGCGTGAGCAGCGCCTTGCGAGTGGTGCAGCGACTCGCTGAGGAGAAAGCCGCATGAAAAGTTGCCTCTACGAAGGCTGGGTGCGCCACCGCAGGCGTTCGCCGCGCGTGAACGAGTTTGGGTACCGCATGTTCCAACTCTATCTCGATCTGTCCGAGTTGGACGAGGTTTTCCGGAAACGTTGGCTGTGGTCCGCCAGTCGTGGGGCGGTGGCACGTTTTCGACGCGAGGATCATTTCGGTGATCCGTCTATCCCGCTCGATCAAGCGGTTCGCGACTTGGTCGAACAGGAGACCGGGTCGAGACCCCAAGGCCGGGTTTTCCTGCTTACCCACCTACGCTACTTCGGGTACGTGATGAACCCGGTGAGTTTCTACTACTGCTTCGACAAGGCTAATCAGGGCGTCGGGGTGATTGTGGCGGAGGTCAACAACACTCCTTGGGGCGAGCGTCATTGCTACGTTCTGCCGGTGCGCGAAGGCGGAACAAAGCGATTCGAATTCTCGAAGCAGTTTCACGTCTCGCCATTCATGGGCATGGACCAGACCTACCGTTGGCGCTTCACCGAACCGGCGGATTCGCTGGCCGTGCATATGGAAAACATTGAAGACGGCCAGTCGATGTTCGATGCGACAGTGCGACTCGACCGCAAAGAAATTACGGCCGCGTCCCTCGCGCGGGTCCTGGCCCAGTATCCGCTGATGACGCTCAAAGTGGTGGGAGCGATCTACTGGCAGGCGCTGAAGCTGTGGTGGAAGAACTGTCCCTTCTATCCGCATCCGAAGCATCGAGCCGTACAGAAGGTCAGGACTTGACACGAGACACTATCATTCCAAGCGCCGGCCTTGACGCTGCTACGGGCACAATCCGGCGAATAGACCGGATCGCGGCACGCCTCGTCAGGAACCGTCTGGACGGTTTGACGCAAGGCGAGTTGACGATTCTGGATGCCAAGAACTCGTGGCGTTTCGGTGAGCACACTGACCTTCGAGCCACGATCACCGTTCGAGACTCCCGCTTCTGGTGCGAGGTGCTGCTAGGAGGAAGTTTAGGGGCCGCGGAGTCCTACATCCAGGGTCTTTGGTCGTGCGATGACCTGACCGCGTTGTGTCGTTTGTTCGCGCGCAATCTGGCGTTGGCTGACGAGTTGGAGCGAGGCTGGGCGCGGCTGACCGCTCCGGCGACGAAAGCTTTCCATTGGTTGCGACGTAATACACGGACGGGCAGTGCGCGCAACATTCACGCCCACTATGACTTGGGCAACGACTTCTTCCGCCTGTTTCTGGACGAGACCATGAGTTACTCCTGCGGCATCTTCGAGCACCCGGGCGCGTCGATGCGAGATGCCTCGATCGCGAAGATGGACCGTGTGTGCCGCAAGCTTGACCTTGGTCCCGAAGATCATCTGCTGGAGATCGGAACAGGTTGGGGCTCTCTCGCCATGCACGCCGCGAAGGAGCACGGCTGTCGCGTTACTACGACGACCATCTCCCGGGAACAGCGACAACTTGCCCAGCAACAAGTCCGGGCGGCCGGGCTTGAAGATCGCATCGAGATCCTCTTAACCGACTACCGAGAGCTAACCGGGAAATTCGACAAGCTCGTGTCGATCGAGATGATCGAAGCTGTGGGACACAAGTTCCTTGGCACCTACTTCGGCAAGTGCGGCGAACTCCTAAAGGAAGACGGCCTGATGCTCGTGCAGGGCATCACCATGGCGGACCACCGCTACGAAACTTACCGCCGATCAGTGGATTTCATTCAGCGCTATGTCTTTCCGGGTAGTTGCTTGCCCTCAGTGAGCGCGATGTGCAGCGCCGTGGCGTGTGGCTCGGATTTGCGACCGGTTCACCTTGAAGACATCACGCCGCACTACGCCGAAACGCTCCGCCGCTGGCGCCAGAGCTTCTTTGACCGGATCGAAGACGTTAAGCAGTTGGGGTACCCCGACTCATTTGCCCGGTTGTGGGAGTTCTACTTGTGCTACTGCGAGGCGGGCTTCGAAGAGCGAACCGTGGGCGATGTGCAACTGCTCTTGGCGAAGCCGCGGAACCGTCGGGCCCCGGTCTTGCCGCCCTTGGGAACGCAATGAAACTGCTGATCAATGTGGCAGGATTCCAGCTCGCTTGGTTCGCCTGCGTCATCGGCGCGGGAAGCGGCCAGCCCTGGGTAGGTCCCGTCGTCACTTTGGTGGTACTAGCTATCCACGTGATTCTGCACCTCGCGCGCCGATGGATGGAAATCGCCCTGATCATGGCGGGATCGCTCATCGGCTACGCCGCGGACTCAACCTTGGTGCTGACAGGCTTGTTGGTGTTTCCCGAACATGCACGTTTGGGCTCTCCGTCCACCCTTTGGATGGTGGCCCTTTGGGCAAGTTTCGCGGGGACACTTAACGTCGCTCTGCGCTGGCTCGACGGTCGCTACTTGATTGCAGCGTTGCTGGGGGTTGTGGGCGGTCCGGTAGCCTACTACGCGGGCCTCGCGTTCGATGCGCTCGCGCTAGGAAAGTCGGCGGCGCTCTCACTCGGAGCGGTGGCTTTCGTTTGGGGCCTCGCGGCTCCTGTCTTGGTGTGGTTCGCGAAACAACTGCGCGCGCAGCCAGGCGGCATGTGCTGCTTCCGGGAGGCTCGGCCATGAACCCGTGGCTCCTTTGGCTCTCCGGATGGGCCGCCATGGCCATAGTGATGGCCCTGTTGTGGTTCGTCCAGAAACGTACCGGCGACGCCGGAATCGTGGATGTCGCTTGGGCGCTGGGCGTGGGGCTGTTGTCGGTGTTCTACGCAACCTTGGCCGACGGTCTTCCCGAGAGACGAATCCTGATCGCCCTGCTTGCCGGGATCTGGGCGCTACGCCTTGGCGCCTACTTGCTCATTCGTGTATTGCGCATGCCCGAGGACGGGCGCTACCAGAAGCTCCGCGACGAATGGCGCGAAACAACACAAATGAAGCTCTTCTGGTTCTTCCAGCTTCAGGCCTTCTGGAGCGCTCTGTTCGCCGCGCCCATGCTCATCGCCGCCGGCAACCCGGCGTTTCTCGGCCTTCCGGACCTGCTGGGCGGGGTCGTATGGCTGATCGCGTTGTCCGGCGAAACCATCGCCGACCGGCAATTGGCGGCCTTCCGCAACGATCCTTCAACCAAGGGCAAGGTTTGCCGAACCGGTCTCTGGCGCTACTCTCGTCACCCGAACTACTTCTTCGAGTGGGTGCATTGGTGGGCCTACGTGTTGATCGGTTGGACGGGGCCGTGGGGCTGGCTGACCTTGATGGGGCCGGCCACGATGCTGTTCTTCCTGTTCAAGATCACAGGCATTCCGCCCACGGAAGCGAATGCCCTAGCCAGCCGCGGGGACGCCTATCGCGCCTACCAACGCAGCACAAGCGTTTTCTTTCTGTGGCCACCTAAGGAGACGAGGACATGACCGACGCTATTTGGAAATGGGCACTGAACGCCGCCGAGAAGGGGCAACTACCTGACGGGCTCATCCGCTGGGGCATCCGGCGACTGTGCCGTGAACGTCTCAACGAGGAAGCGGAACGGCACGACGCGAGCCAGTTCGTGGAAAAGATGCGGCGCGGGCCCGTCGCTCCCGTGCCGGACAAGGCCAACGAACAGCACTATGAGGTTCCGGCGGCGTTCTTCAAAAAGGTCCTCGGTCCGAACCTGAAGTACAGTTGCTGCTACTGGGACGCAGACACGAAAACACTGGCCGATGCGGAGCGCAAATCGATAGAGATCACTTGTCTGAGAGCTCGTATCGAAGACGGCCACGACATCCTTGAGCTGGGCTGTGGCTGGGGTTCTCTCTCGCTATGGATGGCGGAACACTATCCTTCGAGCCGCATCGTGGCCGTGTCGAATTCAGCCTCGCAGCGTGAGTTCATCATGACCCGTGCTTGTGAACGAGGCCTGCGAAACCTCGAGGTGGTCACGCAGGACATGAACGACTTCGATACGCCTCGCCGCTTTGATCGCATCGTTTCCCTTGAGATGTTCGAGCACATGCGGAACTATCGGGAACTGCTGCGGCGGGCCTCCACATGGATGAAGCCGGACGCGAAGATGCTCGTGCACATCTTTTGCCACCGAGATTACGCCTACGAGTTCGAAACAGAGGGAAGCACCCATTGGATGGGACAGCACTTCTTCACAGGGGGCATTATGCCGAGCCGTGACCTGTTGCTCCGTTTCCAGGAGGACATCCGCCTGCTAAGAACCTGGACGTGGGGCGGCGCCCACTACGAGCAAACGGCTAGGGCCTGGCTGAAGAACATGGATGCCCATCGAGAAGAGCTCCTACCGATCCTCGTCAAGTGTTACGGCCGAGACGAGGCGGAGCGATGGTTCCAACGCTGGCGGATTTTCTTCTTGGCTTGTGAGGAGTTGTGGGGCTTCGACGACGGCCAGCAGTGGATCGTAGCCCACTACCTGCTTGAGTCTCAGCCCGCCCGCACGTTCAAGACTCAGCCCACCGCGCGAAACGTCGAGCTCGTAGCGGCCGCCTAGCACGGCCTCCTTCTCTTTTCCTCCCGGGGCTCTCAAGCTCCCCCCGGTCGAGGTCTCTCCGTGATTCGCTGACGAAACACTCATGCCGACTAGCGACTAGGTGGTCACGAAATAAATCGATACAAACTATTGACACAAGGAATATTGTGTACTATATTTGTATAGAAAGTTGGCCCTGCGCCTTCCCGCGCGGCGCCCTTAACAGCCTGTGGCAGAATACCCTGTTTTCAGGCGGCGAGAAGCAGCGGGGTGGCCAGCGACGCGCCAGCTGAATTTCGCACCTTCGCCCGCAGCTGCCCGAAAACCGCCCGCAGGGCATCACACAACG
>JAQBUE010000112.1 GCA_027624045.1 Acidobacteriota bacterium
GGGGGGGGGGAGGTGCGGCCGAATCAAGTCATGCCGAATCGAGTGCTGCAAAGAGACGGCGGCGTAGGTGACACTCTAAAGATGGCGGCACGGATCGTTGAGAGTATTGAGGAACTGCAAAGCCTGCAAGGCCAGGAACTCGGCGTCAGTGACTGGTTCGAGGTGACGCAAGACCGGATCAATCAGTTTGCTGACTTGACGCATGACCAGCAGTGGATTCACGTCGATCCGCTGCGGGCGGCGCGGGAGTCGCCGTACAAAGCGACCGTGGCGCATGGATTTTTCAGCCTATCGCTGATTTCGATGCTCTCAAAGCAGGTGATGGTGCTGCGAGGAGATTTTCAGCGCTTGATCAACTATGGGCTCAATAAGGTGCGCTTCCCGGCGCCCGTGCCGGCCGGCGCGCGGATTCGCGGGCGATTCAAGCTGGACTCGGTGCGTGAGTTCGTGGGCGGAATTCAGATTGTTTGGCGGGTGGCGATTGAGAGTGAAGGCGGCGTCAAGCCTTGCGTGATGGCGGAGTGGGTGACGCGCGCCTATCGTTAAGTGTTTTCTTGCCGCGGGTCAACTTGGGCCCAAGCGGTTTCCCCTCTCTGGCGGGCTACGCGCCGCCTTGTATAATCATTGCTTCGCGGGAGGGTTACGTGGCGGAAACGAAATTCGAAAAAGGTTCCGAGGTCGCTAGCCGGCGGAAGTTCTTGAGTCTCGGGGCTGCGCTTGGCGGCGCGCTGACAGCTTGTTCTGACTCGGGCGAGCCGGTTCCCGACGAGGGGCCGAAGCGGCTGGGGCGCGCGCCGAATGTGTATGGCGAGCGCTCGCCCTTTGAAAAGGAGGCGCGCCGGGGTGCGGCGTCAAAGTATCCCGAGACAGGGGCGACGCGGACGCCGCTGCAGGACTCCCATGGCATTATCACGCCCTCGTCGCTGCACTTCGAGCGTCACCACGCCGGTGTGCCCGCTATTGATCCCGCCGAGCACCGCCTGATGATTCACGGCATGGTCGAGCGTCCGCTGGTGTTGACGCTGGATGAGCTGAAAACGCTGCCCTCGGTTTCGCGCCTGCATTTCGTGGAGTGCGCCGGCAACAGCCGCGGTGAGTGGACCGACAAGAAGGGCGCGACCGCGCAGGACAGCCACGGACTCGCGAGTTGCAGTGAATGGACCGGCGTACTGTTGTCGGTCCTACTCGAAGAAGTCGGCGTCAAGCCCGAGGCGACTTGGCTCGTTGCCGAGGGTGCGGACGCTTGCAAGATGCAGCGCAGTCTGCCGCTCGACAAATGCCGCGACGATGTGATCGTGGCCTACGGGCAGAACGGCGAGGCGATTCGTCCCGACCAGGGGTATCCGCTACGACTCGTCGTTCCCGGCTTCGAGGGCAATATCAACGTCAAGTGGGTGCGGCGTCTGATGTTGACCGAGCAGGCGGCGATGGCGCGGGATGAGACCTCGAAGTATACCGACTTGCTGGCAAACGGCAAGGCGCGGCAGTTCAGTTTTCCGATGGAAGCGAAGTCGGTGATTACGCGGCCTTCCGGTGGACAGGTTCTGGCGGGGTCCGGCTTTCATGAAATCAGTGGATTGGCATGGTCGGGCCGTGGGCTGATCGAGCGGGTCGAGGTCTCAATCGATAACGGCGCCAGTTGGCAGGATGCGGAGCTGCAGGAACCGCGTCACCGGATTGCGTTCACACGTTTCCGCTTGCCCTGGACATGGGACGGCGCCGAAACCGTGATTCTTTCCCGTGCCACGGATGAGACAGGTTACGTGCAGCCGACCGAGCAGGCGCTGCTCGCCGTGCGCGGGGCGAACTCTGACTATCACAACAATTGCATCAAAGCCTGGAAGATCAGCGGCGACGGGAGAGTGACCAATGTTTAGCCGGATAAGAGCGCTGGTTTTAGGTTTGGGCGTGATCGTTTTGTTGCTAGGCACGGGCCTCGCTCAATCGCCGCATTACAAGGTTGGGAGCGCGCCCAGCGAGGAGCAGCTCAAGACTTGGAGCATCACAATCCTGCCGGATGGGACAGGGCTGCCCGAAGGCAAGGGAACGGCGGCGGAGGGCAAGGATGTTTACGACCGGCGCTGCTCGGAGTGCCATGGCAACAAAGCCCAGGGCGCTGACTCGTCCGCGCTGATCGGGGGGCAGGGCAGTCTTGCCGGCCCCAAGCCGCTCAAAACCGTGACGAGTTATTGGCCTTACGCCACGACCATGTGGGATTACGTGAACCGCGCCATGCCGTTCGATACTCCTGGTATTCTGACCAACGATCAGATCTATGCCGTCGTCGCGTACGTTCTGTTCCTGGACGGCATCGTCGAAGAGAACCAAGAGCTGAATCGCGAGACGCTCCCGAAGATTCAGATGCCAAACCGTGATGGGTTTGTAAAGGACGATCGGCCGGACGTGGGTCCGACGGCGCATACCCCAAACCGTTAGCCCTTGCTACGCCGAACGCATCCCCAAGAGAAATGTAGGGGCGCGGCATGCCGTGCCCGCGGCCCCGGCGAGGACGCGTCGCCTCTGGCTCTCAACCGGATTCGACTTGGTCGTGTTCGAGATCGGAGCCCTTTACTTCGGTCCGCCGCCGGTGATAATCGCCTCTCGACAGCATCTTCTCGAGCCACAGATAGAGCACGATGAACAGGTAGCGGCTGTCCATCTCTTTGATCTTGAGCTTCGACATGCCACTAGCGCGGTTCGTCCACGAGATCGGGATCACGGCGTAGGAGTAGCCTCGTACGATCGCCTTCAGCGGTAGTTCCACCGTCAGGTTGAAATGATGCGACAGCAGCGGACGCGTGCCTTCGATCACCTCCCGCCGGTAACACTTAAAGGCGTTGGTGACATCGTTGAACGGGATCCAGAAAAGCAGCCGGACGAAGGAGTTGGCGAGGCGGTTGAGCAGCAGCTTGTGCGCGGGATAATCTCGGATCTGTGACCCGCGAATGAAACGCGAGCCGAAGACGCATTCGTAACCTTCTTCGATTTTGCGGAAATAGCGGACCAGGTCTTGTGGGTCGTCCGAGGCATCGGCCATGAAGATGGCCACGGCGTCTCCTGTGAACGTATCGAGGCCGCGCCGGACAGTCCAACCGAAACCATGCGGCCCCGGGTTGACGACGAGCCGAATCGCTGGGGCTTCGGCTGCCAAGTTGGTGACGACCCGCGCGGTGGCGTCAGTGCTGCCGTCGTCGACAACGATCAGCTCGTGAGCGATCTGTTCCCGCTCCAACACTTCCCGCAGTGAAGTCACGGTGCCCGCGATGGAGCCTTCTTCGTCCCGGGCTGGTATGACGACAGAGAGTTTCACAGGGTGTCTGTTTCCGATCGATGCCTCAAATCAGGATCGATCCTTCCGCGACCTACTATGACCCCATCCGCATGGCGAGGTCAATCAGGGTCCTCACTGCTATGCCGCTCGGACCTTTCGGTAGATCGGGTCGTGTTTCCTCCAGCCAAGCCGTGCCGGCGATGTCGAGGTGAACCCAGGGGAGCGGATCGGCGAACTGCTTGAGGAACATGGCGGCGGTGATCGAGCCTCCCGAGCGGCTGCCGATGTTCGGAATGTCGGCGATCGGACTGTTGAGTTGGTCCTTGTATTCCTCATCGAGCGGCATGGCCCACATCTTCTCTCCGGATAAGTCGGCGGAGGCAAGCAGTTTGCTCTGCCATTCCTGGTTGTTCGAGAACGAGCCGACGCGCAGATGTCCGAGAGCGACGACGATCGAACCCGTCAGCGTGGCCGCATCGACCAGATGGGTGCAGCCTTGCTGCTGGGCGTAAGTCAGGGCGTCGGCCAGGATCAGTCGGCCTTCCGCATCGGTATTCAGGACTTCGACGGTTTTGCCGGACATCGTGGTCACGACATCGCCGGGGCGCTGCGCGCGGGCGGACACCATGTTCTCGACAGATGGCACGATGGCCGTGACCGCGATGCCGGGCTTGAGATGCGAAAGGGCGCGAATCGCGCCAAGCATCGACGCTCCGCCAGCCATATCGTACTTCATCTGGTCCATGTCTTTCGCGGGCTTGATCGAGATGCCGCCGGTGTCGAAGGTGACGGCCTTGCCCACCAGTCCGAGATGGGGCGCATTCGCGGCCCCCGCGGGCCTGTATTTGACGACCATCAGCGCAGGCGGATTGTCGCTGCCTTGAGCGACGCCGAGCAGCGCGTTCATGTTCAGCGCCGCCATGCGGTCCTGATCGAGCACATCGATTTCAAGGCCGCATTCCTGAGCCATTGTCGAAGCGCGGGCGGCGAGCTCGATTGGAGTGAGGATGTTACCGGGCTCGTTGACGAGGCCTCGGCTGAAGTTCTGTGATTCCGCCACGGCCCGGCCTCGACTGATGCCGTTCTCGGCGCCGGCGTCGGCGCACAAGAGAATCTTGCCGATCGCGGCGCTGTCGGGGTCGATGGTCTTATAGGTGTCCACGCGGTAGTCGGCAAGAATGGCCCCCTCAAGCATGACTTGTACTTCCGCGGCGGCGGATCTCTTGCCGGGCGGGTCAAGGGCGACGGTGGGTTTGTCGACGCCCCGCAGCCTGCGGATGGCTGCTCCGGCGGCTCGGCGCAGGCGACTAAGGTCGAACTCAGACTCCTTGCCACCGCCAACCAGCAGCAACCGGCCCGCCCGGAAACCCTCGGGGCGGTGAATGAGCGCTGTGCTCAGAAACTTGCCGCTAAACTCCTTTCGCGCATAGAGTTCGCTGATGAGCCCAGCGATGGGACCAGTGAATCCTCGTCCCGGGTTGCCGTCTCCGTGCGGCTCGAAGAGTACGATGACAGCGGCGTGGGCCTCGACGGCCTCGATGGAGTGCGAGGTGAGTTCGATATTCATTGGAGTTCATTATGGCGGGTTTTGACGCCAAGTTCCGGAAGCCCGCAGCTTGATTGGCTACACTCTCTCATAGCAAAGGGGTCACAAGAAAGAGCCGCCCTCATGAACCGACACCGCAGGAACTTCCTCTATTTGTCCGGCGCCGGAATCGCCTCCCATCTTGCCGGTTGCGGCCCGAGGCCCGCCGAGTCAGTCGCCAGAGCCGCCGCTGGACCTCCGATCGAAGATCTCGATCGAGCCGCTGCACAGACTATTCTCAAGCTCGACGGCCTCAACGCCCCGCTTATCATTGAGTCGATCCGGCTGCTTGAGAAAGACGGCGAGCAATTCGTCCATGTCAGGTCGAAAGACGGCGCGGAGGGACTGTCTCTCACGAACAACCGAGACTACTTCGCCCCGATTCTCAAGGAACTCATCGTCCCGTTCTTTCTCGGCAAGGACGCACGCTCCCTGGAGTCGGACCTTCTTTGGGATCTGTATCGCCACCAGAGCAACTACAAACTTCAGGGACTGGCGTTCTGGTCGGCGCAGGCGTGGGTCGAGTTCGCCATCCTCGACATGCTGGGGCGCGCGGCCGGCAAGTCAATGGGTGAGTTGCTTGGAGGCGTGATTCGGCGCGAAGTCCCGTATTACGTTGCGAGCGGCCGGCGGGATTCCACTCCCGAGGAGGAAGTGGCTTACCTGCAGGAACTGCTCGATGAAACCAAGGCGCGCGCCGTGAAGTTCAGAGTCGGCGGTCGCATGAGCCGCAACGAGGATGCTTTACCCGGCCGCACCCCGAAACTCATCGCGCTCTCCCGCAAGACGCTCGGAGACGGCATCGACATCCACGCCGACTCGAATAGCTCCTATGATCCGCCGCAGGCGATCGAAGTCGGCCGCATGCTCGAAGACATCAAGGCCGTCTACTTCGAGGAACCGTGCCCGTTTGATCATCTCGAAGACACCAAGCGTGTCACCGACGCTCTGACGATTCCCGTCTCGGGCGGCGAGCAGGAGTTCAGCGAGCGCCGCTTCCGTTGGATGATTCACAACCGCGCCGTCGACATCGTGCAGCCCGATCTGCACTACTACGGAGGCATGATCCGATCGATTCGCGTGGCGAATATGGCTGCCTTGGCGAACATGCCCACGACTGTTCATATTTCGGGCGGCTTCGGGTTCGTCTACATGCTGCACTTCGCCTCCTGCGTCAAAGACATCGGACGCTATCAGGAGTACAAGCGCGGCATCGAGAAGTACAACGGTTGGTTCCATGCTCCACTCGAAGTGAAAGACGGCAAGATGACCGTCCCCGAGGGGCCCGGCGTTGGGATCAAAGACATCGCCGCAGTCATCAAAGGCGCGGCGGAAATCGTCTAAGTTTCGGTGGGCCGTTCCGCGAAACGGCTACCCCGCGGCGCGCACTCGCCGTAAAGGAGATTTCCCCACCCCGGGCCAGATGCGAAGGACCCCAAAGCCCGCCCGAATCAATATCCAGCCCGCCGTCACCACCCACAGGTCGTATAACCCCGATGGCAGCGTTTCATCGACGAACGTAAGGCCGATGATCCCAGCCGTTGTTGCGATGATCACGGCGTTGCGCAGATAGCGAAAATCGCCCGTGCCCCAGTGAACGCCATCCGTCCCAAACGAAAGGGCGTTGACCGGCTGGAACAGCGCGGCGATGATCCAGGCCTGATAGAACACGGCATGTGACGTCAGCGGCACGAGCGCACGAGCCGCCAGTTCGGTGGATAGCAGCATTGCGGCCGACAGAACAACGCCACACCCCAGGCTCCACTCGCAGACCACCTTCGCGACGCGGCGGCTCTCGGCAATGTTACCCGCTCCCATGAAATAGGCGACGAGGCTTTGGCCCGCAATTGCAAAAGCATCTAGAAAGAGCGCAGTAAAAGCCCAGACTTGACGAATCGCTTGATGTGCTGCTCCAGAGTCAGCCCCCATCTCGGTTGCCGAACGCGTCGTGAGAATGAGAAACAAATTGAGCGAGGCCGTTCGAATGAACAGTTCGCGGCCGATACTCAGCAGGCCTCCAATTTGTGAAAAGTTGGCGTGTGCCGGCAGGCCAATTCGCCGCAGGATCACGGTCACCGCCGCCAGCGCTCCCAGCCATTGGGCTACAACGCTGGCCGCGGCCGCTCCCGCCACTCCCATTGCCGGCACCGCACCCCAGCCGAAAATCAAGACCGGATCGAGCATCAGATTCACGACATTCAGGCCCCCAGCGATCCACATCGGCGTACGCATATCCTGCAAGCCCCGCAAGGTCCCGAAGGCGGCGACGGTCAACAGCACCGCCGGAGCGCCGAACAATCGCACGGTGATGTAGTCAGTCGCGGCGGCGGCGATGTCACCGTTGGCTCCCATCAGGCTGACAAGCGGGTCGACGAAGAACCACGCGAAGATGCCAAGAACGATTCCGAGCAGTCCGCTCAGCACCAGCGCCTGCGCATTGGCCAGACTGGCATGTTGGCGGTCCTGACTCCCTTGACTGCGGGCGACTTCGGTTTGGGTGCCGATACCGAGGAAGTTGAACACCCAGAATACGCTCGATAGCACGGCCGCTCCCACGCCCAACCCGGCCAGATGAGCGGCGCCGAGGCGCGCTACGAAAGCCGTATCCGCCAGCCCGGTGAGTGGCTCGGCGATCAACGACACCAGCAGGGGCGCTGCAAGTCCCACGAATGTGCGGTGTGGCGAGTGGCTGAACGGGTGTGTATCTTGCGGCAAATCGTCGGCTGGTCTCAGCGGAGCAATCGGGAAAATGTCGAAAAAAAAGAGCCGGAACGAAGCGGACTCTAGCGTGCGGAGGTCTACCCCGTGAGCATAGCGAATCCTTTCACCCGCCTTCACAAACTCCCACCCAAGAAGCTCAGAGCCGCGGGCGCGAGCCTGCGTTGAGAAACCGCCAAGCCGGTCGAGCCCGCACCAGATCTTTTTCCCTCAATGATCCGGCGCGGCCCCTGGCCGCACGAGAGTTGACTTTCCACAGCGATCCACGGAATGATGATGTCGAATGACGTCTCTTCTTGCGGCCGATCTTCGTCAGCGCGTCCCCGCCGCGCGGGAGCGCTTTCTCAAAGCCAAACCGTTTCCCCATGTCCTCATCGAAAACTTCGTCTCGCCGCCTTTTCTTGAGCGTTTGACGCGAGAGTTTCCACCGTTCGACCGCAAGAAAGCGATCAGCGAGTTGGGTACAGTCGGAGGCAAGTCGGTTCATCAGATGCTCCCCGAACTCGGCGATTCGTATCAAGAACTCGACCGCGTCCTGCGGTCACCAGAATTCCTCGATCTGATCGCTGAGATTACGAATATCCCCGACCTGCTGTACGACCCTGAATACGTCGGGGGCGGGACGCATGAAAACTGCCACGGCCAAGATCTCGACGCACACGTGGATTTCAATTATCATCCAAAAACACAACTTCATCGGCGGCTAAACCTCATCCTGTTCTTGAACCATGAATGGCAGGAAGACTGGGGCGGCTCGCTCCAGGTTCACTCCGACCCATGGGAGCTGGAAGGGCCCGACCATGTGAAGTCGTACTTGCCGCTCCTGAACCATTGCGTGCTCTTCGAGACGTCGGAGGTTTCGTGGCACGGCTTTCCGCGGATCAACCTTCCCGAGGACAAGCGTCACATCTCACGCCGTTCGATCGCCGCGTATTTCTACACAAAGGAGCGCCCGAACGAGCAAACCGCGCCGGATCACAGTACGGTTTACGTGCAACGCCGCCTGCCGAGCAAGTTTGCCCCCGGACTCACGCTCACCGAGCAGGACTTCGCCGAGCTACAAATCGCTATCATCCGGCGCGACCAGCAGATCCGTTTCCTCTACGAGCGGGAGAAAGAGTTCTCCGAAGTAATCGCGGGTTATCAGTGGCGGGTAGGCGAGAAGGATAAAGAGATCGCGAAACTCGTAGCCCTCAATGAGCAGCCCCACGAGGAGCTCGAAAAGCTTGAGCGCGAGCATGTCGAGATGCTCGATCGGATCTTCCACTCACCGACGTTTCGGCTGGGCCACGCCCTGACTTGGCCCTTGCGGGTGGCTAAGGGATTGTTCGGTACGTAGCTTCCGCCACGAGGCGCTGCTTCATGGATCACTACTCGACCCGCTCCGCGACGGGGTTCGATGAGCATTTCCTGTGGGAGAGGCTCTATGAAGCGATCTATGTGCCTCCCAATACGAGTCCGCCGCCGAAGGAGATTCTGCGGTATCCGGGAGTGGCGCGCTACCTGGAAGGCTGGGGACGCGCGGGTGATCTCGGGTTCATCGCCGTCGAGAAGCAGACCAAGAAGCCGGTTGGCGCGGCCTGGATCCGCCTATGGACTGAGAGCAACCACGGTTATGGCTTCGTTGACATTGAGACACCGGAATTGATTGTCTCGGTCGAGAAGGGCCATCGTGGTGAAGGAGTTGGAACCTTATTGCTAAAGCGATTGATCGGGGAGGCGGGGTCACGGTTCCGCGCCGTCTCGTTGAGCGTTGCCACCCAGAACCGCGCGATGCGTCTGTATGAGCGACTGGGCTTCGAGGTGGCGTCGCGCGACGGGGAAACCTTGACGATGGTTCTAAGGCTGGGGGAGTGAGTCTTCACTCGATGCCGAACTGGCGGTTTACCTCATCGTGAGAGATCCCGGCTGGGTGTTGAGCGAACCAGGCGTCGGCCTCCCGCACGGCCGCGCGTTCTTCCTCGGTCTCCGGTTCGTCGTCCATAGGAGCGCAGGCGAGAGCTCGCGACACAGGGTCTGCCAACGTAAACTGCGGGAACGGCGGGTTCATCATACCGGGCCCTCGGTAGGAGGCAGCGAAGCCCTCCAACCCTCTCGCAGCATCCCTTGCAGGCCGTTCACGAGACTCACATTCTCGGGGCGGCTGGCGATGTTGCGGGTTTCGAGCGGATCCTCCTGATAGTCGTAAAGCTCGCTGGATGTGTAGGGCGAGTCCGCCGCGCGCCATTCGGTATAGCGAAACCGCCGCGTGCGAATCGAGTACCCCATGCCGGCGCCAACACCTGGAATCTCCCTCGGATACTGACTGAAGGCCGCTCGCTTCCAGAGCCGGTTTGGGTCGTCGAGCAGGGGCACGAAACTCGAACCTTGCAGGCCCCTCGGCCGGTCCAATCCGCACAACTCACAAAGCGAGGGATACACGTCAACGAACTCGCTGAGAGCTTGCGTCTTGCGGCCTTTGTTGAGCCGGCCCGGCGCCCTAACAATAAGCGGCGCGCGCGTCGCTGCCTCGAAGTTCGTATGTTTGCTCCAGAGACCATGATCGCCGAGGTGATAGCCGTGGTCCCCCAACAAGACCACAACAGTCTTCTCGCGTAGATTCAAGTCGTCGAGCGCATCGAGCACCTTCCCGATCTGAGCGTCGACATAGCTGACCGAGGCGCGGTAGGCGCGAATCAACTCACGCGCTTGATCGTCAGGAATCGGACCTTCTTGCGGGATGTCGTTGTAGGCGCGCATCTCCGCCGAGTCGTGGAGCGCATAGGCAGGCGCACCCGCCGGGGGTTCGCGAAAAGGCGCCAAGTCAATCTGTGACTTGGGGTACAAGTCAAAGTACTTTTCGGGTGCGACGAACGGCAGATGCGGTTTCAGAAACCCGGCCGCGACAAAGAATCGCACTCTCCGCAACTCACCGAGGGCGTGAACAACTGCATCGGCGGTCATGCCATCGGCCAACTCGTTGTCGGCGACACGCCGGCTTTCCCAGCTCGGCATGCCCCCGCCGCTTTGCCCTTCGGCGGCCGGCGCAACGTTCAAAGGCTCGTAGGAGGACCGCCCTTGGGACATCCAGCCGTTGGCTTGCAGCTCGTTCCAGCGCTGCAGCGTGGCGTCGCCGCTCGCCGTGCTCTTCCATTCTTCAGCGTCAGGCATCCACGAAGGCAGGCTCCAGGACTGCTGGTCATCCAGCGACGGATTGTGAAAGACCTTGCTGAACGCCGCGCTTGTGTAGCCGCGATTCTTGAAGTGCTCGGGCAGTGTAACCGCGTTCGGCCGGTAGCGGCGGAAATGGGTCTGGAGATCGTGAACGTGGGTTGTGTCGGGGCGCAATCCCGTCAGCAGCGAGGTCCGCGACGGGCTGCACACCGCCTGCTGGCAATAGGCGCCTGTGAACGTCAAGCCTCCGGATGCCAACGCATCGATGTTCGGTGTGTGGACGTCCGGGTCGCCGTAGCAGCCCAGCGATGGGCGCAGGTCGTCAACCGTGATCAGCAGAACGTTGAGGTCGCGGGCCCTATTCTTCTTCTGCGCCGGGGCGTGGCGGGGAAGCAGAGATCCCAATGCACCCGCCGATGCGGCGCGCAGAACTTCACGGCGGGACGGTGTGCCGCTCAAAGGTCTCAACTCTTGGTTGTTGCAGTTGGTACTCACGAAGCAATCTCGCGATGGACCCGCGCGGCGGCGGGCAAGAACGCGCTTCTAAGTCGAATCTTCAGATTAGTGCAGCAACGCCTGATCGAGATCCGCTTCGATATCTTCAACCGCTTCGATGCCGACGGAGAGGCGCACAAGGTTGTCGCGAATGCCGAGCCGCTGGCGGTGCTTCGGCGCCAAGTCGCGATGCGAACTCATCGCTGGGTACAGCAGCAGGGAGTGTACATCGCCCAGCGTCGTCGCGCGGACCACCAATTGCAGCGCGTCCATGAAGCGAAACACTTCCTCGCGGCCCGCGTCTTTGATCTCGAAACTCACCATACCCCCGTACATATTTTGGGGAAACAAACGCCGCGCCGTATCGTGGTCGGGATGCTCGGGATCGCCCGGAAAGTACACGCGCTCGACTCGCGGGTGGTCCTTCAACCAGGCAGCGACACGGCAGGCATTCTTGCACTGCCGCTCAAGACGCAGGGGCAATGTCTTGACTCCGCGCATCGCGAGATATGCTTCGAACGGCCCTAGATTCGGTCCAAGGGTACGCGTTAACGATGTGAGCGTCGACCGTGACTCTTCTTTCGCGATCACGACACCACCCAGTACGTCTCCGTGGCCGGCCAGGTACTTTGTCGCGCTATGCACAACGAAATCCGCGCCCATTTCGAGCGGCCTCATCAGCACCGGCGTGGCGAAGGTGCTATCGACAATCACCGAGGCGCCGTGCGTGTGGGCCAACTCGATTATTTTGTCCACGGGAGGCACTCGCAGCAACGGGTTCGACACCGGTTCGAGCAGTACGCAAGACGGTTTCTGCTCCAGCAACGCTTGCTCGAACGACGCCATGTCACACGGTTCGGCGAACTTCACGTCCACGCCGTTCGGTTCGAGAATATTCATCAGCAGGACGATCGTCTGTCCGTAGATCACTTGGGCGGAGAGAATCGACTTACGACGATCCGTCAACGCCGCCAACAGCGCGAGATGTAACGCGGACATTCCCGACGATGTGGCCACCGCCAGATCGCCGCCCTCGAGTTGAGCCATCAACTCTTCGAACGCGGCTGTTGTCGGATTACCGTAGCGGGTGTAACCTTGCCCGACGGCCTCGTCGCCAAACACACGCTCCAGGTCCGCTGTCCGCTCGTAGTAGAAACTCGAAGAGCTGAAGATCGGAGTCGTCGTCGGGATGTAGTCACCCAGCTTTTTTCGGTCGCCCGCATGGACGGCCATAGTCTCAATCTTCATGGGCGATGTCTAAAGAATACAGGGTCGGACGTCTTGAGGTGATTATAAACGGTTGCATCTGTTGGCGTTGCGCTTCGGCAGCCGCAGGCAAGGCTCTCCACGATGCAAAACAACGAGCACGCTACAATAAAGGGGCCCGCATTTCCGCCCCTTCTCTACCATGTTCGACAATCTGCTCGCCAAGGTTTTTGGCACCCAACATGAGCGCGAAATCAAGCGGATGCAGCCCATGGTGGTTGCCATCAATGACCTGGAGCCTGAGATCCAGGCGCTCAGCGATGCCCAGTTGAAGGCCAAGACGGCTGAGTTCAAGCAGCGCATCGAAAAGGGCGAGAGTCTCGACGACCTACTCGCCGAAGGATTCGCCGTTTGTCGCGAAGCCAGCCGGCGCGTGCTCCGCATGCGCCACTTCGATGTGCAGTTGATCGGCGGCATGGTTCTTCACGAAGGCAAGATCGCTGAAATGAAGACCGGGGAAGGCAAAACCCTTGTCGCGACTCTTGCGGCCTACTTGAACGCTTTGGCTGGTAAGGGTGTTCACGTCATTACGGTCAACGACTATCTGGCCCGCCGCGACTCGGAGTGGATGGGGCAGCTGTACAGTTTTCTCGGCCTCAGCGTCGGCGTCATCGTCCATGACTTGAACGAGCGGGATCGGCGCGAGAGCTACCGGTCCGACATCACCTACGGGACGAACAACGAGTTTGGGTTCGACTATCTGCGCGACAACATGAAGTTCGATCTCGCCGACTGCGCGCAGCGCGAGCACAGCTATGCGATTGTCGATGAGGTCGACTCGATCCTGGTCGACGAAGCCCGCACGCCGCTCATCATTTCCGGCCCCAGCGAAGAGTCAACCGACAAGTACTACAAAGTCAATCGCGCGATCCCCACCCTTGAGCGCGGCGAGGTTATCGAAGGTGATGAGCCGCGCGAGAAATCCTACACCGGCGACTACATCATCGAAGAGAAGCACCGCACCGCCTTTCTGACCGAACAAGGCGAAATCAAGGTCGAGCAGGCGCTGGGCATCGACAACATCAACGACCTCGCCAACTACGAGCTCAAGCACTGCGTCGAGCAGGCCCTGAAAGCGAGTACGATCTTCCAGCGCGACAAAGACTACGTCGTCAAAGAAGGTCAGGTCATCATCGTTGACGAGTTTACCGGACGTCTGATGCCGGGACGGCGCTGGAGCGACGGCCTGCACCAAGCGGTCGAGGCCAAGGAGCGCGTCAAGATCGAGCGCGAGAACCAGACACTCGCCACCGTCACCTTCCAGAATTACTTCCGGATGTACGACAAGCTGGCCGGCATGACCGGCACGGCTGATACGGAAGCGGCCGAGTTCGGCAAGATCTATAAGCTCGATGTCGTTGTGGTTCCGACGAACAGGCCGTTGATTCGCCTTGAGCAGCCCGACATCGTCTACCGCACCGAGGAAGAGAAGTTTCGCAACGCCGCCAAGGAGATCCAGGAACTCCAGGCGGGTGGGCAGCCTGTTCTTGTTGGCACGATTTCGATCGAAAAGTCCGAGAAGCTGTCGCGCATTCTGAAGAAAATGGGCGTCAAGCACGAGGTCTTGAACGCCAAGCAGCACGAGCGCGAGGCGCTGATCGTTGCCCAGGCGGGCCGCAAGGGCGCGGTCACGGTTTCGACGAATATGGCGGGCCGCGGCACCGACATTCTGCTGGGCGGCAACCCGGAACACCTCGCGCAAGAGGCGCTTCGCAAGCAGG
The DNA here is from genome assembly GCA_027624045.1 of Acidobacteriota bacterium. Taxonomy (GTDB): domain Bacteria; phylum Acidobacteriota; class Terriglobia; order Bryobacterales; family UBA6623; genus JAPPLB01. The sequence continues at coordinate 14,210 of JAQBUE010000112.1, forward strand.
GCCGCAACCGCGACCTGCTGACCGATGAAGAGTGGAAAGCGGAGCTCGTGAAGTTCAAGGAGCAGACCGACAAAGAACACGAAGAGGTCGTCGCGGCGGGCGGGCTCGTGATCGTCGGCACCGAGCGCCATGAATCACGCCGCATCGACAACCAGCTTCGTGGCCGCGCCGGCCGCCAGGGCGATCCCGGCGCATCGCGCTTCTTCCTTTCGTTGCAGGATGATTTGCTGCGCATTTTCGGCGGCGAAAAGATCCAAAACCTCATGCTCAGGCTGGGCATGGAAGAGGATGTGCCTATCGAGTCGGGCCTGATCACGAAACGTATCGAAGCAGCGCAAAAGGCCGTCGAGGCGCAGAACTTTGCAGCCCGCAAGCACCTCATCGAATACGACGATGTCATGAACAAGCAGCGCGAGTCCGTTTACGGCACGCGCCGCAAGCTGCTCTCGGGCACTGACCAGCGCGAGGACATCATGAACTTGATCGGCGATATCGCCGGCGGTTCCGTTGATATTCGCTGCCCCGAAAAGGCTCATCCTGATACCTGGGACTTGACGGGCCTGCGTACCGACATCTCGAATCAGTTCGGCATCAAAATCGATCACCTCGACTTCGACGAGCTTGACCAGCAGGAGATCGCCGATCTCATTACCGACGAGCTCAGCAAGAATTACGAGGAAAAAGAAAAGCAGATGGGCGCCGAGCGGCTGCGCTTCTCCGAGCGCATGATCATGCTCCAACTGCTTGACGGGCAGTGGAAAGACCACCTGCTCTCGATGGATCACCTCAAAGAGGGCATCAGCCTTCGCAGCTACGGCCAGCGTGATCCACTTGTCGAGTACAAGAAGGAATCATTCCAGCTCTTTGACGACATGATGGCGCGCTTTCAGGAAGAAACCATCCGCTTCCTGTTCTACCTGCGGCCCGCGGCGGCTCCGCCCGAGATGCGGCGTGCTACCGTTACTCTGCCTAGCGGCGATGAAACCGGCCTGGAGCCGTCGTCCACACCGCCTCAAGCAGCCCGCAATGGCTCTACGATTGAAGACTTCACCCGCGATGTCCGCCGCAAGAAGGAAAAGGAGCTGGCCCAGGTGCGTCTCGCCGGTGCCGGTGACCAGCGCGACGAAGTCAAACAAGTCGTGCGCGGCAAGAAGGTGGGCCGCAACGATCCGTGTCCGTGCGGGAGCGGCAAGAAGCACAAGAAGTGTTGCGGCACTGCCGCCTAGGGAATCCCAAACCTTGTCCCGCGTTTCGCCATCCAGGTTCCGCTCGCTGATACTTCTTCTCGCAGTCCTGTTCCTGCTTCCGTCAGTCGTTCGCGCCTCCGACCTCGTCCCGGAGGCGCTGGGGAACTTCATTCGCCTGAGCGTCGATATCCTCGAGCCGCATGAAGCGGATATATTTGACGAGTTCGGTTTCGAGGAAGGCCAGCAGGGCGCCTACCGGACGGCTGACGGCAGGGATCTCAAGGTAACTGCCTACCGCTTCCAAGATCCGACCGGCGCTTTGGCTGCTTATCAATGGCTGCGGCCTGAAGGTGGCGAGCTTGTCGCCTATGGCGAGCGCGCGCTGCTGTTGGGTGACACGACGGTGATCCATTTCGGGAATTTTGTCGTGCGAATGTCAGGCGACGAAGCGTTTGATGAGCATGTCGAGGCGATGCTGAGCTTTCTGCCGCGCGTTGTATTGAAGGCGGAACCGCCAGTCTTGAAGTTCGTGCCCGAGCCGTCGCTGATCCCGTTCTCGGGCCGCTACATCCTGGGGCCGGTAGCGCTTCAGAAACTGGCTTCGGAAGTGCCGCCGTCGGTGGCCGCGTTTCGCTTTGGCACCGAGGGCCAGTTTGTCCGTTACCAGTCGAATGCCGGCGAGCTCAGGATGGTTCTGTTCTACTACCCGTCGCCCCAGATCGCGCACGCCCAGATCGAGGAGTTCGAGCAGTTGCCGAACGTAACGGCGAAGCGCAGCGGTCCGATGATCGCGGCTGTTCTGTCGCCATCCTCCGCCGATGAAGCCGAACGGCTGCTATCGCGGGTTCGCTACGTCGCCGAGGTGACCGTGACGCCCCGCGCTGAACGCCGTCACGACAACTTGGGCGTACTCTTCCTCGATATCTTTATTTTTTGCGGCATCCTGGTCGTACTGATGCTCGTTGGCGGTGGTATTGTAGCCGGTTCGCGCCTGCTCGCCCGCCGCATCGTTCCCAATTCCATCATCGCCGCCCCGGGCGACGCCGACGTCCTGCGCCTGAATATCGACCGCAGAGACTAGCTCGGCCGGCGAAGAAGTTCTGTTTTCCGAGGAGTCTTCAATCAGCGTGCCCAAAGCCAACTGGAAATCACAGGTTTACAACGTCGTTCAAAGTCTGCTCTACAACAATCCTCACCGGGTGATCGGCTACTTGGTACGGAACGCGGCCGGTGAATGGCAGCGGCGGTCCGATCTGCCGGCCCCTGTGCGCCGCCTGTTCGAGACCGAGGCGCCGCCGGAACGGACCTGCCTGCAAACCATCCAGTTCGTCCACCACATGATCATCCCGCCCGGCGGACGTCACGTGCAGGAGCTGCATATCCACTCTGACGCCGAGGAACTTGTCGTCATCACCGCCGGGACGGGTGAGGCGACAATCGGTAACGAGAAGCACCAGTTGAGTGCGGGAGATGTGCTCTATATTCCGCCCAACGCCGAGCACGAAGTAAGAAACACTGGTGACGACATGTTGGGTGTCCTGTTCATCAACGTTCCTACCGGCGAGGGGCTCGATAAGCTCAAAGCGGCGCGAGAGCACCGGAAGGCGTGAGATCCGCCGCCGGCCGGTCTATAATCGGGGAGTCAAGTTTGGAGGTGCCTCATGCGGCCGATGATTGAGCGTTGTTTCGTCTTATTGCTTGGCGGCGTGATGTCGCTCGCCCTGGGGTCCGCCGCGCCTGCGGCCACCGAACCAGACCCCAGCCTGACGCCCGAACAAGTTATCGCCATCCAGGTCGAGGCCCTCAAGGCCAACCGTGATCTGCCTGGCGACGAAGGCATCACGATTGCCTTCAACTTCGCGTCGCCCGCGAATCGCAAAATGACCGGGCCGCTGCCGCGCTTCATCGAGATGGTCAAGAATCCGCTCTACGCCATCATGCTGAACTTCGAGCAGTACGAGACGGCGAAGATCGAACTCGATGGCGACATCGCCCGCCAGCGCGTCACTCTGATCGATGCCGCGGGGAATCGCTCCCTCTTGCTATTCGTGCTTTCGAGACAGAAGGAAGCGCCCTACAAAGACTGCTGGATGACCGATGTCGTCCAGCGCGTTAACCCCGCTCACGAGAAGCCCCTCGTCGCTCAACTCTTCCACGATTCGGCAGCCAACTTCTAGCCGATCCGCGTACGGCAGTAAGCAGCCCCCGCTCACCTCCACAAACGCCCGCCCAATAAACTCAGAGCCGCGGGCGTAAGCCTACGTTGAGAAAGCCCCAAATCGCCCCTAACAGCCTGTGGTGGAAGTCCCACATTGAAACAAGAGTCGATAAACTTGTTCTATGGCAATGGGA
>JAQBUE010000113.1 GCA_027624045.1 Acidobacteriota bacterium
TATCGGGATAACCCGGGCGGGCCCCGCCGCGGTGGCAACTACGTAGCGAAGTTCGTCAACTATGACGACCGTGACCTTGGCCTGCACGATCACCGGCGATTGGAAATGGAAGCGCAACAGTACTTTCCGTTCTTCAATGAGCGTCGTGTGATCGCGCTACGTGTACAGACAGTGATGACCTACACGAACGGCAATCAGACGGTGCCGTTCTACCTGCAACCGACGCTCGGCGGGTCAAACGACTTGCGCGGTTTCCGTCCCTACCGCTTCTACGACAACAATCACATCGTTGTGAACGCCGAGTATCGCTGGGAGGCATTCACGGGAATGGATATGGCGCTGTTTTTTGATGCGGGAAAGGTCGCGCCCAAGGCGTCTCAAATTAACTTCCACGACCTCGAAGGATCCGCCGGCGTGGGATTCCGGTTTAACGTCAAGAACAATGTTTTTCTGCGATTGGACGTAGCAGCGAGCCACGAACGGACGATGGTCTGGCTGGTTTTCGGACATGTGTTTTAGGACTCGAATAAGCGTGCCGCTAACAGGACGAGTTTCGCAAGGCACCGGGCTTCCGGCGCAGGTTCGTGCCGCGGCGAAGCTGCAGGGCCTCGTGATTGCGGCCGTCTTGCTTTGTCCGCTGTTGCTTGGCGCGCAGCGATTCTATCCCGACGACCCACTGAGCGAGGAGCCGGCGCCGATGAATCTGGAGGACGCCCGGTTCCGCAAGCTGAACGACTACTACGATCTGTTCACGAATACGTTCGGTGATGTCGGCGAGCGCCAGGGCCAAGTGCAGGATGGGCGTAAGTCTCAGTTCATCCCGTCAGGCGGCGTAAATACACTGGGCGAAGTGATGGACAGCGCTTGGTTCAGCAACAGGATCGGGTCGCGTCCGATGGGCGTTGAGGAGATTCAACAGGGTGCTGGAGACGGCAATGCGCCGGCGATCGAGGGGCAATGGACAATCGTCGGCGCTAAGACCCAGGGTGTGACGCCTGGGTTCCGGATTCGTGATTCGAGCGGCCGCAATTATCTACTGAAGTTCGATCCGTTGGACTATCCGGAGATGGCGACAGGTGCTGATGTGATCGGCGCCCACCTGTTTCACGCTCTCGGCTACAACGTTCCTGAAAACTATCTAGTTGTATTCGACGAAGACAAGCTGGTGTTAGGAGATGGCGTAACCGTGACGGACGCGAGCGGAGATAAGCGGCCGATGTCACGCTACGACGTTAAGGCGGCCCTGGCTCGTGTGCCGCGCCTCGAAGACGGGCGCATTCGGGGCTTGGCGAGCCTGTTCCTCAAGGGAAAGATTCTGGGTGAATTCCGCTACTATGGCACCCGCAGTGATGATTTCAACGACATCGTTCTTCATGAACACCGGCGCGATCTGCGCGGCTTGTTCGTTTTCTGCGCCTGGCTGAATCACAACGACTCGCGCGCCATCAACACGCTCGATAGTCTTGTGCAGGAAGATGGCAGGAAGTTCATTCGCCACTACTTGATCGACTTCGGCGCCATCCTCGGGAGCGCCAGCGTTGTTTCAAATACGGCGCGCGACGGTAATGCTTACTTTTGGGAGTCGAAGCCGGCGTTGGCGCAGATTTTCTCGCTGGGTATCTATGTGCCGCGCTGGGCCCGCGCCCGATATCTGACACACCCATCCGTGGGAAAAATCGAGTACCCGAGTTTTGAGCCCGAGGAGTGGAAACCGAACTACCCCAATCCGGCTTTTCAGAATCGTCTCCCGGACGATGAGTTCTGGGCGGCCAAGAAGGTGATGGCCTTTACTAACGAGCAGTTGAAGGCGGCCGTCAAACTGGCCGAGTATAGCGATGCGCGGGCTGAGAAGTGGATCGCTGACTACTTGATCAAGCGCCGTGACCGCATCGGCGAGGCCTACTTCACAAAGGTGTTGCCGCTGGATGACTTCAAGGTGGAGGGCGGCGAGTTGAAATTCGTCGACGTGAGCGTGAAGCATGGATTCACCGGCGCGCGGGATCTGAAGATTGTGTGGTCGCGCTTTGACAACTCATCTGAGAAGCTCACCGCGATTGAGGGGGCAAGCGGCCCGCGCCTTCCTGATGTTGTCCGCGATGGGCCGTCGGGGGCGTACTTCGCCGCCAAGATCGCAGGCGACGATCCGAAGAAGACTGTCACTGTCTACCTGCGCAAGCAGAACGACGGACACCAAGTCGTCGGCATCGACCGCAGCTGGTAGAACGCGCCGCTTTTGCTCGCCGCGGCAGATCTCTTGCATCTTTCAGCAGGGCGGCGGCGTCCAACAAACTGCTATGAAACATCACAAGACCGAAGAAGACTGGAAAGCAGAGTTGACTCCCGAGCAGTACCAAGTGTGCCGGGAGAAAGGGACGGAACCGGGGTTTACGGGCGAGTACGTCGATTGCAAGGAGGCAGGCACCTATCTCTGTGTGGCTTGCGGTAAGGCCTTGTTTAGCTCAAAGGATAAGTTCGAATCGGGGACCGGCTGGCCCAGCTTCACGCAGGCCGCCGATGAGGATGCCGTCGCTACCGAGAGCGACTCCAGCTATGGGATGCAACGCATTGAGGCGCTCTGCGAGGACTGCGGCGCGCACCTGGGCCATGTATTCCCCGACGGCCCCGCGCCGACTGGGCTGCGGTATTGCATCAACTCGGTGGCGTTGAAGCTGGATGAGGATGAGTGATGGAACTATTGGCTGTGGTTGCTCTGCTTGAAGACGCTCCCGCCGATGGTCTGCAGTGCGGGCAAGTCGGTACGGTCGTCGAGAAACTCGATGAGGGCGTGTTCGAAGTCGAGTTCAGCGACGATCAGGGCCAAACTTATGCCTCGGCTGCGCTGCGAGAGGATCAACTGATTCGGCTACGCTACGAGCCCCCAAGCGAAGCGGCGTAATCGAGTAGCCCACGTGACTCCCGGACTGAGGAGCGCAACCTAGTAACGTGCCATCCGACGACGCCCAACCCGTTGAACCAATCAGGCAATCACGCCAGGAGTGGAAACAAGCCTTCGCCCAGATGCACGAGGCTGGCGACGACGAGCCCATTCTCGACGGGCCGACCACCGAGTTCGACGAAGAAGAGTGGGCATGGTAAGGCGTTCATCTAGCGATTAAACGGCGATTCGCTGATCCAGTGAAAGCCGCGGTTAACCAGTCGGAACTCGGTCTCATCCACAAGCTCCATTCTTATACTCACCGGGCGGCTCCCGAGTTTGCCGTCTACACGCAGCGTATTCGGCGCCGGCGTGTCGTAGGTGAACTTATCGGCATTCAAGAGCAGCGTCTTCGCCGTGGGGTCCAGCTGCATAGCGAAGCCGCGGCGTTCGTCGTTCATGCGCTGAACAAAGGCAAACTGCTCGGAGTAGCCGATGATCAGTCTGCGCCAACGAACCGGATCCGTAAGCAGCGGCGGGCGAACTTCGCCGTCGAGAGTGAACTCCTCTACCTCCCAGATTCCAAAAAGTGGCGGCTTCTCCGTCATTTGCCCGAGCGCCGTGTGCGATTGGTAGAGAGACGCCGCTGTGACCCCAACCAAGAGAAGCATCTTCAAAACGAACGCGCCACGTCGAAAGGCAGGCCGCTGCAAGACTCTCTCAAACGGAGCAGGTTCGGCAGTCCGGTTGAAGACGAACAAGTTCGCAAGTCTCTGCGCATCCGGAGCCACCAGAAAGGCACCCAGGGCTAGAAGATGCAAGGAGAACAGCTTCACAGGCACGTCGTAGCAGAAATTAAGGACCACAATATGACTCATGACTCCGATCGAAACGAGGGAGCCAAGGGCAGTGGTACGCGGGAAAAAGAGTAGGAATCCGGCAAGCATTTCCGCAACGCCGCTGAAGATCGTATAGGCGGGAGATGCGCCCATGAACGACCACAGCAAGCCCATCGGTGAGGCATCGCCGAACGGCTGGATTAGGCGATGCAACGCCAACGGTGGAAACTGTGACGGGATGACCTTCGCTGCTCCATACCCGATCAACGCTACTCCGAGCGACAGGCGAACCAACACACGAAGCCCCAAGTAGAGGCGATGGTAGTGGGCGCGTTTGTAGTCCGCAATCGACCACACCAGTGCAGCGGCAGAGGCGACTGCAGCAAAGCAGAGAGCCTGAACATAGTGGAAAGTCGTGTCACCACTACCGTTGAAACGGTAGGTCGCATCGACACCCAAGAGTTGGCCGGCCCAGGGGACCAGCCGGTTCCAGAGCCAAGTGGGCGGCACCTGTACGCAATTCAGGGTCAAATACGCAAACAGCCACCGGAATGCAATCCTCTGAGGGAGCGACCACCGCATGCCGTTTTACTGACCTGACACTCGCACATCCCGACGTCTCAGCCCACTCTCTGGTATCAAGCCAGGAGCGCTTCCACAACCTTCCCCTCCACATCCGTCAGGCGGTAGTCGCGGCCGCTGTGGCGGTAGGTCAGGCGGGTGTGATCGAAGCCCATCAAGTGCAGCATCGTGGCGTGCAGGTCGTGCGGGTGGACGGGATTTTCCTCTGCCTTGAATCCGAAGTCATCCGTGTTCCCGTAGGCGAGGCCGCCCTTGAATCCGCCGCCCGCGACGACTGCTGAAAAGCCGTGGCTATTGTGGTCGCGGCCATTCTGGACATCGATCCGTCCACTGACCTCGACGGTCGGTGTGCGCCCGAACTCGCCGCTGATCAGAACGATCGTTTCATCGAGCAAGCCGCTGGCCTTCAGGTCCTGAATCAGGGCCGCCATCGGCGCGTCTGAATCGGCCGTCAGCTTGCGCATGCGCTGGATGTCCTGATGGGTATCCCACGGTTGCATGTTGCCGTAATAGACCTGCACCATGCGGACGCCGCGTTCGACGAGCCGCCGGGCGACCAGACAGCCGCGCGCGAAGTCCCCGTCGCCATAGCGCTCACGCGTCTTCGTGCTTTCCTTGCGGACATCGAAGGCGTCGAGCGCCTCGACCTGCATCCGGAAAGCGACTTCCATCGAATGGATCGTGGCCTCCAGTTGCGGTGCATGCCCTTGCTCGTCGAGATGCATGCGGTTCAGCCGGCTCAGTAACTCAACTTGCCGGCTCTGTTGCTCGGGCCGCAGGCGCGGGTTGCGAACGTAGGAGACGAGTTTATCCGGATCTTCCTCATCGTTACGAACGTACGCCCCCTGGAAGCTTCCGGGCAGGAACGCCGACGACCATAGTTGCGGCCCGATGACCGGCAGCCCCGGACACATCACGATGTATCCAGGCAGGTCCTGGTTCTCTGTTCCGAGTCCGTAGGTCAGCCAGGCGCCCATCGAAGGATGTCCGGCCAGCCGATGGCCGCAGTTCAGCATGAACAGCGAAGGCTCGTGAAACGGTACGTCGGTGTACATCGATTTGATGACGCAGAGGTCATCGGCGCAGCCGGCGAGGTTCGAGAAGATCTCGCTGATTTTCAGGCCGCTCTGGCCATATTCCTTGAACTCGAACGGCGACTTCATCAATGCGCCCGTCCTGCGCTCGGTCTTGAGGTTGCCGCCGGGGTAGGGTTTGCCGTTGTATTGATCGAGCATCGGCTTGTAGTCGAAGCTGTCAACGTGCGACGGACCGCCATTGAGGAACAGATGGATGACGTGTTTGGCTTTGGCCGGGAAGTGTGGCTCTCGCACTGCAAGCGGGCCGGGCGAACTTGGCCCAGCTGAATCCGTACCGGCCGCCAACGTGCGCGCTAATCCCACGGCGCCCAGACCCGTGCCTACGCTGCGCAGCATCTCCCGGCGGCTGAACTGTCTTATCGTTGGCGGCATAGTGTACCTGTTCATCACTGAATGTAAAGGAACTCGTTGGAGCTGAGCAGGGCCTGCGCATAGCTGGGCCAGGCGTTCTCGGATTTCAAGTATTCGCGCCCGATGGCGAGCTCTTGCTTCGTGGGCGCCCGGCTATAGACGAGCCAATAGGCGCGCCGAATGCGGGCTGCTTCATCGGGCCCGTTTTCTTCGAGCAAACGGTCGCTCAACCGCTCGGCTTGGCGCATTACGAACTCACTGTTGAGGAAGAAGAGTCCTTGCAGCGGCGTATTCGTATCGATGCGTTGCGGGCTTGTCTGATTCGGGTTCGGGAAATCGAACAGCCCGAGGCTCTTATCGAGTTTGCGCCGGCTCACATACGCGTAGACCGTGCGTCTGTGATTCGCGGCGTCGGAAACGAGCGACGGCTCGCCGCCGGGAGTGAGATCGAGATTCCCGGCGACCTTGAGGAGGGCATCCCGCAAGGTCTCAACGTCTAACCGGCGACGGTTCGCACGCCACAGCAAGCGGTTGTCTGAATCGACCAGCTCGTTCTTCTCGATGCCGGCGGAACTCCGGGCGTACGCCGCCGACAACATCATCTCGCGATGTATTGCCTTGATCGACCAGCCGCTCTCGACGAACCTCGCCGCCAGATAGTCCAGCAGTTCGGGATGGCTGGGGCGCTCACCCATCTGCCCGAAGTTGCTGGGCGTATTGACAAGCCCCCTGCCGAAATGGTGCAGCCAGATGCGGTTGACCATGACCCGCGCCGTGAGTGGATTCGACGGGCTGGCAATCGCTTCGGCTAATTCCAGACGTCCGCTGCCCGTTCCCAAGGGCTGTCCGCCGAGGATGGTGAGGAAACGCCGAGGCACTTCGGCTCCGAGATTGTCCTTGCTGCCCCTGATGTGGACGTGTTCGTTCTTGGGATCGTCTTCGTCATGGACGACATGCAGGAACGGATACTTCTCCGGCAGAGCGTCTTCGAGATTCTTGATCTTGGCGCGAAGCCGGTCCGCGTGGTCGCGCCAGACGCCGGGTAGAAAACGGTCGATCTGTTCAGCGGGGTAGTGGAGAATGCCGTGTCTAAATTCGACGGGCAAATCGAATGCCTGCCCCGAACCTAGATCGCGCCACAGGAAGTGACGGTCGCGTTCGAGCGACAACATTTCGACCTCATCGCGTTTGCTGACACTGTCTTCCCCGCCGAGCCGAATTTCGTTTTCCTTGTCGATGCGGCGCTTCTCGCGTAATACATCGAGCACGAGCGTTTCCATCGCGGCGGCCCAGGGGCGAAGGCTCTCAGGAGAGTCGTCCGTCAGAAACTCGTCGAAGCGGTCGAGCAGAGGCTGATCACGGGGCGAGTGGCCCAAATAGTTGACCCACCGCTCCAGCGTTTCATCGTCGAGGAAGAATTCGCGTGCTACTTCGCTACTGTCGCGTTTTCGGGGGCTCAGGACGTTCCAGGCGGCTTCGAGATACGCGGCCGTTTTACCCGCAAGCACTTCGGCGAGCTGGCTTGTCTGTGTCCCGAGAAAACTGTCAAGCAGCTTCCGCTCATGCGCGATCTCTTCCGCTTTTTCCTTGTATGCAGCGACAGCCTTCTCATCAGCGAGCGGGAACTCATCGATCTTGCTGCTGTTGAATACCCCGAGCAGCGCGTAATAGTCCTCGGTCGGGATCGGGTCGAACTTGTGGTCGTGGCATTGCGCGCACTGCACGGTGAGGCCGAGGAATCCGCGGCCGGTCACATCGATGCGGTCATCCTGAAACTGCGGGCTCAGGCCATAGAAGGCTAAACCGGCGACAAGATCCGGGTCGTTGCCGTCTTCGAGAAAATCGCCCGCGATCTGCGCTTTCACGAACCGGTCGTAAGGCATGTCGTCGTTGAATGCCTTGATGACCCAATCACGGTAGCGGTAGGCGTTTGGGTAAGGCTCCATTTGAGTCGAGTTCAACTTGTCATCGGAATAGCGCGCCACGTCGAGCCAGTAGCGCCCCCAACGCTCGCCGTAGCGTGGTGAGGCGAGGAGCTTATCCACCACAACGGCGAAGGCTCGCGGGGAATCATCCTCGGCAAAAGTGCGCACCTCGTCGGGGGTCGGGGGCAGGCCGATCAAGTCCAGGTAAGCCCGCCGGAGCAACGTACGTTTGTCGGCGGGTGATGCCGGGCTGAGGCCTTGCTCTTCGAGCTTCGCGAGGATAAAGCGGTCGATCGGCGTCTTGGTGCCCGCCTTGGCGCGGACCGCGGGTGGTTCCGGCTTGCGAACCCGCTGGAAGGCCCAGAAGCGCCGCTGCTCGTCGGTCACCTGGAAATCATCACCGTTTTGGGCTTTCGGCGCAGCAGGCCAGACGGCGCCATCGCGAATCCACGCGGTGAGGTCGTCGATGCGCTCTTCGCTCAGCTTGCCCTGGGGGGGCATCTTTAAACGTTCGTGGGTGTGGCTCACCGCCTTGAGCAGCAGACTGCGCTCAGGATGTCCGGGTTCGATGGCGGGGCCTGAGTTACCTCCCTTGATTAGCGCATCCCGGGAAGACATTTCAAGGCCGCCCAGCTTCGTCGATGTATGGCAGGCGAAGCAGTTCTCGGCGAGTACGGGCCGGACCTTCGTTTCGAAGAACTCGACGGCGTCCGCTCCAGACTGTGCGGGGAGCAACGGCGAGAGCAGCAGCGAGAGGAGCACCCACGCCGCGCCGACATTGATTCTTAGGAAGATTCGCAGGATCAGGCTTTGACTCACAGGCGATGAACTCCGCAATTGAAGTATATCGACCGTTCGAGACGGCCACAACCGGCTTCGAATCCGTCGGGCCGGTGACCGGCCCCACCCGCAAGGAAACGATACCAGATGTCGCGGCGCCCAAACGATCGAGCGGTCGCCTCTGGAGCCCGCGATGGACGGCCTCCAATGTCATGTCGCAAACAAAAGTCCGGCAAGGGTGCGGTATGCCTTTCGGTAAGATAGAAGCATGCATGGAGAGCGCTTGATTCGCGCTTTGCTTTTCACGGCGGTACTGCTCGCGGCGCAATCGTCGCTGAGTTACCAGCAGCTTCACCAGATGCTGCGCTCGTCGATTGAACAAAACCTGCGCGACAAAGAAATCGCGAGCTACCTCAAGAAGCAGCAACTTGGTTTTGAGCTGACCGACGCACAGATCGAGGAATTCCAAGGCTGGGGCCTGGGTTCTCGATCGCTCAAAGCTCTGCGCGAACTGCAGCCGCAGACCCTCGGTCTCAGCGCCGCCATTGAGCCGGAAGCGGCCAAAGTCGAAGAGCCCGAGCAGCCGCCCCCACCTTCCTTAGAGGAGCAGCAGCGCATCATCGCTGAGGCGCGCTCCAAAGCGCTCTCTTACACCTCGCGTCTGCCGGATTTCATTTGTCTGCAAGTCACACGCCGCTTCGTCGATCCCAGCGGACTCGAAATGGACTGGATTAAGCAGGACGAGATCAAGACGCGCGTCAGCTACTTCGACAAGCATGAAAATTACGACGTCGTCAGCGTCAACAACAAGGTCACCGATGCCGCCATGCACGATCTGGGGGGCGCTACGAGCAGCGGCGAATTCGGCAGTATGTTGGCCGAGCTGTTCGATCCGCTGACAGCCGCCAACTTCACCTGGGCCCGCCACTCACAACTCCGTGACCGCGGCGTCTACGTCTTCGAGTTCGTGGTACCGAAGCATCGCTCGCGGTGGTCGCTGAACTACATGAAAACCGACACGATCGTGGTCGGCTACCGCGGCTTGGTGTACATCGACAAGGAAAGAGAAGAAGTCCTGCGCATCTACATGCAGGCCGAGGGCGTGCCGACGGATTTCCCGATTCAGATCGCGCAGTCGCGGCTGGACTACGAGTTCACCGAGATCAGCGGCCAGGAATTTCTTCTTCCGCTGAAAGCACGAGTTCGTATGCGCCAGGGCCGCTACTTGTCGAGGAACGATGTCGAGTTCCGCCTCTATCGCAAGTTTGCCACAGATGCTTCGATTTCGTTTGACGAATCAGAAAACCTCGAACCGCTGCCCGAGGAACCGGTGGGCAATCCTTAGAGCACAGGGAAAAATGCTGGGACAGTCAGCCGCGCTTCCGCTGAGTTCTTGCGAATCAGCGATTGCTTTGCCCCGCGCTTGTGAGAGTCCCGATTTTTTCCGTAGCCGGCGATAATCCGGCCCGGCGGAGTTTCAGACAGCTACTTCGTGCTGAAGCTTCGAAGCAAGCTGATGCGACCCGACGAGTTCAAAGCACGAAGGGTTGCTCAGGATCTTCTTAACGAGCGCCGTATGCATGGCGTGACCGGCATACTCGGCTACGACGTGCCCCAACAGCGGCCGGCCCAGCAAGGCCAGGTCGCCGATCAGATCAAGCACTTTGTGCCGACAACACTCATCGGGAAAACGTAGCCCACCCGGATTGAGGACACCGTTCGGTCCGATGCAAACAGCATTTTCGAGCGATGCTCCACGGATCAAACCCATGTCACGCATGCGGTCGAGATCTTCCTCGAAACCGAACGTGCGGGCCGGCGCGATGTCAGCCGCGTAACCCTCGGGAGTCAAGACCATCTCTAGCGTCTGCCGCCCGGCCAGTTCGTGTCCGAAGTCGGTCTTGCAAGTGATCACGAACTCGTCCGCTGGATGGATCGCAATCGCCTTCTTGCCCTCTGTCACCTCAACCGTCTTCGTCACTCGTAAATACTGGCGAACCTTGCGCAGGTTCGTCACGCCCGCCTTGTGGATCATCTCCACGAACGGCTTCCCGCTGCCATCCAGGATCGGTACTTCCAGGTTGTCGATCTCAACCCGCACGTTGTCGATCCCAAGGCTATAGAACACACTCAGAAGGTGCTCGGTTGTCGAGAGAAGCACGCCCTGCCTCATCAGGCTTGTGGCGTAACTGACACGGGCGATGTACTTGGCGATCGCCGGCAGCTCAAAGCCATCCAGGTCAGACCTGGCAAACACCACCCCTGTCCCCGAACGCGCCGGCACGAGGCGAAGATTCACTTTCACGCCACTGTGAAGTCCGACACCGGACACGGCAACAGGGCGTTCAATCGTTGTCTCGAAATCCAAATGAGCCTCCCACACTCGGCAAGCGGTCACGACCCTGGGCGTGAAGCGGGCCCTCCGCCAGCTCCCGCTGCATGGCCTGAAGATCTAGGCTAGCACATCGCAGGCCAACCTCTAAGTAATTGATTATAAATGATGAGGCAAATCGCAACTGTGTCTATTTTGCAACGCCAATAACCAACAGTGCGGGCTGCTTGAGCAGTGGTCCGGTTAAGCAGTGACGGTCGGCAGCCAAGAACTTCAGTTGGCAACCACCACGGCACCGTCCGGTGCAATTCGCAGTTCACGTAAAGAGTCCGGAAGGGTGACGCGGTTTCGCTCACCTGGATCCTCGTCCGTCACGGTTGCCGAGATGAGCCACTTCAGCAGCGGAGCGGGAAGAGTCGTGCCGTCGAACTGCACGCTCTCGACTTCTACGTGGGCGCGGCCTATTTCAGAGACAGCACGGCACTGCGCGAGCAGTTCTTTCTCTCCCCGAAACAGCATCGCCCACAAACCTCCGAAAGAGCCTCCCGAGGCTTCCTGAAGCTTGCCGATATCGAGGTAGGCCCGAATCGTTGCCCGCTCCGCCATCAACCGAACGGTGACGTCCCTGACGCCTTCCGGCATCTCGGGGGCATACTCGTACTTGAGAAGAGAATTGAGTTCGTCTTCGGTAAAGACGATCGTTTCACCGGGTTCGGTGTGGCGCTGTTCGATGCGCTCGATTTTCTGCCGTGCTACCCGGCCTAACTCGGGTGAGAGTGGCGGCGGCGCGGCGAGTCCGAAGGCGGCCAAAAGAAGCAGCGTTGTCAATGAGCGGCTATACATTTTAAACTCGCAGGAAATTCAACTTGCAGGACACAGCCTGCTACGTTCTACGGGCGCGGTCCTGATCACGTTTCGTCGCTCTCGCCGGTATCTCTTTTCCCGGGATTGAGGTCTACCGCATCTGGCGTATACTGCTGCTGGAAGAAATCGAGCCCTTGGCGCGCTGCCTCCTGTTCAGCCGATCTCTTGGTCCAGCCTTCGGCGGTGGCGGTAAAGTCACTCCCAACCCGCAAGTCGACGTGGAACCACCGGCGGTGATCGCGTCCGCTCGTGGAGGCGACACTGTAAACGGGCAAAGGCAGTTTCCGCGCCTGGAGCCACTCTTGGAGGGCCGACTTGTAGTTGGCTGTCTCGACTTCTTTCCGGGCTGCCTCGACAACGTCAGGGAGCAGCACGGTTCCGCGGATGAAGGCCTCAGCCGCCGCCACTCCGCCATCCAAATAAACGGCTGCGATCAGCGCCTCGAAGGCATCGACAAGCACTCCCTTCTTGTCGCGCCCCCCGGATCGCTCTTCGCCGCGGCCCAGCCGCAGAAAAACGCCCAGATCGAGGCGCCGCGCCTCATGCTCCAGGTGGGAAGCGCTGACAAGGTAGGCCTTGAGCTGCGTCAAGCCTCCTTCGGATTCTTCCGGAAACTGCGCCACAAGGTCCGCGCTCACGACGAAGCCGAGTACCGAGTCGCCCAGAAACTCCAGTCGCTCGTTATACCCGCATTCAGCCGCGGCTTCCTGGGCGTAGGAACTGTGGGTAAGGGCCAACTCGGCGTGAGAGCGATCGTTAAACCGATACCCGATCCGTTCTTCCAGTTGAGTTAACTTGGGCGACGACGTCATGCTGATTCAACGCTCCCGCCCAGTCCGAAGCCATGCGTTTCGAGGCCATGCGTTTCGAAAGACAGCGGAAACAGGCTCGGCCAGATCCACGCCGCCCATGCACAAAGCAGTTTAGGGTTGCGCCGGTGCCGGCGCGGCCGCAGGTGCAGATGTGGCCGCGGGCTGGTTTGCCGTCACGATCTCCGCCTTCAGAATCGAGGCGGCGTCACGGCCGTTCGGCATCTTGAACCCGCCGCGGGCGATTGACTGATCGAGCATCCCCAGCGCTTCGTCGCCCTTGCCCTGCTCCTTCAACGCCTTAGCGACCTGATAGAAGAGTTCTCCGGTCTGCTCGTTTGCCATTTGCAGCGATTGCCGGTAAGAGCCTTCGGCGCTCGCCCAATCCTTCCTCTTCATTGCGATGGCCCCCAGTGCCTTGTGGGTCTCAGCCATGAGGTCCTTCTTCTGCATCAGCCATTCATCATCAGTTATGGCTTCCGGATTCGGGTTTGGTGTGCGGGGAACCACATCCAGCGCTCGCTTGGCATACCCTTCCGCCTGCGACAACTTCTCCTCCTTATCGAGGTCGTGGTCGCGTGTCCGCAGCGGGAAAACGTAGGCAAGCGCCAGCAATGCGCCCCAGTGCTCGGGATTCTCTTCCAATACGAGCTCACCATACGTCAGCATGCCCTCAAAATCGTTCGACTGTTGATAGCCCAACATCGTCAGGTAAAGAGCGCCCTCCTTGTGTTCGGTGTTCTTGAACTCGACGACGAGCTTCTCGCAGTACTGAAGTCCACCAACAGGGACTTGCGGCGTCGTGGTGCATCCCATCCACATCGCCATCTCTCGGAAGTCGCTCTTGGGATGGGCGTTCAAGAAGTTCTGGCACATATCGAGGCGCGTCTCCATGTCGGGCGCCCCCACACAAGCGTTAATACTAGTCGCCTCTGCCTGAGACCTCGGACGCGGCGCGTCTTGCGCCATCAGGGGCGTCGCCGACATCGCGATCAATAGAAAACACAATCTTGCACGAATCATTCAAATCTCCTGTTGGTAGCCAAGGCCGCCGAACGGCCTCAAGCCTCCCTATTCTAACGGCTTTTCTCAATCCGTCAACGGCTGTCGTTGGGGGGCTCCACTTCTTCATCCTCTTCATCCTCTCCATCGTCGCCGCCGCCGAAGGGCTCCTTGAGCCCGCCTTCCGCGAGCCCCTTCACCTGAGGCGACGGGTCGCCAACATCGAGCGCTGACTGGTAGTGTTCGAGAGCCTGGTCACGGTTGCCAACGATATCCTCAATCCGGGCGATGTAGATGTGCGACATGGCCCGCAGATACGTGTCTTCCGCTGAGTCGATGGATCGCAGAAAGTGCTCGCGCGCGAGATCCGGCTCGCCGTCAAAAGCCGCCACGCGTCCGAGCCCATACTCGGCCTGCCCGTTCTTTCCGCCGGCTTCCGAGAGCGCTTCCTCAAACTTCACCCGCGCTTCTTCCAACTGCTCGAGCCGGAACAGCCCCTCGGCCTGATTCAAGAGCTTGTCGAGCTTTGAAACTTTCGGGACGATCGGCGGCGATGAGGTTGTCTTGGGAGCCGCTTGCACAAATTCGACACCCTGCAGCCGCTCGACTTCGTGTTTGACGTTCAGCTCGCGCACCAGTTCCTTGTAGTAACTCGGAAAGGGCTCGGCCTGCGCTTCGAAGGCCGGCAGCTTCTCAAAGAAGTACGGCGTCAGGATAAAGCCCTCTTTCAAGTGCTGATCCACACGGGCCTGTTTCTCGACGCCGGGGACATCGGTCAGCCTGACTTCGACCGCGTTCGCCAGCGACTTCGATAGCAGCAACTGAAAGTTTTCCTTATAGGCCTCGCTGAGCGCCGGCGCGAACAGCGCGAGGCGCGCCAGGGTCTCCTTCTTCGCGACCTCTTCCGCGTTCCGTATCGACAGTCGATCGAGCAGATGCATGAGAAACGATTGACGGATCTCATCCATGCGAAGTTTCTTTGAAGCTTGCAGCACGACTCGAACCACGCCCCCGTAGCTGCGCGATGTCACTTGATTCGGCGCGCCCATGAGCGAGAAGTGGATTTTGAAAGTCTGCATCTCGCGGCTCGTTGGTGAGAAGCGCAAGTAGGAGCCCGTCTCGAGCAGCATCTGGATCAGCGGTTCCTGATAGCGCGCGATTTCGTTGTCGTAGGCACCCTGGTAGCGGGCCCACAACTTCTCGATCTCCGCTTCGCGATAGAACTCGGACAGAATCGGACTGAGCGTCCGGATACGCCGCACCTCCGGCGGCAGATCCGTCGGCAGGCGCGCGTGCAGCTCAAACGTCGGCGCGTCCCCGCAAAGCAGGGCGAACGCAACGTATTGATCAAGATTCTCGGCCGGGTCATCCAGCTTGAACTGCTCATAGAGATTCTTCAGCCGGTACAGGCTCGATCCCTGGAAGTCCTTAAGGTCTTCGCGAACAACGCGCCGCAGCGGGTGGTCCGACGGCGATCCGAGTCCGACGTCATACCCGGCCATATTGATGGCCGTGAGCACCGTGAACATCTGGACGTCAGCCACGAGCTGATCGTCATCGGCCTGGGCGCGCAGAACGGCGCTGCCGTGCAAGCAAAGCGCAAGCGTGAGCGCCAGGAATTTGGTCATTCGGATCATCGGTCGGCAGGTCCCCCTCGGAACGAGACTACCGTCAGTCTAAGCGAGAATCTCGGCACAAGTCCACGGGATGAGGTCTCGAATCGAACATGCGATTAGGGGCTGCGGCGGAACCTTACAGCCAGCGCTTGAAGGCGGACCGGCCCGCGTAAACAGCCTTGTCGCCCAGCTCTGCTTCGATCTCGAGCAGGCGGTTGTACTTCGCGATTCGTTCTCCGCGGCACGTCGAGCCGGTCTTGATCTGTCCGCTGGCCGTGGCCACCGCCAGATCAGCGATTGTCGTATCGGATGTCTCGCCGGAACGATGCGAAATGATGTATGTGTACTTGTTCGTTTTGGCGATCTCGATGCATTCCAGCGTCTCGGTCAGCGTCCCAATCTGGTTGAGCTTGATCAGGATCGAGTTCGCGAGCCCTTCGGCGATTCCTTGCTTGAAGATCGCCGGATTCGTTACGAACAGATCGTCGCCGACAAGCTGCATCTTATCCCCGAGCTTGGGCGTTGCTTTCTGCCAACCGGCGTGATCTTCTTCCGAAAACGCATCTTCGACCGAGATCAGCGGGTAGCTCTGTGCCCAACTCGCCCACATCTTGCGCATCTGCGCCGACGACTTACGGCTGCCATCGGACTGCGAGAATACATACTCACCCTTCTCGTAGAACTCGCTCGACGCCGCGTCGATCGCGATCCAGATCTGCTTGCCGGGCTTATAGCCGGCCTTCTCGATCGCCCGCACGAGCAACTGCATCGGCTCTTTGTTTGACTTCAGCCGCGGCGCGAACCCACCCTCATCCCCTACAGCCGTCGAGTAGCCTTTCTTCGATAGGATCGCTTTCAGCGCATGAAATGTCTCAGTCACGGCCCGCAGAGCCTCGCTAAATGTCTTGAAACCGGCGGGGACAAGCATGAACTCCTGGATATCGACATTGTTGTCGGCGTGCTCGCCGCCGTTGAGCACGTTGACCATCGGCACTGGCAGCGTGTAGGAGTCCGCGTCCGTCAGGTGGCGGTACAACGGAACCTGCTTCTCGTTAGCCATGGCCCGCGCGACGGCGAGTGAGACGCCGAGGATCGCGTTGGCGCCGATGCGACCCTTGTTGGCCGTCCCGTCGAGGGATTTCAACTCTTCATCGAGGCGCGCCTGATCGTTCGCGTCGAAGCCCTTCACCGCATTGAGGATGTCTTTATTCACGTGCCCGACGGCCTTGCGCACACCCTTGCCAAGGAAGCGCTTCGGGTCCTTGTCACGTAACTCGACAGCCTCGTTCATTCCGGTCGAAGCCCCGGACGGGATCCGCGCCGATGCCCGCGCGCCGCTCGCCAGCGTCGCCGTTACTTGCACCGTCGGATTGCCCCGTGAGTCAAGGACTTCAAGTCCTTCTAAATGAGTGAGTTTCGACATATTCTCCCGTTTCCGCCACCTACTGCGATGCAAAAATCCAGATTAGCACGCACCCGTCGGGGTAGTGACGAACACTCTTGTTTCGTCCCGGCAATATTATGGCGGTGTTATTATGTTTACATAACATGCATCGAACCACCGTCATGCTGCCGCAAGATCTCAAGGCTCGCGCCATGCTTGCCGCACGCGAGCGCGGGATCTCTTTCGGCGAGTTGCTTCGGGAATGCTTGACGGCCACGCTCAACAAACCGACCGGCGGCAACAGAGCCTCCGATCCCCTATTTGCGGATACAGCGGTCTACGAAGGCCCCGCGCCCTCCGATCTAGCGCAGGAGCATGATCGGTATCTTTACGACGAATGATCTTTGTTGACACGGGCGCCCTGCTTGCACGCTTCGTCAAGCGTGATCAGTATCACAGCTCAGCCCAGCGGGCTTGGCGGCGGCTCGCCCGTTCCCACTGGCAGTGCTACACAACGAACTTCGTTCTCGATGAGACCTTCACCCTGATCGCCCGCCGCACGACATACGATTTTGCGGCCGAACGGGCGCTCGGTCTGCTCACCTCGGACAATCTCATCATCCTGCGGCCGGACCCGGAAGACGAACTCCAGGCCGTCGCGCTCTTTCGCAAGTTTGCCAACCAACGTGTCAGCTTCACTGATTGCATTTCGTTCGTTTCGATGAAGCGGCAGGGACTTCGCAGAGCCTTCACGTTCGACCGCCACTTCGCCGACGCCGGCTTTGAGATCTGGCCTTCGCGAACCACCATCTAGCGAACGGGCTGGCATAGAGCCCTTATACAGGTATGCCTTTTGTTTTCGCGAATCGTTTGGGCACTGCTGCCGGCGGCGGGCTTGCTGTGGTATTTCACGGTCGCTTCGTCGGCGCTCGACGAAGTGCCCCGCGAAGTGTCAACGCAATTTAGAAAGATCCCCTGATTGAGCAAAGTAGAACGTTCCCCTGGCAGCCGGGCT
>JAQBUE010000114.1 GCA_027624045.1 Acidobacteriota bacterium
GTCCCATTGCCATAGAACAAGTTTATCGACTCTTGTTTCAATGTGGGACTTCCACCACAGGCTGTTAACGAAGACAACGCATGAATTGGCATCCGAGATCGCACAAGCCAGCGGTGTGATTATTGGCCTCGGCAAAGCTGCTTTTTATACCCAGATCGATCTCGACCAACCCAAAGCCTACGCCTACGCTAAAGAAGTAATGAGCATGAATGCGCTAGCCGCCGACGCCCAAGAAGGTATGACGGCGTTCCTTGAGAAGAGAGCGCCATGCTGGACAGCCCGCTAGCCGAAACAACTATGCGTCGCCTCCGCGTCAAACATCCTTCTTGCTGGCTACCCCGCCTGCTATGCGCGGCTCTTGCCGGTGGTGCGCTTGTGGCTGCCGGCCTCCCCGTCGCCCGGCCGGAAGCCGTCGGTCTTTCCTCCGACACTTTGCGAAGCGCGGCAGGAATCTTTCAGCGGGCTGTCGAAGCTGATGAACATCGAGGCGCGGTTTTGCTGGTGGCGCGGCGCGGCAAAATAGTGCTGCACGAAGCAGTGGGCTTTCGGGATTTCGATAGAAAAACCCCGATGGCAAAAGACACGTTATTTCGGATGGCGTCGAACACCAAGCCTGTAATCGCCACCGCGATTCTCATGTTGGCGGAGGACGGCAAACTGTCAGTCAATGACAATGTCCGTAAGTACTTGCCTTCTTGGGATAACTACCGCGCGGGTTGGATTCAGGTTCGGCACCTACTGAGCCATACGAGCGGCTTGCGGATCGCACCTATTTTTCTCGACCCGCTGCTACCAAACACCTCTCTCCAGAAAGAAGTGGACCGTTTCGGTGACATCGGCGCCGAGGTCCCGCCGGGAACGAGTTTCTCCTACAATAATCCCGGTTTCAACACGCTGGGCGCGCTCATCGAAATCCGTGGTGGCCAGCCATTGGAAACCTTTCTAGCGGAGCGCATCTATCAGCCGCTCGGGATGACGGACAGCTTGAATCACGAGTCGCGGGCGCCTCTGGACCGCATGTCGACCGTCTACTCTCGCGATGAAGGCGGCAATTGGAAGGTCGAATGGAAACCGGGCGATAAACCCGACTATCCTTTTGTGCGTGCCTCCGGCGGAATGATCTCGACAGCGGTCGACTATGTCCGCTTTTGTGAGATGTGGCGCAACGGCGGAGAACTAGAAGGCACGCGTCTTCTCAAGAGCGAGAGTATCGCAGCCGGATGGACCGCCGCGCCTCACTCCGAGCACGGCGACGATCCGGCCGGGCGCTACGGGTTTGGATGGTTCGGAAACCCTGATGGTTCTTGGGGCCATGGCGGGTCCGATGGGACGTTTGCGCTCGTCTCGCCTAGCGAAGAACTGATCGTTTTGATCTTTGGACAGAGCCGTGGCCCCGGCATTGCCGCCCTGCCTGAACGCTTCGTAAAACTTGTCCGCGCGGCGATTCTAGATTGAGCCAAGCGACGAGAGATACGATAAGAGCGGATGAACACGCCGACCCACGGAGGCCATGTGAGCCGGGGAGATGATCGCCGTCCTACTCTATCGGGCGGACGGCCGTTGTCTGAGTTGTGGCTTCAGGTGGGCCCGGCCGCGCTGGCGTTGATCGTGGTCGCGGCGGTCTCCGCGAAGCTCGTGGGAACCGCGCCGCCCTGGCTGTTGGGCGGGCTTGTCGTTGCCGCGCTCGTGTCGGCGTTGGGCCTGACGGCTGCCATCGGAACGCTGCGGAGAAATTGGCAGAGGGCACATCAACAGCGCGCCGAACTGGAGCAGCGTTGCGCCCAGGCGTTGGGGGAGGCGGCGGATGCCGTCCTTTCCATCCATCTGGATGGCCGCATCGTCGGCGTTGACGCTCATGCGCCGGAACTATTCGGATACACGACCGCGGAGTTATCCAGCCTTTGCCTGGACGACTTGATTCAGTTCCCCGCGCCCGAAGAGGGTCATCAGGCGTCAAGGCCCGCATCTCTGCTTCCTGATTTCGGATCCAAACTCGACGCAACCGGCCTCACGAAGAGTCATAAGAAACTTGCTCTGAAAATTGTCAGCGTCCCGCCGCCCCTCGCGGACGGCAGTCAGGTCTGGTTGCTGCTGTGGGACCGCACCGGGTTGGTCGAAGCGAACCGAAAGTTGGCGCGGATCGAGTTTATCGCCGAGGAGAGTCCTCACCCGATTGTCGAGGCGGACTTGGCTGGACACGTTACCTTCATGAATGCGGCAGCGGAGCGGGTGTTCCCCGACCTGCTCGTGCTGGGCGCGGCGCATCCGCTCTTGAAAGATCTGCCGGCGCTGGTCGAGCGCTTGCAAACCGGCCGCGAGAGAAATCTGACGCGTGAAGTCTTGGTGGGAAGAGATCTTTTCGAGCAGCACATCGCGTATGGGCCGGCAAACGACACGGTTCGCGTTTTCTCTTTCGACGTATCAGACCGCCGCGAAGCCTTCCGGGACGCGCTAACCGGCTTGGCAAATCGCGCTTCATTCATGCGCCGCTTGAACCGCGTAGCCGCTTTGGCGCATCGCGACTCGACGTATGCTTTCGCGGTGCTTTTTCTGGATCTCGATCGCTTCAAGATCCTCAACGACACCCTCGGGCACGCAACGGGCGATGCCCTGCTGCGGGCAGTGGCGCAGCGGCTGGAGACATGCCTGCGCCCGAATGACTTTGTGGCGCGGATGGGAGGTGACGAGTTCACCATCTTACTGGACGGCGTCCGCGACCAGGCTGAAGCCGAGCTTATTACACAACGGATTCTCGATCGCTTGCACGGGCCATTCGCGCTGGAGCCGAAGACGGTGTTCACTTCGGCGAGCGTGGGTATTGCGTTGAGCACAGTCGGCTATGATGAGCCGCTGGATCTGGTGGCGTTCGCCGATGCGGCGATGTACCGGGCGAAGACGGAAGGCCGGGCGCGTCTGGCCGTGTTTGACACGGCGGTGGATGGCCGCGCGGTGCCGGGACGTTTGTTCTAGCGGGAAGCAACTGTATTGCAATTGCAATGTCCTACTTGGGATTCAATAAGCTAAAGATCGCCGTTTTGGTGGTCGTTCTTGTCACGGCCCCCTTCGGAACGCTGCGCGCCGCCGATGCTTCGCACCCCCAGAACACAAGTCCCGCTGAGGGCCCTCAGTCGGAGCCGCCGGACGCCACTGAAAAGGCGACCGATGCTTCCGAAGAGGCAATCGTCCCAGCGACCGGCGACCCCGAAGAGCGGCTCGACCTCAACCTGCTCGGGCAGACCGATACCGACTCCGGCGAAGGGCGTCGGAACGAGAACGTACAATTCAACGCGGTCGACAACAACGCGCTCCGCGAATTGAATACTCGCCTCGGTACAACCGCCACAATCGTTGATTTCAAGCCGGAGCGGGGATACTTCGGAGCTGAGTTCGGGAACCCGCCGACGTCCCCGTTGCACCTCCCGGCCTCAACGGCTTCGGGCTTCCATGGCAATTTCTACGAAGCTCATACGAACAGCATTTTCCAGGCACGGTCTTTCTTCCAGGTAGGCAATGTTCTGCCCGCCCGCGAAAACGACTACGGATTCAACGTTGGCCTGCCGTTGTGGGAGGGCGGTTTTTTTGCCGTCGACGCCAGCCAGCAGCGAGCCCGCGGCAATGTGAACGGGAACATCCTGGTTCCCCGCCCCGATGAGCGGACGCCGCTCAATGATCATCCCGACACCCGCACCAACGACCCGGCGACGCGGGCTCTCGTCCAGCGCATTCTCGACGCCTATCCCCGAGAGGCTCCCAATCGCACCGACATCGACCCGCGCGCGCTCAATACTAACGCGCCGCAAGCCATCAATACAGATACAATCGGGTCCCAATTCACACAAGATCTGAGCCCCCGCGACAGGCTCTTCCTGCAGCACCGGCTCACCTCGCAGCGGGTCGACGCGTTTCAACTTGTCCAGGGTCAGAATCCGAATACGATGATTCGCAGCCATCGGGCTCGCATCGGCTGGAACCGCACCTGGACGCCCGCCACAATTACCGATTTCACCGTGGGACTCGATCGCGCAGGCTCCCTGCTCGTACCGGCCGATGGCGCTCTTCCGACCGACTATAGCTTCAGCAATATCTTTGAACGACTCGGTCCCGGGTCCGACATACCGATCGACCGCGCCGTGAATGAGTTCCGCTACGCCGGGCGCGTTCGTCATGTCCGCCGCCAGCACAACCTGACGTTCGGTTTCGATCTCCAGCGGCGGCAATTCAACAGCATGGAAACGAACAGCCACCGCGGTGTGATGTCGTTTCAAGCCGACTTCGGCCGAGACGGAATCACGAATCTGCGTCTCGGTATTCCGACGCGCTACTCCGGAGCCGTGGGCTTGAACGAACGCGGCTTCCGTGACTGGCGGCTGCATTATTTCGCGGGAGACGAATGGCGCGTGTCATCTAACTTCACGCTGAATGTCGCCATCCGCTACGAACCCAACGCCGCGCCGACCGAAGTCAATGGCCTGACCGATGTCGGCATTGGCTGCGACTGCAACAACGTCGGCGGCCATTTCGGGCTTGCCTACAATCTTCCCGGACGGCTGGGTGTCATGCGGGCCGCCTACGGCTTGCATTATGCGGAGGTGGCGCCGGCAACGTATCAGCAGGTCCGGTTCAATCCCCCGTCGACCTTCAAACTGGTCGTCGCCAATCCGGATCTGGTCGATCCCCTCCGCGGGCTGACGATCGATGACTTTAACCCCAACGACCGGGCGACCATCTTCGTGAACGCGCCCGGCCTCGTCGCACCCTACTCCCACCAGTACAACTTCTCGTGGGAGCCGTCGCTCTCGAACCGTATCCAGCTTCAGTTGGGCTACCTCGGAAGCCGCTCACAGAAGCTCTTTTTCCGCTGGTACACCAACCGCGCCCAGGCCGTCGACGACCTCTCACAAATGACGACGGCCACCATCAACGACCGCCGCCCCGACGAGGAGCACTTCGACATTCGTAAGATCATCAATGCCTCGCGTGGTTACTTCGATGCGGCTCGCGCCACGCTGATCATGCCGAACTGGAACGGCCTCAGCGTCGACACCTCCTATTGGTTCAGCAAGGCCATCGACCTTGGCGCCGGCTATACGAACACGGGAACCTTCGTTGCGAATCAGACTTCCCGGAATCAGTCGGAGTTCCTGCTTCACGAAGACCTACGCGGCATCAGCGACTTTCACCAGACACACGCCTTCCTGTCACGCATCACCTATGTAACGCCCGCCCCAACGACTTGGCATCCCTGGTTCCGGCACGCCTTTGGTGAATGGAACCTGTCGGCTGTGGCGCTGCTCAAGAGCGGGACGCCGTTTACGATCGAAGCTGGGTCCGACTCACCGGGCCTGGGTAACGTCGACGGAGACTCCGGCGACAGGGTTCACATCATCGAACCCACTATTCTCGGACGAACAATCGACAACCCTGACACATCCGCCGCCCGTCTGCCGTTCTCCGCGTTCGCCTTCATGTCAATCGGCGAGGCGCGGGGCAACATCGGCCGCAACACGTTCAGTAAGGACGGCGTCAACAACATCAACGCATCACTCTCACGCACTTGGCGCATCAGCGCCGAGAAGGCCTTCATGTTTCGCGCCGAGTCGATCAATTTCTTCAACAGCCCGCAGTTCGCCTCACCGGGATCGACTCTCAGCTCCCCCAACTTCGGGCGGATCACCAACACACTGAACGAGGGCCGAACGTTCCGCTTCTTACTACGTTTTGCGTTCTAGCAGACGAACCGAGATTCAAGGCCGTGCGCGAGCGACTCCGGCGTCACGACGAAACTATTTCCCTGAACACTCACCCGTTGCGAGCCAGTGCGCGCAGTCCGCTCCGAGTTCTTCGCGGGCCCGCGTTTCATAGGCTTCGTTATCTTCCTGAATCAGCGTGTCGCGCCAGCGACCGTTGACGCCTTTGTTGATGAACACCTTGGCGCCGCCGTCGAAGATTGCGCCGCCGAGCGGGGTACTCAAGGTCGCGTTGTCCTTCATGTAGTCGAAGCCGCGGTGCTCGACCATGAGATCCCACTTGCTCTCGTCGATCTCAAAATCCAAGAACGCAGCCATCTCGCGCATGCCGCCTTCCATGTCGTCATTGAGATTCTGGTAATGGACAAGATGAACGTTCGGCAGGTCGCGAATCTCCCACCAGGTCCGAATGTTTTCCCAAAACGGCCACCACGGGCCGTCTCCGTTAAACCAGTCGAGATAGTATTCCCTGAGGTTATTCGTGCGCGGCCGCTCCCAATGCGGGCCTAGATACGGCAGAGCCTTTAGTCCGTCGTAGACGATGTCGTTCAAATAGTAGTGATGGTTGTAGCAGCTCCACGCGACATCACGTCCGTCGCGGGCGATATAGATGTACTTCGCTTTCGGGGAAAAGACGAGCGCGTCCACTGGTAGATGCGTCTTGAGGAAACGCCTGTGCTTCCGCGCCAAGATGGCCGGCAATTTAACTTCGAGTGGCGGCAGACGAAAATCGAGCCACGGAGATATCTCACCTACCGGCATGCCTTCCGTCTCTCCATTGAAGACGAACTGGGCAATGATCTGTTGGACCCAGGTCGTGCCGGCCTTGGCGTATGTCGAAATAATGATGTCGTCGTCGCGGAAATCGAAATCGTTCCAGTAGGTGGAATCGAAGACAGCACAACGAAACTCACGCGTCTTTTTCGGCCATTCAACTGAGTCACCCATCTGCATCTCCTATGTCGTGGAAATTAGCAAGGCGCAGTCCGTAGTCCTTGAGGCCAGCCGAGGCAGGCACCATCTTCATCAAGCCTTTCGACAATCGCCCAGTGGTTCGTGAATAGTACCACTAGGGCGTCATCAAAGCTACGTTCGGGATCGTTGGACAAGCAGCATTCTCCATGCACTGCCGAATCTGAGCACCGAGGCGCGGCGGAAACCCGCTGTCTCGGATGATGACAACGGGGCCGTTCCCAGCCGCCGAAATATCCCCGATGACCGATGCTATACTGATCCTTCAGTCATGGACCCGTTAGGTCCGCTTTAACCTTCTCCCTATTTCAGGAAGATTGACCTTTGCGTGGCAGGCAGTAGAGCCATGCACGGGCAAGGAAGAAGCAACTAAAGGAAATGCGCCCGCGCCGAGCGGGTTCACAGGTGACATCATGCCGAAGCAGAAATCACATCGAGGGGCGTGCAAGCGCTTCAAACTGACCGGAAGCGGCAAAGTGAAACGCAACCACTCGATGAAGAGCCATATCCTGACCAAGAAAACCCGCAAGCGGAAGCGCAAGCTTCGGCATAGCACCCTGGTTAGCACCACGATGTTGAAGGCCATCAGGGGCATGATCTCCGTCTAAAGCAGACTTTTTTTTCGGTGAGCGAGCAGAGCCACAGGCACGTGCCTGCGTTGCCACCACTACCATAACGGCCCGCCGATTCTAAAAGGCGATTCGCCGGAGGAGGAAACCGTGCCCCGAGTAAAACGCGGCTCTAAACGCCGCAACCGACGTAAGAAGATTCTCGCAGCCGCTAAAGGCTACTACCAGCGTAAAAGTAAGCTTTTCCGCTACGCCAAGGAAGCGGTCGAACGCGGACAAAAGTTCGCGTACATCGGCCGCCGCCTCAAGAAGCGCGATTTCCGCGGTCTCTGGATCATTCGTGTCGCCGCCGCCTCCCGCAGTAACGGGCTTTCCTACAGCCGCCTTATCCACGGTCTCAAGCTGGCCGGCATCGACTTGAATCGCAAGATGCTCGCCGAGATAGCTGTCCACGACGCGCCTGGATTCACGCAGTTGGTGGAAACGGCAAAGAAGGCGATCGCAGCAAAGCCTGTCCCCGAGGCTCCGGCCGCGGAATAGGCCGGGGGTTCGTTGGATGGCGATCGACGAAAAAACCTCCCAGGATCTCGACACACTACTGGCCGGCGGAGACACCGTAGAGGGCCTGTACGGTGAGTTGCGTTCGTCGTTTGACGCCGAGATAAACGCTGTCACAACGGACGATCAACTTCGGGCCTTTCGTGACCGTTGGGCAGGTCGCAAGAACGGCCTTCTCACCCGCACCAACGACCACTGGCTGAAGAAGGCCCCGCGCGAGATCAAACCCCTGGTCGGCCGGCTTCAGAACGAAACAAAGAAGTACGTGGAAGCAGGTCTTGACGACGCCAAGTTAGGCCAATATATCGGGCCGACCGGCATTCCCAGTGCTGAAGCGATCGGATCACCCGACGTTTCCGTCGACGTCACGCTGCCCGGCCCGCCGCGCCTGATCGGCTCGCCCCATCCGCTCCAGCTCGTTTCCGATGAAATCCAGCATATCTTCCACGGGCTCGGCTATTCAGTTGCCGAGGGCCCGGAAATCGAGAGCTTCTACTACAATTTCGAAGCACTGAACTTTCCCGCCGACCACCCCGCCGTCGATGAGATGGATACGCTATTCCTCAAAGACGGCTCGTTGCTGCGCACCCACACTTCACCGAACCAGATCCGCATCATGGAGGCCGCCAAGCCGCCCTTGCGCTATCTCGTCCCCGGCAAGGTTTATCGCAACGACAAGGCCGATTCGACGCATAGCCCAATGTTCCATCAGATCGAGGGCTTCGCTGTCGATCGCGACATCACGTTCAGCGATCTGAAGGGTACCCTCGACTACTTCTTGCGCCGCTTCTTCGGACAAGACACGCGCATCCGCTTCCGTCCCAGCTTCTTCCCGTTCACCGAGCCGAGCGCCGAGGTCGACATCTACTGGGAGGGCCGGGGTTTCATTGAAGTCCTCGGCTGCGGCATGATCGACCCGGGCGTCTTCCGCCACGTGGGTTACGACCCGGAAGAGTACTCCGGCTTCGCCTTCGGGCTGGGCGTCGACCGTTTCGCGATGCTCAAGTACAACATCACTGATATTCAACTTCTCTTTCAGGGGGATGTCCGCTTCCTGAGGCAGTTCTCCTGAGCCCGTTTTCCTAATGCGCATCCTCTACAGTTGGCTGAAGGACTATGTCGACATCCCGGAAACTTCCCAGGAGCTGGCCGACAAGATAACGATGGCCGGCCTCACCGTCGACGAGATCTTCGAACAGGACGGCGAGTTCATCTACGAAGTTGAGATCACCGCCAACCGTCCCGACGCCATGAATCACCTTGGCGTGGCGCGCGAGATCGCCGCCGTCTGCGATCGGCCACTCAAGCCGCCCGTCGTCAAGGTCCCCGAGCAGGAACCAGCCGCTGCCACGCGCGCCGCCATCGAGATCGTTGACCCCAAGCTGTGTACGCGTTATGCGGGCCGTGTGGTTGTCGACGTGGAAGTGAAGCCCTCGCCGGAGTGGATGGCAAAGCGCCTGGAGCTGTGCGGCATTCGCGCCATCAATAACATCGCCGACATCACCAACTACGTCCTGCTCGAAACCGGCCAGCCGACGCACGCCTTCGACCTCGACTTGCTCGCCGGGAACCAAATCATCGTCCGCACCGCCCTGCCCGGCGAAAGCCTCCAAACCCTTGATGGCGTCGATCGCAAACTCAGCGACGAACACCTTGTGATCGCCGACGCCGCACGACCTGTTGCCCTCGCCGGTGTGATGGGCGGACTCGATACCGAGATCTCCGCCAAAACCCGTAGCGTCTTGATCGAAAGCGCCTGGTTCCAGCCAAGCTCGGTCCGCAAGACCGCCCGCGGCTTCGGCATGCACACCGAAGCCTCTCATCGTTTCGAGCGCGGTGCCGATGTGGGCGCGACCGTCCCCGCCGCCGACCGTATCGCGGCGCTGCTGGCCGAACTCGCCGGCGGCACGGTTCTCAAGGGCGTTATCGACATCTACCCGTCGCCCGCCGATCGCGCGGCTATCAGCCTGCGCCGCGCGCGGCTCGATCAGCTACTTGGCGTCTCTATTCCCGCTGCCGAGGTGGAACGCATTCTTAACGCCCTCGGTTTCCGTGTCACACGGGCTGCCGATGACTGGGAAGTTATTCCGCCCACGGCTCGTCTCGATGTCGAACGCGAAATCGACCTCATCGAAGAGCTGATCCGCATCTACGGCTACGACCGCGTCGCCAACACCCTGCCGAAAGCGGGCGTCCCCCCCGAAGATCCCCCCGACCGCCGTGCCGCCGGCGCCCTGCGCTCGATCGCGCACTCGCTGGGCTATAGCGAAACCGTAGCGCTATCGTTCATGGACTCACGCGAAGCGGCTCGCTTCGGCCGTTGGCAAGTGGCGCCTTTGAAAAACCCGCTCACCGAGTTGCAGGATTGCATGCGCAATTCAGCTGTCCCCGCCATGCTCCGCTGCCTCGCATGGAATCTAAACCGCGGGGAGCACAACGTCCGGCTCTTCGAAATCGGCAGACTCTATCGCGCCACCGACAGCGGCCACGACGAACCCGCCATCCTCACGATGGGGGCAAGCGGCGCGGCGCGGCCGGCATCGCTGGGCGATCCCGGCCAAGCGCTCGACTTCTATCATCTGAAGGCCGATGTTGCCGCTTTGCTAGATACCTTCCCGGCTGATATTAGCTACGACACCGAGGGCATACCGGCCTACTATCGCGAGGGCGCGGCGGCGCGCATCAGCAACGGCACGAAAACGCTCGGATTCCTGGGCGAGATCGATCCCGAATCGCTCCCCGAAGAGAAATTCCGTCAGCCGCTCTGGCTTGCCGAACTTCTGCTCGACCCGCTCTTCGCCGCGTCTGTAAGAGAAACGTGCTTCGAGCCGTTGCCGAAGGTTCCCGCGGTACACCGCGATCTGTCCCTGCTGGTTCCTGAAGGCACACCCTTCGCCACGATCTCCAGCGCTGTCGGCAAGCCTGAGCATCTCGTCTCGATCGAGCCGCGGGAAATCTTCCGAGGCAAGCAAGTCCCCGCCGGGCGCTACAGCTTGCTGCTGCGCACGGTCTGGCGGAAACCGAACGAAAGTCTCACCGACGAAGAAGTCAACGCCTACACCGAAAGCGTGGTCAACAACCTCACCGCCCTAGGCATTGAGCAACGCAAGTAGCCGGCCACGTGCACCCCGTCGCAATACATTATGTGGGCGGCCTTGACCGCGGATTGGGAGGGGGAGCAGGCGGGTTCGGAATGTCGCGGCAGGCGGCGATGACGGCGCCATCCGGCCGTTGCGGAGGGATCCGACCTTTCAGGCGGCTGGCTCGGCGGGTGAGTTGGCCCCCGTAACCAAACCGTAGCGTCGGACGAATACAAGATTCAACGGGTGCGTTGTCGCCGGACGGCAACACGAACCCAGCCAATACGCGGTTCCTACCAGGGGTCGCGCTACCCTAACTATCTCGATCTGGAGAAAATCATGAAACGGACTTTGACCCAAGCAGCCCTCGTGTTAGTAGGTCTGTCGCTCGCGATCGCGACGGCTTCCGTCAAGCTGCCGCGCGGCGGTATTTCCGGCGAGCCGGGCCCCAACGGTTGCCCCACGGCGCTGCTCGATGGGACCATTGAATCGATCAACACCGCGGGGAGCCAATTCACTTTCCTGCCAAAGGGAGGGGACGAGGCCGTCGCCATGCGAGTGGACTCCGAAACGGCGTATCGAATCCCAGGCTTGAAGAAAGATGAACTCAAAACCAACGGCCTGTCGAAGATACCCGATAGCGCCCCCGCGAAGATCAGATTCTGTACCGACGACGGCCGCGTGATCGAAGTGAAGGTTAAGAAGGAAAAGAAAAAGAGCCAGACGTGACCCCGAGGCCGCGGGTCTTTGCGTACGCGACGATCTGTGTGCTCTCGGCCATCGGCTACGGCGCGGCGTCGGTCTTTGTTCATTCCGATCATTCGCCGGACGACCTTTACCTCTACCTGGGACTGTTCTCGACCCTGGCTCTGCTGTGGGCGGCGGCGCTTGCACTGGCGAATCGCGCGCCCCCCCCCCACTAGGCGTCTCATCTTCGCCGCCGCCTTGGCGTTTCGGCTACTGCTTCTCCCCGCCGGTTTCGACACGGAAACCGGCTCCTTCCGCCGGCTCCTGCTCTACGACGATGATATCTGGCGGTATCTTTGGGAGGGCCACACCTGGTTCGCGGGCATAAACCCTCTCACAACACCCCCTCAAGACCTCGAAGAGTACGAACTGGAAATCCAGGATCCCAGCCTGCACCAACGGCTGTACCCGGATCCAGTGTGGGGTAAGATCTACGACAACATCGGCTATCGAGAACACGCTTCGCCCTACCCCTACACGGCGCAGGCGGTATTCGCGCTTTCTCACGTTTTACGGCCCGGCAGCGTCGTCGTCTTCAAGCTCTTGATGTTGGCGTTCGATATGGGAGCGCTCTGGCTGCTGGCACTGCTCTGCCGCCGGCTCGCCAGCGATGATTTCCCTTTGGTCGCGTATGGTTGGAATCCGTTGGTGATCAAGGAGTTCGCCGGATCGGCACACCTGGACGCGGTTCTCGTGTTCTTTGTTCTGGCGGCCCTTTGCAGCATGTCGAAAGGAAGGGCTTCGGGACTCATGGCGTTGGCGGCGCTCGTCAAGCCAACGCCACTGCTTTTCGTGCCGGCGCTTTTCCGCCGTTGGGGATGGGCCGGGGCCGTAGCCCCGCTCGTTGCGTTGGGCCTGATCGCAATTGATCCTCCCGGCGGCATGCACGCCTACGCCGCGGAGTGGTCGTTCAATCCCGC
Organism: Acidobacteriota bacterium; assembly: GCA_027624045.1. Classification (GTDB taxonomy): domain Bacteria; phylum Acidobacteriota; class Terriglobia; order Bryobacterales; family UBA6623; genus JAPPLB01. The sequence continues at coordinate 12,594 of JAQBUE010000114.1, forward strand.
CCTGGCTAGACTGCTACCGATCCACCGGCCAACAGAGATCCTGTTTCCTCTGGTCGCTGTAGGCGCATTCTCGATCTGGCTCTATCGCAAAGACGATGGATCGCTCGACTACCTTATCCGAACGGGCTTGTGGCTTTTCGGAGTGTTTCTGCTATGCACTCCAATGCTCGCCCCGTGGTATCTGACGTGGATCATACCCTTTGCGGCCCTGACGCGGGCAGCCTTCTGGCTGGCCCTCTCGGGCTCGGTCTTCCTGTCGTACCACGTCTATCTCTCGATGCAAGAAGACCCTTGGTTCGTGGCGGCGGAGTTCACTCTACCGGTGCTTATTTGGGCTTGGGCGCGTTGGCGGCGGCCAACGGCGAAACAGACGAGCAGCTTGCAGGCCCCTGCCGCCTCAACACAGGGATAGGCGACCCGCTATGGGGTTTATATTGGAACTCGGTTAGCCGACGCAGCATCAAATGGCCCCTTGAGTGGGTCCGTAACCGTCCTGTTGGCGGACCTGGTACCGTAACTCACGCGGCGCTGCGACGAACCTTCCAAGTGAGGCCCGCCTGGAGTCCTGGGCATCCGTGGCCCGCCCACGGGGACGAATTGACACTGATCCTGATCTTTACAACTGGTTTGTTTCTTGCGTACGCCAACGGTGCGAACGACAACTTCAAAGGCGTCGCAACCCTGCTGGGCAGTCGGACCGCGTCGTATCGGAGAGCGCTTCTGTGGGCGACGGTGACAACGGCACTCGGTTCGGTCGCAGCTCTCATCCTCGCGGGAGGACTTCTCGCCGCGTTCTCCGGGAAGGGTCTTGTACCTCCCGATGTCATCTCGAATCCGGTTTTCCCCCTCGCGGTCGCTCTGTCGGCTGGTCTCACGGTCATGCTAGCGACCCGACTCGGCTTTCCGGTCTCGACGACTCACGCCCTCGTCGGCGCGCTCGTCGGCGCGGGATGCTTGGCGTCTCCGGCCGGTGTGAGCTTCTCGAAGCTGGGCAGTGGGTTTCTTCTCCCATTGTTGACGAGTCCATTCATCGCCATAGCACTCAGTTACACCCTCTACCCGCTGGCACGTTTCGCGCGCACCCGGATGGGGGTCGAACAAGAAACTTGCGTCTGCGTGGGCGACCAGATTGTGGGCGTGGTTCCAGGGACTCCGGGCTCGGCGCAAGCCCTTAGTGCGGTTTCTCTACCAGTGCTACAAGTCGGCACACAAGCGGAGTGCCGCGTTCGCTACAGCGGAGAACTAATGGGAGTTAACGCACGGACTCTACTGGACGGCGCCCACTACCTCAGTGCGGGAATCGTGAGCTTCGCCCGCGGCCTGAACGACACTCCAAAGATTGCCGCTTTGCTGCTGCTGGGTGGGACGCTTTCCACCACAAACGCGGTTGTCGGTGTGGCCTTCGCGATTGCCGTCGGCGGACTGGTCAGTGCGCGAGGCGTAGCCGAGACCATGGCCCATCGGGTCACTGCCATGAACGCAGGGCAAGGGTTCACGGCAAACATGGTAACGGGCCTGCTTGTGGTTGCCGCCTCGAACCTCGGTATGCCCGTATCCACCACTCATGTCTCGTGCGGCTCGCTGTTTGGGATCGGCGCTGTGACCGGGCAGGGTCACTGGAATACCATCGGTCAGATACTCCTGGCTTGGGTCACCACGCTCCCAGTCGCCGGCGTTCTGGGGGCCGTTTTTTTCTTGGCTCTCGGGCTGCTGATGTGAGTAGGGCGTAACGCAAGGCCGATCCGCCGATCATGAAGGGCCAACACATCCTCCCGATCCGGGCCGCCATTCACCGCCGTTCTCGCTCCGACCACGGGAGGAGAAATGCCGGCGAGCTGGGTAGGTTATGCCAGATGGGTTCTAGTTAACCAAGCCTCAATCATCCTTCGTGAACACGTATTTCAAGATCGGCGGCGTGGCGAGCGTCGTCACCATCACCATCACGACCATCGAGGAGAACGTCGCGGAGTCGAACACCGGCTCGCCCGCCACCATCAACGTAGAGCCGATCCCGGCGAAGATCAATCCCACTTCACCGCGTGGAATCATACCGACACCGATCGCCAAGCGATTCAGACCCTTCTCACGAACGCCCAGTGAGCAGACCTGTTTGCCGACAATGGCCGCCAGGCTTAGGACCGCCGCGAAGCTCAGGACACCTACGTCGGTAAACAGCTTCAGGTCGACCTTCAAGCCCATTAAAACGAAGAACACCGGCACGAAGATCATGCTGACCGGCGAAACGATCTCCTCGAACTTCTCTGGATTCACGTGCTCGTAGCCCTCGAAGTGTTCCTCCCTTAAAACCAGCCCGGCCGCAAACGCTCCCACAATCGGCGCCAACCCTACGAACTCCGCCAAGCCCGCCAGCGCGAAGCAATGGCAGATACTCAACACAACCGCCATGCCGCCCACTTTCGCCGACGCGCCGAGCTGCAGGATCGTCCCCCCGATGTAGCGTCCGGCGAAGACCGCCACAGCCAGGAACAGAACCGACTTGCCAATGATTATGAGAATCGGCCCGATCTCGATCGCGCTCGAACCGCCGGCGCTGATCGATTTGATGATTCCACTCGCGACAGCGAGGATGATCAGCCCGAGAACATCGTCAACGACGGCGGCGCCCAGGATAATCCGCGCCTCCTTCGTTTGCATCTTGTTGATGTCCTTCAAGACCCGCGCCGTAATGCCGACACTCGTAGCAGCGAGCGTGGCTCCGGCGAATAGGTGGACATACCAGCCGACCTCGGGCAGGAAGTAGAGAGAAACGCCGTAGCCGAGAATGACAGGCACAACCACACCCAAAAGAGCCACGACGAGGGCCGTCATGCCGACTTCAACCAATTCACCGAGATCCGTCTCAAGGCCCACTTCGAACAACAGCAGAATCACCCCGATCTCGGCCACCAGAGCAAGACTGGCGTCGTGCTGAAACCCTTGCAGTCCCGTCAACCCGAGCAGATAAAGATTGCCCAGAACCACGCCGAAGACCAGTTCCCCCAACACCGCCGGCTGCCCGAGCGTCTCGAATACCTCACCGCCGATCTTGGCCGCGAGCAGCACAATCGTCATGGCGAAAAGAAACGGGTAGATGCCGGCATGGCCGCCATCGCCCTCCCCGTGGCTCTGCTGTGACGCCAGAGTCAGCAGGGCGATCATAAATACAAGAAGGGCCAGCAACCAGATAAGTCGTCGCATATTCGTAGGGGGAGACAGCCGCCTGGAGAGAGGATCGGTTGATCCTCCCGATCAAAGGAAGCGTGCTTGAAGTTTCCGTGGAGAGGCTCAGGGCGTCAATAAGCCCTAAATTACCTACCTTATCACCTCGACGGCGAGCCGCTTGGCCCAGACCAACCGGGCAGCGCCGCGACACCGTGAGCAGTCCATTTCCCACGCCGCGCCGTCCAGCAATTCCCGCGCAAACCAAAGCCCCGCCATTGAAGTCTATCGGCGGCAAGCGCGGCTGGCAACACCCCGGCGGAGCGCTCCACTCACAAAAAGTTTAGGCGGCTTTCGCGAGTGGTTCAGGCGTATCGTGGCTGATCTTACGGTGTTCGCGATTGATCGCGACGACCACGCAGAGCCATATCGCGACCAGTACGACGTTGACCATCGCGAAGTGCTGGATCTCGAACGCCAACTGCACGCCGACGAAAACAACGAGCGCCTGGAACAGATCTCCCATACGCCAGAAGAACGTATCGATGGCCGCCTTCGCTTTGTACTTCGCCTCGCGGCTTGTCGGCAGGAACAAGGCGTGCCGCGCCGTGTTCTGAATCGAGTAGTCCGTGCTGTTCTCCATGATCTTGGCAATGCGCACGATCCCTAGCACCGGCATGAAGATCAGTAGTCCATAGCTGCCCAGCGCGATACACGGCAGGATGAACATCGCCCCGCGCACGCCGATGTACTTGAAGATCCTCGAAACGAGCACCAACTGGAACAGGAAGCCCAGCAGATTCACCCAACTGAAGAAGTCGCCGTAGAACGATCCGATGTACTGCTTGATCCGCACCGACGCGTCCGCCACATCACCGACGGCGGCGACGGCCTGTGCGGTTACGAGTTTTCCGAGGATGAACTCGCCAGTGGTGTTAACGCCATTCAGCAGGAAGATAAAAATCGCGATCAGCAGCAGGTAGCGCTGCTTCAAGATGAGCTTGAAACCGCCCTCCTTGCCTAGCGGTTTCGCGGCTTCCGCTTGGCGGCCGGCGGCGCGTAAAGCCTCGCGGCGGTTCACAACCTGGGTGACGATGATGCACACGCCCAGCACGGCCCCCGCGACGAGCATCATCAGATACGGCGCTTGCGCCGGCTCGAAGATGTCGAAGAGTCGCCCCGCGGTCATCGACCCGATCCAGGCGCCCAACGAGCTTCCCACCCCAACCATCGGAAACAGCCGTTTTCCTTGGTCCTCGCTGAAGACATCATTAGCAAACGCCCAGAACTGAGCGATCACCAAAATGTTAAAGATACCCACCCACAGGAAAAACGCAACGCCGATATGAACACCCGCCACTCCCAGTAGGTAAAAGATCGCCAGGTGCGAGATAAAGAACAGCGTCACCCAGCGGATCAAGCGCAACCGGTCAACCTTGGCGGCGAAGCTGCCATAGCAGCCTGTGGTGGAAGTCCCACATTGAAACAAGAGTCGATAAACTTGTTCTATGGCAATGGG